>CAVJLK010000148.1:0-2016 GCA_963650175.1 Ruminococcus sp. CAG:579 | reverse complement strand
ACCTGATGACGGGGTCCTCCGTGATGTCGCCGGCCGTCTTGAAGGTGACCTTCATGGTCATGGGGGATCCCTCCATCACCGGGTCCGAGGAGAACGAGACGATTGAGACTTCGGCTTTCTCGATGGTCAACGTCCCCACCTTCACCCCGAGGTCCGTGGTTTCGATGAAGTTCGATGCTGTCCCGTCGTTCTGGACGTACACGTCATAGGTCCCGGGGCCCCTCGGCAGATCCGTCATCCGCTCGCCGTCCTTCGCGTAGATGACGGTCGGACCGACGGAGTCGGTCAAAGGTGACTTCCATTCGGCGGTCGGCAGGTCCTTCGCATTTCCGTCATACCTGCATGATCCATCGTTGGAACCGTCACCCTGGGAGATCGGATCTGGGTATGTCAGGATGACGTCGGAAGCTTCGATGTCCTTCGGGCCGATCTTCCATTCGATCTCCACCTTGACATCCCTGCCATCCCCGTCCGACCATACGGGGTAATCCTCCCCGAGAATGACACTGGCCTTGTAGGTGTCGGCATCGGTTCCTGCCGAATCGGTCTTCACACATGCCGTGTAGCCGTAGTTCATGAAGTTTTCGATCAGCCTGTACTCGGATCCGGAATAGACGAGATCCGCGGGTGCATTCTTCTCGGTGGTCGGTTTCTCCGGACCCACATATGCTTCTATCGCAGTGCTGGCCACCTTCTTTTGATTCTTCACTTCCTTATAACGAATCTCGTATTTGCCTGCCTTCTGAACTGTCGTCTGACGATCCTGACAACTCGTCCATTCTCCCTCTTGTCCTTCCTCGACGAGCCTGTATTCCATTTTGCTCGTGGTATTCTCCAGGGTTTTCTGCAAAAATGGATCCATTTTCCCGAGTACACCCTCCGGGGGTTCCTGGCCATCCCACCCCCCGGCTTCCGTCGTGAACCACAAACGCAAACCAGTCCGACTAAACTTGAATACCGCTATATTCACGACGCCATCATCGGTCGATTCGTATGTGTAGGTGGTACTGACCAATCCCGAGTCCTTGGTCACATAATACGCGCAGTCTTCGGGTACATGATCGTAATCATAAAATCCCGACTTCTCCAATTTCGGTTTGAGGCCAGCCGGAGCCTTCACCGCAATCTGGACGTACCCATTATCGTAAGCTACTTCGGTACCAGGGCTTCTAATATCCCCTCCTTGGTATATGGAATACACACCATAATGTCCGCCCGTCGGAGTTCCATCTTGGTATGAATAAGGGCCTGAAGCCCCATTTTGATAAACGCACCAAACGTATCCACTCTCAACCCCATCCGATTCCTCCACGGTGATACAAAAGGCCGCTATCAATAAGATGAACAAGGCTGCCGTCGTGATAATGATGGTCGAAGGCTCGCGGCTATGTCCTTGCAATTGGAGTCTGGATAACTGAGAGGAACGTGTCCCCCCCCCCCCCCAATCAAATCTGCTATCGTTTCTCATAATTTATATTCTCCTTCTGGGCATCCCGGACTCAGCCCGATCCATATCCCCCGACCTTCCCGGTCATGAGGATATCATCCTGCATCGGCTACACGTTGTCGATATATCACGTCTTCGGACGATACAATTCGGACGGCCGTCCGAACACTCCGACCCATGCCGATCCGCAATGATGCTCCGGATGACACGACCACCGGGCATCTGAAGAACCTCTCCTCCCCGCGCGCGATCCTCCGAACCCGGTCCGGATCCGGAATGTTCGACGGTCCGAACGGAAGGTGGGCCTCGGAACTCTCATCGTCCCGGGACCCTGTTCCCGCATCGCGGAGCCGTTGGGATCGCCGAGCACCCTCACCTCTTCCTGGAGACGCTCAGCACCGCCAATTCGGCGATTATCGCGACGATGACCGCCACGAGGAGGAGCGTCCTCCCGTCATCCCCGGACCGGGATCCGGAGTCGCCCCGGGCGACGACCTCCACCGCATCCTGATCTTCGCCCGGGATGATCTGGATGCCCGGAATGATCGGGACGACCGTCGAGATCTTCT
>CAVJLK010000147.1:0-2230 GCA_963650175.1 Ruminococcus sp. CAG:579 | reverse complement strand
CCCGCGATGCTAAGGTCCTGGCAGTTGTGGACGATCATACCCTCGCACACGAAGCTCCCGTCCTCCTCGACGGAGATGTCGTACACTTCGGCGGGGTCGCATTCCTGAACGTCCCTGACGGGGACCCAGCGGATGCCGCTGTCGTAGAACGTTCCCTGTAGGTGCGCGCCCATGTCGCTGGGACCCGGATAACCGACGTAATCGCCCTCCCTCAGCGTCTCCGCCGTCTTCCATCCGGGGGATGTGAAATCGCCGTGGCCGTGGCCGAACAGCGTCTTATGACGGACGTAGATTCTGTGCTCGCGGGTGCATACCAGCTCGCCCAGCGCCGTACTGATCCTGCACGTGGGCTGGCATCCGGTCATGGCGTGGGCCGTGACCTTCTTGTAGCGTCCCCTGTGCGTCAGAACGGAATCGCCGACCTTCAGGAGACGGATGGCGATCATCCCCTCAGACGTGGTGACCACCTGGTCCCCCCGTATGCACGGGAAGGAGTAGGTCAGCAGATCGCATGACGGGATGTGCTCTATCTTGGAGACGTCCCCCAGGTTGCGGGTCTCGCCGTGGATCGCCTGGTAAGCCTTGATGGCGTGCTGGTCGATTTCGGCGATGGCCACCACATCGTGGGGGATTCCGAGGTTCTTCAGGGCGGTGCGCTGGGCGCCGATGCCTGCGAACAGCTCGACCACGCGGAGCGGGTCTTGCTGCGTGTAGGGGCATTGCCCGAGGTCTGCGGTCATTCCGACGCCTCCTCGGATTCTCCATCGTCCTCGGATTCCGTCTCGTCCAGCGGCTCCCATTCATCATCCGTATCTTCGGAGACCTCCTCTTCGGAAGTCAGGACAATCTCGTAGACCGGTTCCTTGGAGTCCGCGGCATCGACGGCGGGCATGCGCTTCATCGGATCGTCGGGGCTGGCGGCGATGTAGTCCACCAGTGCGCGGGTGACCAGGATGTTGGATGCGCATCTTCCGTCGTTCAGGCGTCCCTCGGCCATCGCGCGTGCCTGCAACTTCTCCTTCTGTTCATCCGGCATCGTCCAAGAGAACACCACCCAATCCTCCGAATAGAGGTTGAGCGGGATGTACGGCAGCGGGTTGTTGATGGGGACGGCGAGGAAGTCCTCGACAACCTTCTCCATGACGGTCGAAGCGGTCCTGCGCTCCGCTTGGATTATGCCCTTGATGCGATAGATGACGCTCGACGGGAGCTTGTAACGCACAGTGTGCTTGGTCCCATACACGGCGTGCGTAGTCTCTTTCACGGCGGGAGCGGGGGACGTATCCCCCTCGACCGACGTAAAGGGTCCTACCTCCGACGTAAAGGGTTCCCTTTCCGTCGGGGTCACGCGACCACCCTTTCCGTCGGGGTTTCGTCGGGTTTTTCGACCCTTTCCGTCGGGTACCCTTTCCGTTGGTCTCCGAGGGCGTTTTGGACGCTTTCAAAGATGGCACGGTATGCGCTTAGTCTGTCGGGGCGTGCATACGGCTGTTCTTCGACATGTTCCCATACGCACGGCATCATCTCCTCCTTGAGCGTGGTGACGCCGATTAGCAGAATCCGCTTGGCGACGTATGGGATTGTGTATCCCTTGTGAGCCAATCCGAAGATGTATTCCTCCGATGCTACCGTTGTCTTGCCCTGAACGAACCTCCCCCTGGGCGCATGCGGTATGTCCTCGGCGAACATGAAACGGGCAGGGCGTCCAACATGGACGCCGTTCAGCTTCTGCTGATATATCCCGAGTCCGGTCTTCTCGTTGCGGACCGTGTTCTCGTGTTTGTCGTAGATTCCCGTGTTCGCGGTTATGACAGCCCCCGCCAACGAATTCAGGTCGATGTCCATGGATGCGAGACGGATGTAGCACCGATACTGGGCGAAAGTCTCCTTGATCTGGTCGAAGTCACCGCCCCTGGTCAGACGAGACTGGTCGTAGATGACGACGTAATCCACGTCCTTCTGGAACGTGATGCGACCGAGCATCCGGTTGAATCCGGGGCGATCCAGATTAGAGCCGGACTGTTCGTCCGTGTACACTTCGAGGATGTTGTGACCCTTGGACTCGCAGAACTCCGTGCAGATGCGGACCTGGGTGTCGGTGGTCTGGCCTTTATCATCGGTGGAGACGCGGGCGTAAATGACCGACCTCCTGCCCTCCTCGGGCTTCTCGGTCATTGTACCGCCTCCTCTTCTGAAGTCAGGACGATTTCGCCGGAGGTCAGGATGATTC
>CAVJLK010000146.1:0-2267 GCA_963650175.1 Ruminococcus sp. CAG:579 | reverse complement strand
CGGTAGTTTTACAGAATAGCTGACAAACCCGGAATCCGACCCCAGGCTCTTATACTACGTATAAGGGTCTTTTTTTTGCTGTCAAGCGTATGTTTTTCTTGTGGTATATTGGGTATATTTGGTATAATAATGCCATCGGAGGGCAGCCACATGGAAAGACAGATTCTCAGGGACCACGCAGACAAGAGGAAGGGATTCAAGATCAGCGTCGGCCTGTCGAAGGACGGGAAGGAGGGAAACGTGTACGTCAAGAAGACGATACGGAAGGACGGCGCGAGCACGTCGTGCAACATCGCGAACCTCGGACCGAAATCCTCCCTTGGCGACGACGCGCACATCGTCGCGCTTGCCAACGAGGCATACGACAGATGGAGGAACGAGCAGGGAAGGGCAACCGTCCTCTTCTCCGAGAGCGAGGAATGCGAGAACTCCGACGTCAGCCTGGGCCAGGTCTACATCTACCACTTCCTGAAGGAACTCGGGATCCTCGGCAAGCTCGATGCCCTGAAGGGGGAGAAGAAGTCGAAGTACAGGTTCAGCCTGAGGGACGTTGCCGGAGCCCTCATCTGCTCCCAGATCCTCAACCCGGGAAGCAAGAGGCACATGTATCTCTCCGAGAACACTCTGCCGTTTCCGGACGGGGTCAGCCTCCAGCATGTCTACCGCTCGCTCGACGTGCTCGCAAGGCACTCCGACGGGATAAACGCCTATTCGTACAGGAAGGTCAAGGAGCTGTCCGGGAAGAGGTCGAAGGTCTACTTCTACGACTGCACGAACTTCTACTACACGCAGGGCTCGGAGGGCGAGCTCCTCGGCATGAAGAAGAGCAAGGAAGGCATATTCGCGCCCCTCGTCCAGATGGGCCTGCTGATCGACGAATGGGGATTCATCGTCGGCATGGTCCTCTTCAAGGGAAACCTGAACGAGCAGGGCAGCCTGAAGGAGCAGATCGAGAGGATTTCGCCGAACACGAAAGTGGAGGACATCACGGTATGCACGGATGCCGGGCTGTGCTCGTTCTCGAACAAGATGCTCCTCTCGCAGAATGGCAGGTCCTACATCACCACGCAGCCCATCACGGGGAAGTTCGTCCCGGAGAGCGTGAAGGCCTGGGTGATCGACAAGGCAAGGTTCAAAAACGCGAAAAGCAGGGCAGAAACGCCTGAAAACCTCAAGAAGAGGTACGAGGAGGCACTTGCGGCCGAGGACTGCGATTCCATCCGCTCCATCCTCTCGGAGACGGTGTTCAAGGACGCATGGTTCGGGCTTGCCGTCACCAAGAGGACGGCCACGAAGACGGCGGGAAAGAACAGGAAGTGGACCGAGTCCGACTGCAGGCCCGGAGACGCCATCGAGGAGAGGGAAGACGTCGAATACAGAATCGGATATTCAAGCGAGACATACGAGAACAGGGACAGCGTCCCGGGCGGGAAATTCTACACGAGGCTGCTCGTCTCCTTCTCCATGAAGTACTACCTGTACCAGAGGAAGGAGCTCGAGGACAAGAGAAGGATGGCCGAGGCCATCGTCAAGGAATCGAAGAAGCTCGATTCGGTTCCGAAGGAGCTGCGCGGATACATGAGCTGCGTGAATGCGACCGGGAACGGGGAAGTCGCGGACGAGCAGGTCTGCTCCATCAACGAGGAGGCGTTCGCCGAGGCGGAGAAATACCTCGGCTACTATGTCCAGGCGACAAACCTGGGCGACCCGGTCCGCGAGCTCTATGAGGTCTCGAGGATGAGGTGGCAGATCGAATACTGCTTCAGGACGATGAAGTCCTGCCTCGACAGCAGGCCGATCTACCTGACGACGGAGGCACACATCAGGGGACATTTCACCGTCGTGTGCCTGGCGCTGCAGACGCTCAGATGCATGATGTACAGGCTGTACAAGGAGGAGGGCCACATGACGGAGAAGCTCGGAAGGGCGGACGGAAGCAGGGTCACCGCGGACGCCGTCCTCGAGGAGCTCAGGAGCCTGCGGGGAAGGAAGTTCCACGCGCAGGAGGGATACGACTTCATCAACGGTTCGAGGAAGAACGACATGAACATACTGATGGCGAAGGCATTCGGACTGAGCCTCACGAAGCAGGTCCTGAAGATAGAGAAACTGGAGGAATTCTCAGGCATGAAGATTTGATAATTTATGATAAAAAGGAATTGAAAAACAAGCCGGGATTTCAGAGAATATACCACAAAAAACTGGTGGAAAAATCTGAAAACCCGGCTTTTCTACGCACTTTGCGCTAAAATTGTGTAAAACGAATG
>CAVJLK010000145.1:0-2395 GCA_963650175.1 Ruminococcus sp. CAG:579 | reverse complement strand
GGAGACGGAGCTGTCGTGGAGTTCAGGGAAGCGAAGCTGACTGACGACACTCAGCAGGCCGATTACCATGCCATAGTCATCACCGACAAGGACCTGGTGTTCGCCAACGGCGAAACGACGGAATACGCCAACAAGGTCGAGGTGGCAGCCACTGGAGATGATTACGAGATCGAAGGGCTCACTATCACAGAGTCCGTGACTTCCTATTCTTACAACGGGAAGACCTACTACTCCAACTACATGGACCTGTCCGGGAACGTCGAGGGCTACAACGATGAAGGCGCAACGGAAGGGAGAGCCATCGCCGTGGTTGTGACCGGAGCCTACAACAACGGAGCTCTCATGACCGTCAACGACTCCCTGGTCATCGGGGAGGGAGCGGCGTTCATCATTGACGGATACCTTGCCGTCTACGGAGAGCTGACTCACATCGCTGACAGCTCGAACTCGTTCATAGGCAATGCCGGGACCATCGAAGTCTACGGACAGGTGAAGACCCTGAAGAGCGATACTCTCGGCGGAACCGTCATCGCTGCAATGTACACGGTCACCGAGGACAGCAAGACCTACAAGATCTACACCACCCTGCCCGCAGCGGTCGAGTCCGGGGCGGAGACCATCACCGTCATGGGAGATCTCACCGTCAACGAGGACCTGACCATCCCCGAAGGAGTCACCGTCAAGGCCTCCGGCCAGACGGTCACCGTCGGTTCCACCGACGACAGGAACGTCACCCTCGCCGTCGAAGAGGGAGCAGTACTCAAAGACGGGACCTACGATGTCCTCGGTACACTGTACTTCTATTCCGAGAAGAAATCCAACAAGGCCACTGCGATTGAGAGCGACGTCTGCACAACCGACGGAGAGTTCGCCAAGTACACCAACGTGTACACCGCCCTGAACAATGCGGAGTCCGGAGACACTGTGGTCATCACTCGCTCCACGGACGTGGAGCTGGACAGCAGCATCACCGTGAAGGACGGGGTCACTCTGTACGTGCCTGCGGGGAAATCCCTGAAGGTCGCCGACGGAAAGGCGATAACCATCACCGTCGAGGGGGCCATCGTGTCCTACTCGGGGATCGAAGGGAGCTTCGGCACCGACGACGGATGCAGCGTCCTGAAGATCAGCGGCGACTTCGTCACCTTCGAGTCCAAGAGCCTCAAGGAGATCGAGAAGCACTACGCCTATTCCGGCGCCTACTACACCGTCACCGACACCACCGGGACGTATGCGCACCTCACCACCCTGGAGAACGCCGTCGCGGACGTGACGGAAGCCGCGGACAAGAAGATCTACGTGTACGGGAACGTCTCCGCCGGAGACATCTCCTTCGTCGGAACCGGCGATAACGAGGTCGGCATCATCCTCGAAGACGATGCGTTCCTCACCGTGAACAGCCTGAACCTGACCTACGCCGGCCTGTCCGCCGGATCCAGCCACATCCCCGGCCACGGCGAGGGCAGCAGGTTCGACGGGACCGTCGTCTCCGAGCTCGGATCGGTCAAGCTCAAGAACGTGACGAACTTCCTGATCGCCCACTACCAGGACGATGCCGCCGAGGACCACATGCTGATCGTCGGAGAGATCGAGAAGGCCGACAACGAGGACGGATCGCCCGACGCTTCCGCGTCCATCGTTTCCGGGACCGTCTGCGCCGGATACTTCGACATCATCTCCCTGGAGAGCTTCTCCATAGACGAGTCCGCGACCCTCGTGGTCGAGGGCAAGATGTACGCCGCCGACCTTGCCGTCGCAGGAACGCTGATCGTCGGCAACGGCGCGTCGCTGTCTGCCGACTATATCGTGGTCACCGGGACCCTGACCGTCGCCGAGCCCGAGACCGCTTCCGCCACCGCGGGAACGCTATCCGTGCCCCTGATGTACATCGGGTTCACCCCGAAGGGCGCCGTGACCTCGGCCGCGGCCATGTCCGCGCCCGGAGCCGTCGATCGCCTCGAGACCGTCTACCTCGGAGCCGGCTCCGCCGTCTCCGACGAAGTCGTTTCCGATCTGAAGAGCGTGTCCGCGTTCTCCGTCGAGGGCAAGGAGATGTTCACCGTCTACACCAGCGACACCATCGATGTCTCCAAGATCAAGGTGTCCAAGCTGAACGCGTCCGCGTTCGTGAACTGGCAGTACACCGTCTCCGGAAAGACCTACGATGTCACGGAAGAGGGCAAGGTCAGCGTTGGAGACTACTCTGCGTTCTCCGCTCTTCTGGACTACAACGTCTTCCATGTGGGCATCGTCGCCGACTATGGATTCGCCGATGTCTTCATAGACGGAGCCAAGGTCGCTTCGACCACCAGCGGTATCGTCCAGTATATCGACGAGACCGCCCAGAAGAACGGATACCTCAGCCTCGCTGCCGGGTCCCACACCCTCGAGTGGA
>CAVJLK010000144.1:0-2432 GCA_963650175.1 Ruminococcus sp. CAG:579 | reverse complement strand
GACGGGGTAGCGGTTCCTGTACTTCTTCGCGTAGAGCGGATACTCGCGGCACTGCTCGATCTTCAGACCGGCGAAGCTGTCCTTCTTCGCCTCCTTCTCGGCGTACTTGACGCCGAAGAAGCGGTCGATCATCGAAAGACCGAGGCTCTTCCCGGATCTTCTGGGCCTCGTTATCAGGAGAGCTTTCGCTCTGGTCTTCAGGATGTCCCTGATGAGCAGGCTCTTGTCGGCGAAGAAGCACCCCTCGCCGATTATCTCGCCGAAGTCCTGATTCCCTATCGCAATCTCCATGACGTCTGTAGAAACGTCATCAATCGTTTTATACTCTTCCCCGAGACCGACATGCATGCCGTCGGTCTCGGCGATCTTCCATCCGGGGCCGGAACCCTTCGAATCGCGTCTCTTCGACATGATTCGAGGGATTTTGGCTTTCTGAATTTAAAAGGAGCAGTGTGCAGTCAGTATGACACGGTACTCTTCGTTTCGTAAAGCGACTCGGTTTATGACGATTCGTAGGAGAGGGGGCACAAAGCCCCCGTTTCCAGTCAGAGGAACCTGACCGCGCAGGACTTCTGTCTGAACGCGACTGCGAGCGGGATCACTCCTGGGAGCCGGTACTCGTCCGCATAGTTCCTGTCGACGATCTGGCCGACGCCCTTGTCGAGCGCGATAGAGAGGTCGGTATCGTCCTCCGGATCGAGGACTTTGAACTCCAGAAGTATCGCGGGATTCGTGGCGTGCTCCTTGACGAGCATGTCAATGAACCCCGTCCCAGAAGGATACTCGGCGATAGACTTGTAGCCGTTCAGCTCGAACAGCTGCCTCATCCACATCCTGTATCTGTTCTCCTTCCATCCGTCGATGGACGCACCGCCGCTCATTAGACGCTCCAAATCCTGCTTCACGAGATCCGCGTCCCTCTGGACGATGTGCTTGATGAGGTCGATGACATCCGGTACGCTGAGGCAGTACGCGAGCTTCATGAGGTCGTCGTATGCCTTGCGGACTTCTTCGTTGGGAATGCGGACGCGAATGCCGTTTTCGACGGGTTCGGCCGTGAGGTATCCGTGAGACAACAGGAGCGGTGCGACGTCGTTCTCGGTGAAGCGACTCCCGTTCCAGACGATGCTGTCGGGAGTGATCTTGTCGAATTCGGGGATGTCCTTGCGTAGATAGAGGTCCCTGATGCGATCCAACGTGGTGTTCCCGAATCCCGAGAGGACCTCCACCAGAATGCCGTTCTTGGACGTCCCGTTCCAGTACGGTTGCGGAGGATCGTCGTTCTTGATGTCCCTGTGGATGAAGTTCGTGACGCTCCACGGGTTGTAGATGTCGCACTTTCCGATGCGGTATCCGTCGTACCACTCCTTCGCTTCGGCGAACTTCCTGTCCGCATACGCTCTGCGCTCATCCTCCGACCAATCGGGGAACAGATCGTCCACCTGACGCCTGACGGCGTCCTCCACCTCATCCGGAGTGAGTCCGAAGTGTTCCGCGAAGTCGTCGGACATTACGCCGCAGTGGTAGACGTTGTTCATTCCGCTGGCCATTCCGTTGGTGACGATTCTCTGCACGCCCGTCATGACTACGAACGAAACGTATCTGTTGGTCTTCACGATGGATTCGAGGAACGAACCGTAGCTCTCCGCGACCTTATCCCAATACGGCCTGCCGTATGCCCTCGTCAGAGGCGCATCGTATTCGTCGATGAGGATGATGGGCTTGACGCCGTGATGGAGTTCCAGGAGCATGCACAGGTTCTCGACGACGAGTCCCGGATCCATCGCATCCTCATTCTGAATCCGTTTGAATTCGGCCATCAGAATGTCGTTGATCGCATCGGATTCGTAGATATAGCGGAAATCCGTCACAATCAGGTTGCGGATGCGGTTGTTCAAGCTGTTCCTGAATGATTCCAGACTCTCCACACTGGTTTTGCTGAAGTCCAGCCTGACCACAGGATAGCGGTTCCTGTACTTCTTCGCGTACAGAGGGTACTCGCGGCACTGCTCGATCTTCAGACCGGCGAAGCTGTCCCTCTCGGCCTCCTTCTCGGCGTACTTGACGCTGAAGAAGCGGTCGATCGTCGAGAGACCAAGGCTCTTCCCGGACCTGCGGGGCCTCGTTATAAGGAGCGCCTTCGCTCTGGTCTTCAGGATGTCCCTGATGAGCAGGCTCTTGTCCGCGTAGAAACAGCCTTCGCCGATTATCTCGCCGAAGTCTTGGTTACCTATCGCAATCTCCATGACGTCTGTGGAAACGTCATCAATCGTTTTATACCCTTCTGCGAAGGCGACGTGAGAGTTGTCGTTCGTTCCCGCCGCCTTCCACTGGGGGCCGGAACCCTTCAAACCATGTCTCTGCGACATGATTCGAGGGATTTTGGCTTTCTGAATTTAAAAGGAGCAGTGTGCAGTCAGTATGACACGGTA
>CAVJLK010000143.1:0-2794 GCA_963650175.1 Ruminococcus sp. CAG:579 | reverse complement strand
CTATCTATAGGCTAACGCACGTATATTGCACGTATTTTTATTACTCCCACTCAATGATCAAAAAGTATCTCCAGTTTGTTCCAGTTTGCCGTAGTTTGCTCCAGTTTGTCCTATTGACACTGAGTCTCACAAAAATCGGGCGAGCCATGCGGTCAAATCTGGGTCACGGATTTTGGGGCGGGGCAGGGCGATTCCGTGGGTCACGATGGGTCACGGTGGGTCACGGAAGGGAATCCGCCCTTTTCCGACGGGTCTGCTTGAGCCAGTTTTTCTTGAACTTGCCGATGCCGCCGAAGAACTTGTTGTAGGTCTCGCCGTTTTCCTTGGCTGCGTACTTGACGGCGGCGAGCTCGATGGTGCACAGGTAGTCGGCCACCTGTTCCAGACGGTAGTCGGCCATCGAGGTCTTGCGGCGCTCTACGACGCCCTTGGAAAGCGCGAATCCGATCGACTGGTCGAGGGCCCGCCTCACGATGTCCTGTCCGTTGTCGTAGTAGACCTTCACCCCGGAGAAGGCCTGGAAGAACTCCAGACGGTCGAAGAGGAGGTTGGAGATGTCGCGCTTCATCCTGGCTGTGAGCTTGTCCAGATCGTCGAACTCGCTGCGCCGGTAGACGAACGTGGCGTAGGAGACCGGGAGGCGGCGGACAAGGGCGGAGAAGAGCACGAGCATCTTCTTGCGCTGGGCCATATCGAGATTCTCGTACCCCTTGTGCCCATTCATCAGGGGCTCGGAATGGAAGGGGACATCGGGGAGCCCCTCTACGGCGAGGTGCCGCTCGTACTCAGCCACCTCGTGCATTATCTCGTCGGCCTGGTCGTGGAATACGAGCGTGAGCAGGTAGTAGCGGGCCTTGCCGCCGCGGTCCCCACTCTCGTCGACGAATATGCTGAGCTCCCTGGCCAAACATGCCTCCATGCGCGATTATAAAAAACGCCGGGGGACTTCCCCCGGCACTTGGAGGTAGCTGATCCAGCCACCACATTCTGTTTACCATATGGCCTGCGTTATTTCAAGGCGGGATAGCATAGGTAAATCGAGAGAAGGCGAAGGACACAGGGCTGGGACGCCTTGTCGGTTGGACCCAGCTCTCCGTTGAGCCATGCTTGTTGCGACGGCTGGGTCGTATGCTCAAGAAGACGTCAGGCGCGGATGTAAGATGATGGAACAACCGATTCCGGAGGTGTTGGATATGGGCGCAATGGACGTTTTCGTGCTTGACGAAGGGCCTTACATCCCTGCGGAGCACGCTGCATACGACCTGCTTCCCTCATGCCGGAGGAGCGGCCGCGAGGTTTTCTCCTATCCTGCTGAGCTCGACGCTATCGATGAGCTGGTTTCGCAGCACGAGGATCCGGAAGGCTCCGAGCGGCGCTCCCACCTGATACCTTATGGGAAGAAATCCTATTCGGAGTACTTCTCCTCGCTCTCTTCCTACGCCGACAAGTACCGCGAGTCGGATCCCGAGCTTTCCGAGCTGATCGAGTGGCTGGCCGCGGAGGTGAAGCGGATGAATGTCAAAGAGGACTGGTCGGTCGTCCGTTACACAGGGCATCAACACGACGACGATGAGTTTGCCGGAGTAAGTGGGCTGACGCGCGGACGCTGCTACTACTGGCCGTGCTCCAAAGACAGGCCCGTCTACGAGGGCGTCATCGACAACGAGGAGTTCACATCCTACCTGTACCCCTGCGACCCGAGCAGCTGGGAGGTCGTCGCCGACCCGACCGGGATGGCGACCCGCGCCTTGGAGGGAGATGCCGACACCGTCTCCTCGTGGAAAACGGAGCTCGAGGCCGAGCCGGGCTCCATCGAGGCATGGGCGAAGGGGCTTGGGGTTTCCTCGAAGCGAATCAGCAGGAAACCAGGCTTCGTTGAGGATCTGGACGACGGCTGGAGCGCGTCCGAGGACGACCCGGTGGAGGTTGTCTGCCCCGGTTGCGGCAAGGGGTTCGTCCATCGTGCCCACACGCTCGTCAACGCCCGCAGGAGCCCAGAACTCCAAGAAGCGCTCCTCGGCGGCCGGCTCTTCGAGTTCACCTGTCCCGCATGCGGGTACGCGGCAAGCCTTGCGAGCCCGTGCTTGTACCTCGACCCCGTCAACCGCGCATCGGTCTATCTCGTCGTAGACGAGGACATGGCCTCCGGTGTGTCTGCAATGTTCGATGGCTTGATCGGAGAAGACACGCCTGTGGGCCGAAGCGTCAAAAGGATCGTCTTCGACCGTCACGACCTTCGCGGGAAGGCCATCTGCCTGAGCGCCGGCCTCGACGACCGGGTCGTCGAGATCCTGAAGATGGCGATATCGGGGTTCGCCAAGATGCAGGGCAATGTCAGGGTTGGCGCCGTCTGCGCCGTGAACCTCGTCGGGCTGGAGGGGGAAGACCTCAAGTTCAGCATCAACGATGGGGAGCGCGGCTTCACCACCATCATGCCTCGCGATGGCTACGAGCTCTACGGCGCCGCGGTCGATCGCTCGTCCCTCTCGTCCGAGCAGCCCTACCTCGTCGACAGGGCCTGGGCGGAGCATGCGGTAGGCGTGCTCGAAGACGAAGGCGCCATCTAGGACGAATCTCGGCTAGGGCCGCCTCATCCCCTCGGCACGGTATTCAGCAGCAGGTCTGACGGATACCTCGAAGGGTATCCGCTGCTCTCTCACGGCCTGCTTGAGGAACATGTTGATGGCCTGCGTGGTGCTGACACCGAGCTCAGAGAAGAGCTTGGCCGCATCGTCCCTTGTCTGCCTCTCCATGCGCACCGTTACGTTTACCGTCTCCACGGGAGCCTCCTTAA
>CAVJLK010000142.1:0-2892 GCA_963650175.1 Ruminococcus sp. CAG:579 | reverse complement strand
CCATAGGAGAAGGCACTGCTCCTCCCGGATGTTGACATTGGCTTCGTATGTCGCTATTATCGAATCGGACATATCTATCTCACAAATCGCCTCCAGAAGTCTTTGCAAGAGCGCGGACAGATACAATTCGTCGATTGGGATGCCTTTAACCTTATCGACGTACTTGGATCTCTTATTGACGGACAGAGAGACGATAAGAACGTTCTCCTTCCCGAAATCCGTCATCAGGCGGATACAGATGTCTGGGTGTTTGTTCCTAAGAGTACTGAAATG
Source organism: Ruminococcus sp. CAG:579 (assembly GCA_963650175.1). Classification (GTDB taxonomy): domain Archaea; phylum Thermoplasmatota; class Thermoplasmata; order Methanomassiliicoccales; family Methanomethylophilaceae; genus Methanoprimaticola. The sequence goes on along the minus strand of CAVJLK010000142.1, from coordinate 2,619 downwards.
GACCCTGTCGTCATCCAGAGGGACATTCGCCAGTAGTCTATCGTAGTCTATCGTCGAAAGCTCCGTGACCGCAGACAGAGTGAATGCCTTGCCGTTTTCGTTAGGCTTCCGGGATGGTACGCCCGATTCGTCTATCGCCCAGAACGACACTGGACGCTTTATGGATCCGCGCACATCGTCGAAGGTCAATCCGCCTGAAACTCCGGGGGATCTTTCAGGATTCTTCGAACTGACCATCCTCTCAGTCGCAAACGGGGACTTGCGAGGGGCTTTCTTGGAGGGGAACATCGCGCACGTCCCCCATATTTTCTGCGCCTGTTCGCCGACCCGAACGCGGAGCGATGGTTGATCAGGGCGCATTCCCTCTTGGCCAAGGCCTCCCTGTCATCGTCGCATATCCTCGGAGCCAGGACCAGTCTCCCCTCGTAGGTCGGATCGTCCCATCTGAACACCATGGGGAAATCATCGTCGATGCTCAGCGTCCCCTTCGGATTGGCCGCGACCAGGTTCTGGAGGTAGGCCAGCGGATACGTCGAAACGTGCGGTTCGCCGGTACCGTTCCTGCTCAGGATGCGGATGGGGCCTATCGGCTCCCCCTCCTCGTCTACCGCCTGGATGGACATGCCGTTCTCGTCGGAGACGATAATCGCGGCCGCGCTGATCCGGCGTCCGCGCACCATGGTGAGCCCCTGCTCCTTCAGGTACTTCTCGCCGTCCTTGCAGACCTCCTTGATCACCGCGGTATCTATCTCCGCGCTGGATCCTCTGCTCTCCGCGGCGAAAAGATCGCGGGGCATCCGGGGGACTCCGCCCACCCATTCCAAGGGGAGCTGGTATTGCACCTTGCCGTCGTCCAGCGTGTAAGAATGACCATCGGCGGACACGTCGAAACGTTCGTTCGGACCGAACTTCAGCTTCTTTATCGTCTTCGCATTCACCGCCATGTCGGGCACATCCACTCCCATGACCGGATAATCGCGCTGGCGCATGGAGGCTATCATGATGTGGTCCTTATCGGCCATCCCCACCTGTCCGCCCATCCGAATCTGAGCGTCCAGACCGCACGCGACGTCGGCGACGCTGTTCAGATTGTCGCCGTATATCTCCCCCAGTTTCCTGGGGCGGTTCTTCGCGTTCCTGCTCGACTTGATTCTTCCGAACATCGTATCACTCCCTCATCATCGCGGATACCACGAGGTACAGCGCATAGTCCCCGAAGGACCCCTCCAGGACCAGGAAATAATCGTCACTGAAACGCCCGACGTACAGATTCTGGCCGACGGCATTCATCTGCTGGAGGACGTCAACGGAGAACAGGGCCGTCGCCTTCGGATCCGTGGCGGCGCCGCCTATCCTCGCCTTGATGTGGCAGTCCCCTCCGCCCCATGTCGTTACGAACGTCCCCTCGGACGATGATTCCAGCTGGAACACCTTAGTCCTCACGTCCCGCATCTGCCTCAGCACACGTGCGAACGTGGCGGAATCCAGACTGAACTCGTGCGTGGGATGCGTCGCTTCCAGAACCTCCTGGATGGGTTGCTCGTAGTCGCGCATGATGACGGGGACGGACAGGGACGCCTCGGAGAACTCGGGACCTTTACGGAACGTCAGAGCGTCGTTCTCGATGGACAGCTTGTAGACGGATTTCGCATCCAGTCCGCTAATCCCCCCTATGTCAACATAGCGCTTGGCGGAAATGCCCGGATCCAGGCCGAACAGTCCGCGACCGTCCCCTCTCACCAGGGCCATCCTGACGCTGAAGGAGCCATTTGCGTAACTTCCCCCGTATCCGAGGGGAAGTCTCTCGCCTCCCGTCTCCTTGACCAGCTTGACGACGTCCAGGATCTCCTTCCCGCTCACCACCACGGACGGCGTCTGGACCGCTCTGGGCGCCTTCGGCCCGGATGTCCTGGGTGCGGAGGCCTTCGGTTTGGAACCTACTGGTTGCTTGGGCTTGGCCGGGGCCTTCGCCTTCGGCGTCGCGGGCTTCTCCTTCCCCTTGGCCTTGGCCTTCTTCGGCTCCCGTCTCTTCACGTTCGCCTTCCCGTCGCAGTCTATGCCTTCCACGTCGGACCGTCCGGGGTTCATGATCCAGGACACCGCCTGCTCGGGCGGCATGTTCCTGGGATAGACCTTCCTGGCGGTGGAACGGTCGTCCGCGGCGCGGGAACGCGCCGAACGGAGATTGTTCCTCCGTCTGAGGAAGTCCTCGGGCACGTTCCCATCCTCGTCCACGGGAAGGGACGCTACGACGGCCTCCCTGGATTCCCTTCTGGACCTGTTTCTTGAACCGAGCATCGTATCACGCGGCCTTCATGTCCACGACGAGCACGGTCATGCCGTATTCGCCGAACGTCCCCTCCAGGACCAGCGGCCTGTCCTGGCCGTATCTCGCCCTCTCCACGTACCGGCTGGTCTCCTTCGTCGCGCTGCGGAGCGCCTTGACCGCGTACACGGAGCTGACGTGCCGGTCCGTAGGACCGCCGACCACCCGGTCGATCTTCGGGCCGTCCTCGGATATCAGGTGCGCGCCCCAGTGGGCCGACGTCAGGGTGCAGTACGTCGTCCTCTCCCCCGCCATCAGGTCGGCCGCCCTGCGCAATTCCTCGGCGTCCGGGT
>CAVJLK010000141.1:0-2971 GCA_963650175.1 Ruminococcus sp. CAG:579 | reverse complement strand
GAGCATATCGACACCAACGATGGACAACCTAAAGCGCCGGAGACGCCCGAGAAGGTCATCTTCTCGGACGCTCAGCAAGCGAAGCTCGACGAGATCATCTCGAAGCGCATCGCGGAGAGGGACGCGAAGCACCAGAAGGACATCGACGAGCTGACCAAGAAGCACCAGCGCGAGATGGAGCTGTCCAGGATGGATGAGGAGACCCGTCACAAGGCGGAAGAGGAGGAGCGCATCAAGGCCATCACCGCACGCGCCGAGACAGCGGAGCATCAGCTCCGTGTCGCCAAGGCGTCGGAGATGCTGGCCACGGTCGGCCTCGACACGTCGTTGGCGGAGACCCTGATGGGTGCCGATGACGAGACCACCAAGGCGAACATCAACACCGTCGTCAAGGCAAGCAAGGCCCTTGCCGACAGAATGTACGCCGAGCGCGTGGGATCGCCCGGAGCGCCGAGAGCGCCGACTGGATCCGATGGACCCTCCGACCTCGAGGCAAGGATGCGCAAGGCCGCAGGTCTCCCTCCGAAAGGAGGTCAGTGACATGGCAACCAACATCACCATGACTAACCAGGTGCTCCCGCAGGGTCAGGCCAACAACCTGGCCGTCGTGCAGAAATACCTGACGTCCATGACGGACGAGATCGCGGTGTCCGACGCTCTCACGAGCTACATGACACCCAACTCCGAGCTGTTCAAGGCGGCGACGTCCTCGGGCAAATTCTACGTCCCGACCATCACCACCAGCGGACTCGGAAACTATGACAAGGCGAAGGGTTCGGCCCTGGGTGCCGTCTCCACGAGCTTCGAGGAGTATTCCCTGAGATACGACAGGGCTAGATCCTTCGTCCTCGACGGAGTCGATGTCATGCAGGACGACGGACTCATCTCCACGTCCGCAGTCCTCGGCGAGTTCATGCGCCAGGAGGTCATCCCCGAGATAGACGCGACCAGGATCGCCACCTGCGCATCCACCGCAGTCACCGCCGGGAACACCGTCGCCAAGGCTCCCGCCAAGGCGAGCTTCCTCTCCGACATCACCGCCGGGATCAACAAGGTCAGGCAGAACCTGCACCTCAAGACCACCGCGGGGATGAAGATCCACGTCAACGACGCCTACCAGGACATCCTCGAGATGTCCTCCGAGTTCACCAAGTCCAAGGACATCGCGACCGGATTCAGGAGGCTCGACACCGGGGTCGACATGATCAACCAGGCGGAGATCATCTACACTCCGTCCGACTACATGAAGACCGAGTTCACCTACGCGGACGCCATCACCAGCACCGCAGGCTCCACTCCCGACGGAGGATTCTCCCCCGCCACCGGAGCCAAGGACGTCGCGGCTCTCATCGTCGCACCCAACGTCGCCAACGGACTCGTCGCTACCGAGGCATCTCAGATCTTCCCCATGGGCACCGTCCCCGGGGTCATTGGCTCTCAGATAGACTACAGGATCTTCCATGACTGTCTGATCCTCAAGAACAAGCGCCCCGGACTGTACGCGATCACCGTTCCCGCGACCAGCGGTACGAGCTGATCCCATGACCGACCTCCGTCGTCTCGAGAAGCTGAGGCACAGGCCCCAATACTCCCATCTCGACGATGACCTCCTTGCTCAGATGCTCGACGAGGCCCTGGGGGACTTCTTCGCCTACACCAACAGGCGTTCGGACCCCGGGGAGGCCGTCGACAGCATCATCATCGACATGGCCTGCGCCAAGCTCAACGCCCTCGGCATCGAGGGCGTCAAGAAGGCCAAGGACGGGGAGGTCGAAAGGGAATACGAGAACCTGCAGGAAATGCAGCTCCGCAAGCTGGATAGCTGGCGTGTCGCCATGTGGCCGAGGCTCCGATGATCCCGATGGCCGTCAACGGCATCCCTGCGACCCTCCAACATCCGGAGGAGGTCGCGGACGGATACGGCGTGGTCCGCGAATGGAAGAGCGTGTGCGACGTGTTCGTCACGCTCAACCCTTCGGCGTCCACCCAGACGGCGACGGAGGAGGGACTGGCCTCCGCGGAGGAGTTCGGAGTGTTCTTCGTCCTCCCCCGCGGGCATAGCGTCATGCCGGACGACCGCATCGTCACGCGCGATGCGACGTACAGGCTGATGAGCGTGTCGGACTTCCGCGGGAGCGTCAACGCAAGGGCGGTGCGCATCTATGACTGACGAGATCCGCGTCGAAATCGCTCAAAGGCCCGACGCGGATGCCGTCAGGGACAGGGTCATCAAGGCCGTGCAGGATGCGATGGCCGCCCATGCGGACTTCATGAAGGGATTCGCCGAGGGTGCGGTCCGTAAGAAGACGGAGACCCTCAAGGGTTCCATCCAAGGCCACACGGACAAGTATGCGGACAGGACGACCGTCGTCCTCTCCGCCAATGCCCGCTCTCAGAAGGAGGACGGCACCGGGGAGATGTACGGTCCGTTCCTGGAGTACGGGACCGGAGAGCACGGTGCGGGTTCGGGAGGTCAGACCTACAACGGCCACACGAATCCCGATGTGACCTACACTGCAGGATGGGCGGGGACGTATCCCCACCCGTTCCTCCGTCCCGCTCTCTACGACACCCTGCCCACGCTGAGGACCAATCTCGACCACGCTATCGGGAGGGCGCTGAAATGATCGACATCCTGGGAAGCATCTGCGACCTCCTCGACGGTCTCGACGACCTCAAGGGGCGCGTCTATCGCGCATGGCCGCAGAAGAGGCCGTCCAAGACGCACGCTATCGTCCAGTGCTCGTCCAGACAGGTCGAGGACGTCGCCCATGACGGCTCGGAGCTGTGCGTCCGCCTCACCTACACCATCGCACTATTCGCCAAGGATTACTCCACGCTCGACGCGCTCACCGCGCAGGTCGTGGACCTCATGGCATCATACAACATGCACGCCAACGTCTCAGGACCGACGCTGGTCGACACCAACCTCTACCGCACGTCGGTCATCCTCACAGGGTCGGTGGACGTG
>CAVJLK010000140.1:0-3119 GCA_963650175.1 Ruminococcus sp. CAG:579 | reverse complement strand
CACGATCCGACGATGGCGTTCCCGTTGTTGCCCTGGACGGGGTCGGTGTCCTTCAATCCGGATCCGCTGTCGTACTTCGTCGTTATCGTGGTGCCGTCTACGGTTATGGTGCACTTCCATGAGCCCGATGCGGCGTCGGAATCCTCGGATGCCGATGGCACGACGGCTGCACAGAGCATGACCAGTACCGCGAAAACCGCGAATGCGCAGACCTTCAAAGAATCGCGACATCTGAACCCCCGATGAATGAATCCGGGCGAGCGAGGCCGAAGCCCCCCCCCCTCGGCGAACTTCTTCCCGCTCGCTCTCATAATGTGTACCTCCCGATCCTTCAAGATTCGGGTCTTTCAGATGCTCCCCTGTCGGGTGCATCCCAATTGGTTCAGACCAAGCTCCGATGCTATTTCATCTCTTCGCACTTCGCCGCGAAGTCCGACGACCGTATCGGCGGGACCTCCGAACCCGCCGTGCGCTCGGAATGCCCATGGACTGCACCCAGCCCGATACTCCTGAAGCGATCCGGCAGGGTCCGACCGACCCCGGTACCGATAGAAACATCCATCCGACGAAAAAGGCCCCGAATCGCATGAGATTCAGGGCCGTATCCGTGTCAGAAGTCGAAAGTCACCGATTGAGGGCCCCCGTCGAGATGCCTTCACCTCTTCCTCGAGATCGTGAGAACGGCCAGTTCGGCGATTATGGCCACGACGATGGCTACGAGCAGGACGGTCCTGCCGTTCCTATCGAGCCACGGCTCCGAATCCTTCGGGACGATGACCTCTATCACGTCGGCATCGTCGTCCGCATCCGGGAAGATCGGGATTATCGTGATCTTCTCCCAGACCGACTCGGCATCGTGGGTCTCCTGCGACACCAATCCAGCCGTCGGTCCGACCTGCTCCCCGTCGATCACCCACCCGACATGACGATACCCGGCGGTGTTCGGCAGTTTGGGATATGCCGAGTTCCCTTCGATGGCCATGCTCGTCTGCAGATCGGATACGCCCTTGGCGGTCGCCCCCACGATATCCGTCAGGTTGCTGTGGTCGAAGGTGACCGTCGGGATCTTGGTCCACAACGATACCGCCGTATGCGACTGACGGGTGACGAACTTATCCGTAGGGCCGACCTCGACGTCCTTCTGTCCCTCGATCTCTATCCTCCATCCGACATGGGCGTAGCCGTCCCTGCTGGGGAGCTGCTCATAGCAGTCGTGGTCCTTGATTTCGAGACCGTTGCTCAATCCCGAAACGGAATACCGGTCGTCGGACGCCTCTATCAATCCGCTGTGGTCGTACGTGACCGCGGGCAATCCCACCCATACCGACTTGGCGGTGTGAGAAGAGGTCTTCGCGAAAGCCGAGTCTGCCGGGTACTGAAACCCGTCGACTATCCACCCGACATGCCTGAAATCCGCCACATCCTTCAGCTGGTCGTATTTGCCCGTAGCTGTCGGTTTCGTCGGGAGATCCGACATGAGAGTCGTCGGATACCCGTACTCCTTCAGCAGTTCCTCCAGACCGCTGTGGTCGTACGTCACCGTTGTCACCGGATCCGTCTCGAATACCATGGCCAGACGGGTCCCGGCGTAACCCCAGTTCCAGTTACTCCAAGCTCTCATCAGCGAGATTCCTGCCGAATCGCCACTGTAGAGAGACTCACCAGTCCAGCAACCCCCCACATGGAGTGCAGAGCCACCGCCGCCATAGGTCATATAGTCCGGAGCCGATGAACTTTGAGCACCCGTGACTCTCGTGGGCAATCCCCATGAGTCCAGATTCGTGGAATACGGGGCAGTCCCATACCCACTCTGACCAACAAATGTCGTCATCTGTTCGGATGATGAACCGAAAACCTGATTGGAATTCTGACCGGCATAGAGACTTGTCATCCAATAGGTATCTCCGACCGCGTCACTGACATTTCCCCAGGCGTTCTCGATGAACAATCTGACCCCTGTCGCACTCGCCGCCTTGGTGCCGTAGTACGGTCCGCTGGAGATGGTCGTCCCTGTGTTCGACTTGGATCCGTTGGCATTGCCGTACCCTACCTGGGCCTGGGAGTCGAAGTTCTCCATGACCGCGAGGGAGCAGAAACGGTAGAGCTGCCACTGATAGAAGTTCCAAACTATCGAGTACCCGCCATCCGCACCGGTGTTCTTGGCATACGTCTGGAAGTCCTGCATGGTGAGCCCTTCGGTCGTGGTGGGCGACTGCCCGGAGAATGAATACAGCTTGCTGTTGCTTGCGTACGCCTCGTACACCCCTATGGCCAGGTAGTTGTAGACCTTGCCGTCGATGGTGTGCGCGGGTGCGGTCATGTCCTCGGTCTCCTTCTTGTCGGACATCACCAGGGTGCTGCCCGTCGCCGCTCCGCTTCCGTCCTTGACGACGTCGGTCACCTTCATCCAGACGGTCGGGATGACCCATATGATGTTGTACTTGGTCGCATCGATGGATTCGCCATCGGTCGTCTTTGACAGATCCGACGGGTTGAGGTGCTTGGCGATCTTCCCAGTTGATATGTCAACAGCAGCGTAATAGGAACCGAAGGGACCGAACTCGTCGCCGAACCCCCAAGAACCATCCGTCTTCTTGACATCCCCGTCGTCGAATCCCTTGACGGCGGTCATGTCCTGGAGAGCTCCGCCGTTATGGGAGTACTTGGTCGTTATCGTGGTGCCGCTGATCGTGACGGTGCATTTCCAGGTGCCCGACCAATCGTTCGAGGCGGCATCGGAATCCTCGGACGCCGTCGGCACGACGGCGGCAAAGAGCATGACCAATACCGCGAAAACCGCGAATGCGCAGACCTCCAGAGAATCGCGACATCTGGATTTCCGATGAATGAATCCGAGCGAGCGAGGCCGAAGCCCCCCCCCCTCGGCGAACTTCTTCCCGCTCGCTCTCATGACTGAGTACCTCCCGGATCCTCCTGGACCCGGATTCTTCACGATGCCTACCCTCCCAGATGCATCTCAGGTGATTCAGACCAAGTTCCGATGCTATTTCATCTCTTCGCACCATGTACTAAACGCACAGTTCGTGAGAGACAGTCTCCGCGGCCGCGGTCGCGGAGACTGTCTCTCGTGAAAAGTTAAAGAAGGCGGACTTCGCAGT
>CAVJLK010000139.1:0-3341 GCA_963650175.1 Ruminococcus sp. CAG:579 | reverse complement strand
GCATCCGCATCGACGAGGATGTCCGCGCGTCCGGACGAGTCCGCCGGGGCGGTGTAAGCCTTACCTGTCGCGGTGATCGTCCACGATGCCGTGGAGAGATTCGCGCGGTCGATGGTGTTGATCTGCAGGTGCAGGAGGCACGACCCTGCGGGGACGACGATTGATCCGCCGCCCATGAATGCTCCGACAAAGGTCACTCGACCACCGTCCAATCGTCGGCCATGAGGTCGTCATGCTGGAGCGACACACCCGGCTGGACGTGTCCCTTGAAGCATCCGCATATCGTCCCGAGGACGAGCACGCGCCCGCCGTTCTCGGCGCACAGCGCCTCCATCACGGGACCCTCGGCCTCCTCGGTCGTGACCTGCATCGGAGCCTCGCCGAAGATGCACCTCGTCCTGTCATTCCATCCCTCGCGCGTGAAGCGCACGGTGGGATCCTGCTGTATAGTTGTTAAAACGTCCTGAAATTTCAATTCTTAACCTCCGGGAAGTCCGTCGGAAGGCGTTTGATCACGTCGCGGAGAGCTTTCGCGTATCCGCGCCAAAAATCGTTATCAGGCTCGCCTAGTTCGGCAAGCATCGTCTCGACCGTGCGCTTCGCATCTGCGAGCATGTCACTCGGTCTCCGACGTCTCCCACATGATCGCAGGCTCGATGTCGATGTCAGGCTTGTCGCCGAGCGCCCTGATGGTAACAGACGTGCCGGAGATGGCGGAGACGGAGATCATCGCCTTCATCATCGCGATGACCTCGTCGTTGCTCATCCCTTCGTGCGGACCGATGACCGCGTTGACGGGGACGCTCGACAGCGTCACGGTCTGCGTGTACGGTCCCGTCCCCGACCATCCGGTGGATGGCAGACTGATGATCTGGTGCAGGTGGAATCCTCCTATCGAGATGTTGAGCGGCAGGTCCTCCGTCGGCTTCGCGCCCATGGCGACGATGCGGACGTGCCTGTCGGAAATGATTTTGGCATACAGGATCGCATTGTACTCGGACATGCGCTGACCGATGCTGGCGGTATGCGAGATATAGGCCAGGGCATCCGTCGATGACAGGATGCCCGGCATTGTCAGGTCGTAGTGATAGGGTCCGGAACCAGACCACGAATCCACGAAGAGCGTCGCGCTGTAGGTGACGAGGATCTTGCCCGCGGGGATGCGCTCTCCCGTGCCTCCGAGCGCGGTGTAGAGGGTCCAGAAGTTGGACTCCCAACGCTCGAAGTCGATGAAGGAGACGGAGCGGTTGTAGCTCCATGCGCTCTCGATGGAGATGGAGATCCCGAGCTTGGCGGCGACCGCCTCCTGCAGGTTCTCCAGCTTCTGGGCCTCGTCGAATCTGAATTGGGACTTGCGCTCGGTCTCGATGAAGGAGACCGTCGCCACTCCGACCTCGGAGGCCAGGATGTTGGCGTTGTACTCCACGCGGTTCATGTCGACCCACGTGAAGAACTCGTTCTCGTCGCCATCCCAGATCTTGCACATCAGCTCAGGCAGTGTCATAAGGCCATCACTCCCAGGGTGATGTCGGAAGTAGGTTTGGACAGCATCGCGCGGAGCGTGACCGTCGCACCGCTGACCGCGGAGACGTGGACCATTCCGTCGTAGTAAGCCTTGACCGATGCGACGTCGGACGCATCGGACGGCCCGCACATGGCGGTCTGCACCGACTGTCCGACCCCGACCTGGACGGTCCAAGGTCCCGTTCCGGTCCAGGACGATGCGGGGACCTCGACGTTGCGAACGGTCGGAAGGATCCCGGCGATGATGCGCACGGGAATGTCCACGGTCGGCTTGAGACCTAGGGCTGTGAACCTGACCCTCCCTGCATCGGTGATCTCCGCGCGGAGGGTGGCGTTGATCTCGGCCATCCTCTGGTCCTGTGACATGGTGTGGTCGCCGTAGACCAGGAAGTCCTTGGAGGGCGTGATGTCGTTGGCGACGGCCAGCGTTTGCGTGTACGGTCCCGTCCCCGACCATGAGGACGCGGACAGGGTGTAGAGCCTCGACACGACCTCGCTGATGCCCACGGAGATGAGATATGCCACTCCCGTCGAAACGGGATTGGGAGTGAGGGTGATGCTCTCGAAGGACACGCCGAAGATCTCGTCGGGGAAAGTCACGGTCTGCGTGCCGGAGATGAACGGCAGGTAGATGTCGCACCAGTCCTTCGTGGGTTCGTTGCCCGAACCCCACGATGCCGTCAGGTCGATGATCATCACGTCGTCGAACCAGCATGTGGCGGCGACCTTCTGATTGTCGAAGTCGACACGCATCGCGTAGCTCCCGGCACTCCAGGACGTCCTCGTGGCCGTCCATGAGATGTCGACCCATGTCCCGAGGTCGGCGACTTGGAAGTTGTACTTCCAATCCATCCCCGGCTCGGCTATGGGCCAGTACATCCCGACCCCTGCGCCTCCGCTCGACAGGGCGGAGTCCTCGGTGTAGACGGACATGCGGAAATAGTAGGTGTGGGTGGGATTCAGCGGGACCGTCCCCGGCATCTGGTAGACGCTCTCGTATGAGCTTGAGGACCCCGTGGCCTTGAGACTCTTGCTCCCGCTCTTGACATGGGTGGAGTCGTTGCCCCACCCGGATTCCATGTCCCCGTATGTCGCGAGATTGGTTAGGGTCTTGGATGTGCTCATGCGCCGATGTCCTCGACACTAATCAGATGAGGCTGGCGGAATCTGTCCAGTCCCATCGACCATGCTATCTCGATGGTGTTGACCCCGACCTCGGAGGCGGTGAAGCGGAAGCGTCCGCTCTTGCCCCCGTCGTCGATGCTCATCGTCCCCGCCTGTGCAACGGATCCGTCGGGTGCGAGCACCCTGAACGTCGCCGAATCGACCGTGCGGTCCGCATCCTGCGGGTCCTTGAAGTCGAAGACAAGCTCGAAGCTCTCCCCGACGAACGCTTTCCTCATGCCGAACCTCCTGCTCTGGGGCAGACGAACGGACGGAGAGTGCAGGACGGGAGTTCCGTGGTGAGGACCGTGACCGCTCTCGGGACATCCATGTCCGAGGACGGCCTGTCGTCCCTCATCTCGGCGGTGGGATGGCGCCAGGCTCTCAGGATGCACTCGCATCCCGCGTCAAGCCACCTCCAGCACTTGATGGTGCCCTTGTCCAGGGTGATCAGTGCGGCGCGGTAACCGATGTTGCCTGCGTCGTCCTCCGCCCAGAACTCGCAGACGAGGGTCCCCGACATCCCCGAAGGCGTTGGGAAGAACCACTCGTCCCCGTCCCGGGAGAGGGGCAGGACGTCGTTGCCCTGCACCCTCCCCCACATCTCCTCGACCGTCATCAGTCGTCCGTCGCCACAACCTTGATAACGTAGG
>CAVJLK010000138.1:0-3484 GCA_963650175.1 Ruminococcus sp. CAG:579 | reverse complement strand
TTGTGAATTCAGTGAGCCCGGACCCGGTGCATAATCGACGGGTTCGGGCGGATTCTTTCGGAGGGGCGATCTTCGAGCCCCCCGTTCTCGACAGGTCCAGACTCGGGGGATTTCCCGCGATTTTTCGGAAACTATTATTTCTATTTTGCGTAACTATTTATATTGTGTTTATATACTATAATCATGCTGGCAATTGATGCAATCTCTAGCAAGCATTACCGGAGCACCCGGGCGATGAGCGCCAAGGACATGGCGCCCATCATCGAGATGCTCAGGAGCTCCGAGGTGTTGGACCGGTACGACCGTCTTCGCAAGCCGGAAAACAGGGATCTCAAGTTCGACGCGGTCCAGATGCTGACCCTCGACATGTTCATAGAGGTCAGGCAGACCACGGCCGCGGGGTTCCTGGAGACCCTGGACAAGAAGGGCGGGGCCATGATCATGAAGAACCTGGGCATGCCCAAGGGCAAGGACGGGAAGTACATCCACCCCAGCGCTGCCTGGGTCTCCGATTTCAAGAACCACGAGCTCCCGAAGTTCAAGAAGGAGCTGGAGGCCGAGATCGCCCTGATGGTCATGGGTGTGGCTCGCCTGAGGGCCGACGGGACGGTGATCATGACCGTCGACTCCACCCCGCTGGAGGCCAGCAGGTATTCGCATTGGGCAGATTACAACGGCCATTACAGGATCAAGATGGGCAAGGCGCACATCATCATGGTCCAGGGGATCCCGATGTGGTACCTGTTCACCAACGGGAACGTGGGGGACAATCCGACGTTCCACAGATTGCTGGACAGGATGAGCGGTCAGAGGCTGGATGACGTGGTCCTGACCGCGGACGGATCGTACAACAACTGGCTGTCGTACTCCATGACGTACCAGAAGACCGGGCTGGTCCTGTGCACCAACACCGGGAAGAGAGGCAAGAAGCACGATAATGCGACGTACGGGCACGTCCTCAAGCGCTACCAGAAGCAGCACGGGAACCCGGATTTCATCAACAGCAAGCAGTGCACGCCCGACCGCATCATCCGCTACCAGATCTCGCACGACGAGGAGGAGAACACGGGATGGTTCCTGAGGAACCTGGACATGTCCCGCGGGAATGTCAGGAAGGACCATCTGGCCCGCAGGAGGCACATCTGCGAGACCGTCCACCACGCGATGAAGCGCTGGGTGAGGTTCGACGTCAGGGGCCTCCACGCCAGATACGTGGGCATGAGCCTGGCGGTGAAGATGTTCACCTGCCAGCTCCTGTGCGTGATGTTCCCGCAGTACACCGGCTGAAACGGCCCCGGAATAAGGGCAGGGCCCGCCATTTGTATGCTGGCAATCAGCGGACGCTCTGCAGAGAAGGGAGGGGGCAGCCAGCATTTGTAACATTTGGTCCCCAGGAAAGTTGTCGGTCGATATATCATTGGATTTCAAGATGTCTGATATGCATGAATTCGGGGCCCGGGGGCCCCAGGATCTGGGCTTTTTTCGTATTCAGTATTTAAACTACCCAAATTCAGTGACCCTCGGGGGTCACTGAATTCACAACTGGAACATGGTTTTTCGGGATTCCGCACCCGCGGAACGGCCCTCGATGAGAGGCGGGAACGGACCGGACTGGCACAGATGCCCGTACAAACTTTTAATAGCGGGCCTTCCAATCCGCTGGCAATGAAAGCCGAGAAACAGCCCGAGCTTGTCTGGCAGTGCCTCAACTGTCACAGGACATTCAAAGGCGCCGACGCCGAGCAGAAAGCGCTCGACTGCTGCGGTTCCATTGTCCAGGGATGGTGGGCGAACTACAACAAGTGGGGCAAGCAGAAGTGGTACGGCCGCTGAGCGGTCGTCCCCAAACCCCCTTACCTCAACCTTTTCATGAATTTTCGAGGATGATGACGTTGACCGCTCCGAAGGACCCCGTGGAATCCCTGAACGAAGACCTGGAACTCCTGGAGCGCCACATCTCCATCCTCCGGACCGTCAGGGACAACCAGCCCGTCGGCCTGATCCGCCTGTCCGAGATGACCGGCATACCGAAGCACCGCGTGAGGTACTCCCTGAAGATCATGGAGCAGCAGGGCATCATAATCGCCACTCCGGAGGGTGCCAGGGTGTCCGAGGATTACGACGATTTCATGGACGAGATGGCGGAATCGGTGGAATCCCTCGCCATGAAGGTCGTCTCCCTGCGCGATTCCCTGAGGAACCGATTCCATCGATCCGTCCTTCCCGAACGCCCCGATGAACCTCCAGATCTCCGCACGGTCGACGGGCACCGCGGTCCTGAAACGACTCCTGTCCAGCGCCTCCACGTAGAACGGGCGGAGGTCCGCGCCGAAACCCACTCTGGGTCCGAAACGCCCGACATCCAGGAGCATCCATCTGAACCCGTCCGTGGCTATGGCCAGCTCCGTGCCGTGGCCCCTCATGAACGCCAGCGCCTGCCTGATCGGATCGTCCAGCGGCCGGTTCATCGGGACCATCGCCAGCAGGAGGCCGTCATGACCGTCCAAGGAATCCAGATCGTACCAGGGACCGCCGTACCCCATCGCATCCATCACGGGCGCCACCAGCGTGCGCCTGGTCAAGACGTGGGGGGACTCCCCGGACTTGAATCCCAGCACCGCGCATCCCGACACCACGGCACCGCAGGCCCTGGGGCCTATCGCGGCATCCAGCATGCGGACCGCTTCATCGAACAGCGGCATCAGATCGTCCGGGCGGGTCATGGCCGGACGAGCCGGGCCCATGCCATAAACGGGACCGGGGGAGGTGCCCGAATGCGGTATTTAAGGAGGAGAGAGCCAGCGTCCGAAATCCGGAGCGACGTGTGAATACCCGCAAGGGCGGATCGGATTCGAGAGCCCGCGCTGGTAAGAGAATTTCCGAAAGATGAGTGGGCCCGCCCGGGTTCACTCCTGATCGGGCCAGACATCCCGCCGCGAAGGGAATGTTGACGGCCGAATATGTCCATTGACTCACGGTGCGCCCATCCGGGCGCACGACACCGTGCTTTTGAACCCTGTCTGGAAAAACGCCGCAGTCCGCCGATATCCTCGGCGGGGTGATGCCCGGGGAGGGCGGCGTCGTTCCGAGGTTGAAACGATGTCAGGAGAACAGATCACGGACAGGACAGCGAAGCCCATGAGTCCGATACGGCCGGTATCGGAACCCGTCTCGAAGGAGGATGCGACGTCCTTCGGAAACGGCCGCGTGCACTTCGCACTCGAAACGGTCACGCCGTCCGATGGTTGGAAGAACGTGTACGGGGGAGCATTCCCCGGGTTCAACGAATGCGTCGCCATCCCTAAGGTGGAGTGGTGGTCCTACAGGAACAGCCACATGCTCGGGGATGTGATCGTGTGACGGTCAGAGTCACAACGGATCCCGAGACGGACAGGCTGCTCTCGATGAGAGCATCCTCGCGCATCCCGCTGCCGCCGGAGATCTCCCTCGCCGATCCGAGGAGCTCTCCGCGGTACTTCCGCAT
>CAVJLK010000137.1:0-3731 GCA_963650175.1 Ruminococcus sp. CAG:579 | reverse complement strand
GACCTGCAGACGTACTGGCGGGAGACGATCATCCCCATGTCCTCGACGGTCTCCTGCCTGGGCCTGAGCGATGCGGTGCATCTGGGGCATTGGATGTCGACCCTGGGGCCGCACATCAGCGACTCGGCGACGGCTTCCGGACCGTACCTCTCGGCCAGATCCTGCAGGGCCTTGAGGTATGCAGGGGACGGGGTGGCGAGGAATCCGGTCATTGGGATCCCTCCTTGCTGAGCTTATCGGCGGTGACGAAGTCCTTGGAGGAGCCAAAGAAGCTGTCCTTCTTGGCCTGGGCCTGCTTCGCCTGGCGGTCCTGCTGAGGCTTGACCTCGGTCGTGTTCTCGTCGCAGAAGGCTTCGGGGTCCTCCGCCTCGCCCTCGTCGATGGCGTACAGGGTCCTGTAGAGCGTCCTCTCGGCGTTGGTGATGAGCTTGTTGGTGAGCTTGTCCGAGTTGTCCTGCGCTTCGCACGGGACGGTCATCTCGATGCAGTCTCCGGCAGGGCCGTAGATCCTGACGTCGATGTGGCCGTTGGCGGCATGCCATGTGCTCTTGCCGTAGTCGGACTGGCGCTCGTAGGTGTATCTCTTCTCGCACTGTTCGGGATCATACTCCGGACGTCCGAAGATGACGACGATGCCCTGCTCGGAGTGCGCCTTGCGGACGGCTCCGAGGATCTGCCCGACGGGGACGAATTTGTAGCCGGACGAGCGCCCGGTGCTGACGGTGCCTGTCTTTTCAAAGGTCGTCGAAGCGACGGTCTTGTATGCCGCGCCGATGGCCTGATAGACGGTGAGAGGCTCGCTCATCTCAGCTTCGCCTCCACAGTGTTACTCGTGCCGTGATTCGTGGCATCGTGTGTGGTGTATGTGTTATGTGTGATATCGGCGAGACGGTATCCGTTGGAGATGAGGCGCCTCTTGATGCGAGGAACGTCGAGGAGGATCTTCTCCTGAGTGAACGGACTGTAGGATCCGAACTCGGATGCGGCCAGTGTGCCCCACATGCGCGATATGACGGATGGGGACACGATGGTCTCCGTTTCGACCATGATCTTGGTGAACGCCTTGCGCGTGATGATGCGTTGAGCTTCTTCCGGCTCGATGCTCAGCGCCGACCAGATCGGCGGGAGTATCTCGTTGAGAGTCTTCTTCGTTGGCATTGTTTCAACCTCTTTTCGAGGCGAACTCCAGAAAAATGCCGATTTTTCCCTAGGGCGTGTTTACTGCAAAATACGCCCTACGAAAAGAAACGACAATCGCCCTTCTGTTCGCCTACATCTTGTATCTCTTGTATGATATTTATGTCTTGCCGAGCGCCCGGCTGTAGACGCTCATGAGGTCGCCTTGAGCTGCGAGCTGCTTGGTCGGATCGGCGTGGACGTAGCACCGAAGCGTCGTCGAGACGTCGGCGTGGCGCATGAGCCGGCGAACGGTGTCAACGTCGGCTCCGACCTCGTTGACGAGGGTCGTCGCGTACAGGCGACGAAGGGAGTGCGTCGTAGCCTTCACGCTCACGCGCTCGCCCAGGCGGTCGATGTGACGACCGAGAGCGTTGCTCCTCAATCCGACCCATCTCCCCCACTTGGGGACTTGGACGAGGCGTCCGATGTCGTCTCCCTGAGCCGGGTCGAGGTGGGTCGCCTTGTACGCCCGGAATATCTCGATCTCCCTGACGACGTCCTCCGGAATGTCCATCTCGATGACGAGGCCGTCCTGCCCATGCCCCTTGCCGTGAACGACCATCTTCCTCCGCTTGAGGTCGATGTCCTTGTCGAGGAGGTTGGCGATCTCCGTCCGACGAAGACCCATGAAGCCTCCGAGGACGAGGATCATCCGGTCCCACGGCTGAGCGATTCTGTACATCGCAGCGAAGTCCTCCAGGGAGATCCACACGCGGACGGGTTCGGGACGATTCTGGAGGATGTCCATCTTGCGGAGCCAATCCGCATGGTCGTAGAAGACGGACATCCGAGAGAAGACTCTCATATACTCGTAGCGAGCGCTCTCGCGAACGTCGAGGGCATTGTACAGCCATATGGCGTCGTCGAGGGTGATCTCGGCCATGCTCGTCGGCCTCTCCGCTTTGTCGAGCATCTTGAGGAGACGGGTGATCGTCGTCCGGACCGTCTTCAGGGTCAGAGCCTTGCGTCCGTGCTCGGTCAGATAAGTCATGTAATCATTCAATTCCGTAAAGTCAACGGTCATGTGTGTTCCATCCATCCTGTTCCCCATCCCTAGAGGGTTTCCCCCTCGCGTGTATCACACATAACACATACAACACACAGGTCGCGCGTTTTATTAAGGACTGCGACAATGAGTCGTATTGTGTGACCATCACACGAGGGCATATGGCATGTGCCCGCGAGCCGGAGCTTCTGTTCGCCAACAATCTCCGGCTCGCCTGTTCAACCTCAAACTTCTTTGACTTGCCTTCGGTCCCGCCACGGTCCCATCAATGGTGGCGGGACTCTTTTATCCCTGCTCTCTGATGTCAGCTCAGGCGGTCGCGCCCCTCGGCGCGATTAGGGATCTCCGCCTCGCCGGAGCCGTCATCCTCCGGCGTCTCCTTCTCCGCGATCTTCTCCCTCGCCTTCGACATGTAGGATCCGACGGCGGAGGTCGTGACCCTCCGCCCGGACATCCTGCTCATGATGTCGGACGCTTTGGCCGTGGAGCAATGCATGTCCTGCTTGAGGACGAAGGCCAGCGCCTCCATCGGCGACAGCCCGTCCTCCAGGATCCTGTGCGTCATGGCGACCCGGATGAGGGTGTCGTAGACGGATTCGTCCATGTCACTCCTCCCCGAGGATGGAGTCCAGACGGGACTCCGAGCGCTCGATCCCGACGTCGGCCTGCTCCCCGTCCTCCAGGGCCTGCTTCGCCCTGCCGTAGGAGTAGCCCCACTCGCGCATCATGTAGCAGATGTCGGCCTCGACGGACATCTCACTCCGCCTCCTCGGTCTCGTCCATCGCGGTCAGGACGGTCAGGAGGTCCAGCATGTCGTTGGCCTGCTCGGAGGTCATCTCCTCGTACTGTCCGAGGAGTTCCCCGACGCTCTCCGAGCCGTCCCATCCGCCCTCGTTGAGCGCCAGTCCCCAATCGACGAACTCCTGCCCAAGCCTCTTGGCGGTGGCGTCGATCTGGCGGTTGCACTCGTCGAGGTCGCAGAAGCACCTGTCGCCGAGCTTGCGGCGCTCGCAGGCGAGGCGGTAGTCGTCGGCGAGGTCCCTGACGCATCTGCCGTCGCGGTCCAGGACCTCGAAGCGTGCGCCGTGGAGCCTGTCGGAGTAACGCACCCTGTCCCCGTCGGTCAGGTGGTCCCACATGGACTCGGCCTCGGCGACCGCTTCCTCGGCGGTCGCGTAGTAGGCGGTCTCCTCGACGTTCCCGTTGCCCTGCACGACGGAGTACCCTCCGTCGACGATCTCCCCGTTCTCCGGGCAGACCGTGTTGCCGAGTCCGTCCTCCCACCCGTTGGTGGGTTCGTCGCCGTCGTCGAGGGACTGCCTGATCTCTTCCATCCCGGCGATGTCGCCCGGGATGATGTCCTGCCTGACGATGCTGTCGTTCGCGGTCGCCATGTACACCTCGAAGGCGTGCAGGTCGAAGTCGCACGGGACCTCCCTGACGACGCAGCTCTCCAGGATCCAGACTCCGGCTCCCTCGTCGATGTTCATCCTCTCTGCTATCTCGTATCCGTCCATTTCAGTCAGATCTCCTTCCGGGTGTTCC
>CAVJLK010000136.1:0-3781 GCA_963650175.1 Ruminococcus sp. CAG:579 | reverse complement strand
CTCTTGGCCTTGGCCTTGAGATCGTCGGGAATGACCTGGCGCATGAAGCAACGGCAATTCGGGTGGAACGTCGGCCTGGGGGAGGACGGGTCGGAGAGCTTGAACCGCTTGCCGTCGTATGCTCCGCAGATGGGGCATGTCCTCTCGTCCAGAACGCAGAATATCTCGTACTCGTCGATGCCCAGGTCGCGGAGGGTCTTGACCGTGGAGTCGGCGGATGCCTGCGTCATGGTCGTCCTGACGAGCCTGCGGGCCTTGTAGATGTCCTTGCCCGTGTCCTCGGCGACCTTCTTGGCGATGCTGTCCACCTGCTCCCCGTTGAGGATCCCGGCGGAGATGCGAGTACGGGCAAGCTCTAGCTCCTCGGCGGAGAAGAGCTTAACCTTGTGATACACGCCGACCTCCTCCTGCACGGCCTTGAGGCGCGGGATGTTCGGACGTTCCCACTCGATGGATGCCCCGACCTCCCTCTGCGTCGAATAGACGGTTCTCGATGCGGCCTCCTCGACGACGCGGTCTGTGGCGGGTGCCAATGTCGCCAAGACCTGCTTGGTGAGGCTGTCCCCGTGCATCTTGGCCGAGAGCTGGAGGGCCTTCGCGTTGTCTATTCTGTACTTGTACGCCTGGGAGGACAGCCTGACGAGCATCCTCTCCAGCTCCTTCCCGGTGTAGGTCTTGCGAGCAAGGTCGATCAGGCGCTGACGGATGGTGTAGGTGATGGGCGTGTTGAGGCAGTCCCGCGCCTCCTGCCGGGACGAGAATCCGCCCTTGCGGAAGAAGACGTCGAAGATGGCCTCGGCATCGCCCATCAGGTCGGCCACCGCACGCTTGGTCGCCTTGGCGATGGAGGCGGCGATCTTCGCGGTATCCTTTTGATACGCCTGGACCGCCGCCATCATCTCGGCTTCTTTCTGGGCCTTGCTGGTCATTCGACCTCGTCGTCGGTCTCGACGGACCCATCCTCCGCCGTCATGCGCCTGTCAAGCTCCTCCTCCGCCGGGAATTGGGACTGGAGCTGGTCCTCGATCCTGACACGCTCCTCCTCATCCCTCATGCCTGCCTCGGCGTCGAGGCGCTTCTGCTCCTCGTCGACATCGGTGATGTAGGGACACTGCTCCATCATGGTCCTGCGGGACATGGTGTTGTTCCCGACGTAGATCTGCATGGTCTGCGCATCATACGAGGAGTCCGCCGGGAGGTTGAACTTGAACACGACATGCATCTCGTCGACACGCGCACCGTCCTCTCCGTAGAGGGCATAGCTGTAAAG
Source organism: Ruminococcus sp. CAG:579 (assembly GCA_963650175.1). Classification (GTDB taxonomy): domain Archaea; phylum Thermoplasmatota; class Thermoplasmata; order Methanomassiliicoccales; family Methanomethylophilaceae; genus Methanoprimaticola. The sequence goes on along the minus strand of CAVJLK010000136.1, from coordinate 2,511 downwards.
CTTGCACCGGCGCAGGAACCCGCGGTTGAACTGCGAGATAAAGGACTGTGCGAGGTTCTCCAGCGACATGAGCTTATACTTGATGGCGACGCCGGACGCATTCGCCGCGAAATTCTCATCCGTCATATTGGGGATGCCGGAGACCTTGTGCATCTGGCCGTCGATATAGTCCACGAGGATCTGGACGCTCGATTCATCGAAGGTCTTGGTCAGGAACTGTAGGGTGGCGTCCCTCGGCATGGCGATGTATTTTATGTCGTTGACCTCGCCCATGACCTCCTCGACCTCCTCCTTCGTCTCCCCGAAGTTGAAGCCCTGCGAGATGAGGTAGGCGTTGGCGAACGTGTTCTTGTCCTTCACGCGGTCCGATAGGACCTCGTTGAGTGCCCTCTGGAGCGGGATGATAGGCTCGAAGTCCCCTGTCATATCAGGGTTGTTCCGATACTCCGTGATGGGAACGCGGTCAAAGCCGTGAGGTTGGCGCGTGCCGGGCATCTCATGACAGGATCCTCCGTTCTCGTCGGTCATCTCATAGCGCACCTTGTCGTGCACGTCGTAGATGTCGAGGTAGTGGTGCTCGATGCGGTCGTCGTCCACCTCGACATAGTGGATGGCTCCGAAGACGCTGTCGGGATCCAACGTCTCGTCGTATGCGACGAATCCCTCTATCGGCGAGAGCGCGACGGACTTCGGCGTGACCGTCATCGTGCCATCCTCCTGATAGACCTGTTCGAGGTACGCGACCTCGAATGCCACACCGTATCTGGAGCACAGGTTGGTCAGCTCCTGGTCGAGCTGTTGCTTGACCTGCTTCTTGTACAGGTCGATGATGGCCTGTCCCTTCTCGTCGTCGTCCGGTGCGGTGTACGTCGGCGGGATGCCCGCGATATACGAGGACTTGGTGTCCGCGATGATCCTGCAGTTGTTGACGACGTAAGGGTGGTCCTCTGGCGGGACCTGTCCGCTCTCGTATGCCTTCTCCAGCATGCGGAGCCTGTCCCTCCGGTGCATGTAGAAGTCGTAGGCGTTCCTGATGCCCTTGATGGTGATCTCCTTGGGCACTCTGATGATGTCTTTCATTTGCTCATCTCCTTACTCTATGCTCGATAAAGGTCGTGACCGCATAGCGGGTCTCGTCCGCCGGGTCGTCGTCCAGCTTAATCGGTTTGGTTTCTCCGCGCTCGGATGCCTTGTCATCCCACCGATAGATCCGCAGGGATTCGATGGTCTTGGGGCAGTCAGGGGAAATGAAGAGGCGATGGGTGTTGAGCATCCTCGCGGTCATGGAGATGCCGTCGAGGACGGCCTTGTCGGGATTGACGGGCATCCAGTGGCGCCTTTCGGCTTCACGTGCGAGGGCTTCCCCACCGCCTCCGTAGTCGATGGTGAGGTTCATCCTCGGGATGCCTCCAAGCTCCTCGGAAATGCGCTCGTAGACGTCCATGTACTCGGCGGTCGTCATGCGTGCGGATTCGTCGGGAGTGGCGACCCACTCCCGTACCTTGTACCAAATGCCCGTCGCCTTGTCACGGCCATACCATCCCATCGCGGTCGGATGCACCGTGCCGAAGTCGATGCTGGCGTAGCGGGCCTGCACTCCCTCGGGAGGCTGTGCGATACAGGCGTCGGTGAACATCGGATAGACGAGACCTTCCGCCACCGCTCTCAATCCGAGGACGTACCGCTGATAGAAGACAGAGCCTTTCGGATACTGCATCTCCAATGCGGCGATCATGCTCTCGGTCATTGCCGGGTTGTCCTGCGGTGTGAAATGCCACCATTGGTATCCTCCGAGGACCGCCTTCTGCTCGTCGGACATGACCGCGTAACGGTCGAGGTAGTCCCGGTAGATCCAATCCTTCGGACCGCCCGGGTTGAGCGTCCACAGGTGCCGACGGTCATGGGATGCCGCCGTCCTCTTGAGCGCTTCGACGACGAACTCCCTGTCGTGCATGTTGATCTCGTCGGCGAACCAGCCTCCATACGACTGTCCTCTCAAGGCCATGAAGTCCTTGATGGTGGACGCTCCTTGCACAATGACGGTCTTCTGGACGATGCGACCGTCGGGATCGGCGACGTGGAAGACGACCGCCCTCTTCTCCCCGACGTGCTTGTACTCCGCCCCTCTGAGGAGGTTGAGTAGACCGAACTCGTTGAGGATGCAGTTCTGCTCAATCGTCCCGATGGTGCGCCCGGACATAAGGAATCTCGTCTCAGGGGACTGGCGCATATAGACCGCGAAGGCGACGAGCGCGATGACCGTCTTGGAGGACCTGACTGCACCTTCCCATACACTGAGATAGCCTGTAGTGGCGATGCTCTCCATCGCCTTCTTCGCCCGCTCAGGGTCGGAGTGCATACGGATCTCGGCGACTTCCGACATCGGACGCCTCCTTATCCTTCTTGATGACGTCGAGACCTTCCATCAGGAAGCTGTCGATAGGGGACTCGGCGATGACAGCGGGTGCAGGGTCATCGAGACCGGACCATGAGCCTATCTTGGTGTAGATC
>CAVJLK010000135.1:1825-3875 GCA_963650175.1 Ruminococcus sp. CAG:579 | reverse complement strand
GTGGGTGCTCGACAAGATCGACGGCGCCAAGAACGCCCTCGGGAACCTGACGAGTGGTATCGCCAATGTCGGGAAGTCCATCGTCGGAGGCGTCACGGGATTCGTCGGCAAGCTCACAGGGCATGCTACGGGGGCCGTCGTCGCACCCAACAATCCGCATCCGGTCATCGTCGGGGACAATACAAGGGAAGCAGAGGTCATCTCTCCGCTCTCCACCATCCGCCAGGCCGTCACCGAGGCGATGAGGGCGCAGGGTGCATCGGGAGGATCCTCGGGACCCATCGAACTCACCATCAATCTGGACAGTCGCAAGATCGCACGCGCGGTATACGACCCGCTCAAGACCGAGGCGCGTCGCAGGGGGTCCGCGATATGAGCATCCTGGCGGTCAAATCGGGAGCCTCCTATGTGGAGCTTCCCGACCCGGCATACAAAGGATACACCACAGTCGCCAATGAGCTGACCAAGGCGGACCGCAACACCCTGGGCAACCTCATCAAGGAGAGGATCGCCATCAAGGTCACCATCACCGTCGAATGGCACGGGCTGACCAAGGCCGAGAAGGACTCTGTCATGTCGGGGACCTCGGCCAACACCTTCTCCGCACGCTATTTCGACATGGACTCCGACGAGGTCAAGTATTCGACCTTCTACAGGGGGTCCGACGTGACCATCACGGGTTACGGGAAGTTCGACGGGACGAAGTTCTCCTCTTATGACGTCGCCCTGACCCTCATCGAGGTGTGACGATGCAGACCGTGCCCGAGGGATACACGGAGGCGGTGGCCTCCTCGGACCGCACCGTGGACATCTACCTCTCGATAGGCACCGGGATAGACACGACCGCGGCGGACGACCTGACCGCCATCTCGGGGTCTTTCCTCCCCCTGAGCAACACCAGGCAGGCCACCGACGCGGTCTACTACATCACATCCGAGCTGGCGACCTTCGAGGGCTACGGAATCAAGACCTCGGCGGATGCGGGGATTCTCGCACCGCCGATAACCTCCGTCCACTATCCCCCCGAGGCGGGACTGTGGAGCGACATCCTGAGCGGGGAGGATGGCACGGTGGACTTCACCGTCGGCCTGACATTCTCCAAGGAGCATTCCTCCGCGCTCCGTATCTACACCGACGGTCCTGCGGTCCTTGAGGCATCGGCGACGTTCACCGATGCGGACGGGACGGCCACCGTCAAAGCGTTCACGTGCACCTCCGGCTACATCCAGATAAAGGAGGTCATGTCCTACACGGCGATCTCCATCTCCATCACCAAGGTCGACGGAGCATACAGGCACGTCCGCCTGGCGGAGATAGAGTTCGGAGCATCCATCTCTCTGTCCAAGACGGACCTCGGCGGGGAGATCACCGTCATCCGCGAGACGGACCCGACGGAGCTGTCTGCACCCATGGACGAGCTGGACCTGACCATCATCAACGTCTCGGGGGACTTCGATCCCGACAGTCCCGCGGGCAGGCTCTCCGAACTCAAGATAGGCTACCCTCTGTGGCTGTCCTTCACAGTCAACGACGCCGAGGGCAAGCGCTTCACGATGCCCTGCGGTCGCTACTACATCGGAGAGCGCGACGCATCGGACACGAGGCTGGAGATAACGGCCTTCGATGCACGCTTTCCGCTGTCCGAGATGTACGTCTCATGGAGCATCCCCTCGACGCAGTCCCTGGGGAAGACGATAGACGACCTCCTGTCGACCTACGACGTGCCTCACATCGTCGACGAGGCCCTGTACAGCCTCATGCCGGACGGAGCCTACACCTTCGACGACCAGTCGACGATAGCCGACGACCTCCTCTCCATCGAGCAGGCATACGCTATCTACTTCCTCCCCGACCGTCAGGGGTCCATCAAGGTCACGCAGACATGGCCCTCGGACACCTACGGGACCATCCCGACGACGACGCTGTACACCTGGCCCGCACCCAAGCAGACGTCCCGCTACAACTACATCCAGATCGGCTACAAGATAACGTCCGGAAGCGTCGAGACCATAGAGTACGTGGACCTCGACCTGCGCACGGACACCACCGA
>CAVJLK010000135.1:0-1815 GCA_963650175.1 Ruminococcus sp. CAG:579 | reverse complement strand
CCACCCGCCTCGCAGGGCGCATCTACTCCGAGGAGACCGAGACCGAGTGGAGGGGAGACCCTGCCATGGACCTCATGGACAGCGCATCCGTGCCGGGCAGGTGGACGCAGGAGAGTCCGCAGACCTACGTCGCCACCAGGATCGAGGAGACATACGACGGGACGTACCGCGCGACCATGCGCGGGATGAGATGAAACAGGGCGTCGGCCTAGTCTCCAAGTCCGCACCCGCCGACCGACGAGCGGGGGCATGAGGGACATGGCCGACGCCCACATTAACCCTTCTGCAAGCTAGCTTTTATGACCTCAGGGCGACCATGCTCTAGGCATGGTCTCCAAGAAAGTGATCATAGGGGTGGTGGTCGTCATCGCGATCATCGCCATCGCCGCCGTCGCAGTCGGCGGCGGAAGCTCTGAACAGAAGGCGGATGTCCGTTATAACTACACGACCGAGTTGGTCGACAGCTTCGACACAACGGTCTCGGGGAGCATCCAAGAGGCGCCCGAAGGATCGCAGTATCTCCTCGTCGAGGTCAAGGTCGCCAACGACTCCTGGAGCAACGGAGTGACCACCAACGACATCATCTGGGCATGGAAGGTCACGACCTCCTCCGGAGTGTCCTACTCCTCGTCCGTCGTCGGTTATCTCCATCCTGCATATCAGCTCATCACCGTCGAGAAGGGAGGGGTCGGAACGACCGTCCATGTCTTCGAGATCCCCGACACCCTCACCCTGTCCGACCTGACGGTAACGCAGACCTACGACGACATCGGCTCCGATCCCAAGATGGAGCGCGACGAGGGTCTGACCGTTTGAATCACCTTTCGAAACCCTTTCCCAAACCTCTTACTTCTCCGAATTTCGCTTAAATAATCCATCACGGATTTTTTCAGTCATGACGATAGTATCCGTCATTTTCACCCTTAATGGGACGTCCACTACCCTTACCAAAGGGTCCGACGGCACCTACACGGCGACCATAACGGCGCCGACTGCGACGTCGGGAAGCAATAACAACGGACAAGGCCCCGGCGTCGGTGCTGCAGCATCGGGCAAGGGATTCTACCCTGGAACGGTCAAAGTGACCGACGATGCGGGCAACATCACCACCGCGGACACATCCCATGCGTCCCTGGGGGACAGCCTCAAGCTCAAGGTCCTCGAGAAGGTCAAGCCGACCGTCAGCATCACCAGCCCTGGTTCGGGAGCCTACATCACCAACAGCAAGCCGACCATCACCTTCACCGTGACGGACTCCGGCTCCGGGGTCAATCCCTCCAAGTGCTACATTAAGATCGACTCGGGGAGCGAGAGCGCACTGCCGACCTCGTCCGTCTCCGTGTCCGGCTCGGTCGCGACCTGCACCTACACACCCTCGACCGCGCTGGCCGAGGGTGCGCACACCGTGACCGTCTACGCCTACGATTATGACGGCAACGTGTCCGATTCGACATCCGCGACATTCACCGTCGATACCGTCCCGCCCGTGCTGGACGTCACCAGCCCTGCGGACAACCTCAAGACCAACGTCGCCACCGTGACCGTCTCGGGAACGACCAACGATGCGACGTCCTCGCCTGTGACCATAAAGATCACCGTCGGATCCAAGTCCTACACTCCGACCGTCGGATCCGGCGGAGCCTTCTCGCAGGCCGTCGAGCTGTCGGATGGCGAGAACACCATCACCATCACGGCCACCGACTCTGCGGGTAAGACTTCGACCGTCACTAGGACCGTCACGCTCAACACCTCGGCGCCTGTGATCACCAGCATCACCATCACGCCGAACCCGGTGGACGGCGGAGCGACCTACGT
>CAVJLK010000134.1:989-4031 GCA_963650175.1 Ruminococcus sp. CAG:579 | reverse complement strand
GCGCGGTAGCGCTCGATGTCCTTCTTGGCGAGGTAGTCGAGCAGCTTGCGGCGCTTACCGATCATCTTGTACAGGCCACGGCGGCTGTGGTTGTCGTGGATGTGGACCTTGAGGTGCCCGGTCAGCTCGTTGATGCGGGCGGTGAGGATGGCGATCTGGACCTCGGGCGAGCCGGTGTCGTTCTCGTGGGTGCGGTTGGCTTCGATGACTGCGGTCTTTTCGTCCTTACGAATCATGTTGGGGGGTCCCACCTTTCGTTCATTTGCCTCTGACTGGGTGCCGGGCGGGTGTGGCCCTGATACAGGCTGGGTCCCGGGACTAAGTCAGGGTAGGGCGTGCGGTCTGCACACGTATGGTGTAGTATACCACGTCGGGGGCGGGATGTAAAGAGGGATCTTGCGCGTTTTACCAGGTGCTGCTGGGGCCGCGTGTGCCCTGCGTGAGGTGATAGAGGAAGCTGTCCGTCTCATGGGTGATCCAGGTGTACTCGATGAACGAGTGCGTACCGTAGAGAGCATAGTAGTAAAGGACCTCCGGGGAAGCGGCGACCGTTCCAACGGCGACGCCGAGAGTGCTGATGGTGAAGGTCTTCAGACTATCCCAGAAGGAATCGTACGTGCCGTGCTGCCCAGCATGGGCTGCCCGGGCTGCCGAGGCGGGATAGTAGCCGATCTCCTCGCCATAGTGTGTGCCGAGCATGGAGACCCAATCCCCCTTGATGTGATAGCTCGTGAGCTTCCCGTTCGGGGTCTTGTAGGAGCCGAAGAGACCATCTTTGAGACGGCCGTACTGTTTCAGAGCGTCGATGTCAGCGTCCTTTTCCTTGTTCAGGAAATTCAGGACCTTGTTGTATGCCATGCCGATGCCGTTGAAGTATCCGACCTTTTCGAGCTGATCAGCGTGCTTGGTCTCGACCAGTTCTGCGGTGCCGATCTGGGCCAGGTAGCCGCCGAGGGAGTGGCCGGTGATGTAGAGCTGGACATCGGGGTGGCCCTTCACATAGGAGTCATAGATCATCTCCGCGTACTGCCGCGTGAGGGCCTCCTCAGCGTGATAGTTCAGCAGACCGTAGCACAGGACATTGTCAGCCCACTCCCAAAGGCCATCGTTCGTGCCGCGGTAGGCGATGACGATGGCATTGCCGTTGCGATAGGTGGTGGCGCTGAACTTGTCCAGTTGGGCCGCCTGGGTCCACTGGTCGGTGTGGTGCACGATCGTCCAGTAGGGCGAGAGCTCGCCCAGATCCGCGAAGTCCAGCCAGTAATAATCCTGATCGATAGAAGTGGGATAGAAACTGCCTTGGAGCGTTGAGGCGTCCTCATAGCTCAGCGCGGCGAACATCGCCAGGTCACGGGCGCAGACGTCCCACGTCCAGGGGTGGGCATCGTCCTTATCACGGAGCCCATCGCCATCCGAGTCTGCCTTGCAGGGGTCCGAGAAGATCTTACCGACCACCTGGACCTTTGTGCGGTCCTCGCTATAGGTGTAGACGAGCTTGACCTCGTCCCCGTCGGGGATGCCGTCCCCGTCGGTGTCGGGATCGTTCTTGTCTAAGGCGAATGTGACGCCGTTGAAGGCGACCATGTGCTCTTCGTAATAGTCGGGGATGCCGTCGTTGTCGGAGTCGGTCTCGATGTCGATCCGCTTGCCGATGTCCTGGTAGAGCCCGGCCAGCTGGGAGGCGTCGGCAGCCAGATAGAAGGCGGCACCAGTGCTTTCAGCGAGGGGCTTGAGATAATTGGTGAAGTAGCTCGTGCTGCTTCCCAGACCGACGGTGTAGACCTTTACGCTCTTCTTGTTGACGTCGCTGATGATGCCATCGTGCTTGTGTGTGTTGGAGGTTTGCCCATCACTCAGGACGATCATGACCTTGAGGACGCCTTCCTGGTCGGTGTACAGGTCCAGGGCACTGTTGATCGCCTCGTACATGTAGGTGCCGCCGTTGGACTTGAAATACGTGTCGGACAGGAAGCTCTTCGCGGTGATTCGGTCGGTCGTGAGGGATCCCGTCAGGAGGGTCGTGGTCGAGGCGAACTGGACGACACCGATCTTGGAATCCTGGGGGAGCGCGTCGATCAGATCCCGTGCGACGGTCAGACGCTCACTGGTCTTGTCGTTCGAGATCATGCTCCCGGAGTCGTCGATGACGAAGATGGCCTCGACTCCGGTGTAGTTGGCGCTGGCGTCCCAAACGTCTTCCCAGGTGAAGGCTTTCTGGAAGACGGTACGGTCGATCAGGATGTAGGTCGAGAAATGTGTCACCGTTGCGCTGGCGGTGTACCCACTGACGGTCGTCTCCAGCGGCTCCAGCTGTTGGGCTTCCTCGTTGAAGTAATAGATCGTGGGGACAGCCCCTTCTTGGAGCATGGTGGGATCGAACTGGAAGGAGATCGTGGCGGTGGAGAGATCGCCTGCGACACGGAAGTCATAGGCTCCGCCCAGATAGCCGGGGATGGTCGAGGGGAAGAACGTCTCGTTGTGCACTGGCGAGATCGTGAGGGTCTCGATCTGCTCGCCCGTGAGGGTGGCGGAGACGCTGGGCGTGACGGTGTCGCCGTTGGCGGGGGCGGTGGTGGTGACGGTGAAGCTGGCATCATATTTGAGCGGATCTGTGCCCAGCTCGATCTCCTTCCCGTCGGAGGCTCCGTCGCCGTCGGTGTCGTACTTGAGGGGGTCGGTCCCGTAGGTGTTGGCTTCGGCTCCATCAGAGAGACCGTCGCCGTCGGTGTCGGCCAGAGCGGGGTCGGTACCGAGTTTGACTTCCTCCAGATTCGTCAGACCGTCGCCGTCCTGGTCCTCGTCCCCGTCGGGGATGCCGTTGCCGTCGGAATCCTTTTGGGTGGGATCGGTGCCGAGGATCGTCAGCTCGATGTCATCGGGGATGCTGTCGCCGTCGGTGTCCGGGTTCGTGGGATCGGTCCCGAAGTAGTCTTCAGCGGCGTCCGGGATGCCGTCCCCATCCGTATCGGTGGGATCGGTGCTGAGCCAGCGCGCGACGAGCGTCGTGTCGGCGGTGATGGCCTGGAGCACGATGGGCGTGGG
>CAVJLK010000134.1:0-979 GCA_963650175.1 Ruminococcus sp. CAG:579 | reverse complement strand
GGGCATAGAGGGTGAGGTCCTGCGAGATGGCGGTGTCGAAGTCGAACAGCTTCCCGTCGGTGCTGCTCACGGACCAGCCGCGGAAGGTCCAGCCGCTGCGGGCGGGATCCTTGGGCGGGGCGACGGTCTTGCCGCGCGCGACCGAGGCGGTCTGATAGACGCGGTCCTGGCCGTAGTTGAGGTCGAAGGTGACGGTCGCGGTGGCGCTCTGTCCGCCGTCGGACGGGCAGAAACGCATCAGGATCGTGGCGACCTGGGCGCGGGTGGCGCTGCCGCCGGGATCCAGGGTGGTGTCGGTCACGCCTGTGATGAGACCGGCGGCGTTGGCCCACTGTATCGCTGCGCGGGCGTAGGTGCCGATCGCATCGGCATCGCGGTAGGCGGAGAGGTCTGCGCTCACCGAGAGGCTGCGGCCCTGGAGGGCGGCGAAGCGGTACAGGATCGTGGCCAGCTGCTCACGGGTGATGGGGTCGTTGGGGCCAAAGCGGTCGCTGTCGTACCCGGTGACGACGCCATTGGCGGCGGCCCAGCGCACGGCGGCGGCGTACCAGCCCGCGTCGTCCACATCCCGGAAGGACACGGTCCCGGTCGCGGCGGGCGACCCGGCCAGACGGTAGAGGATCGTGACGATCATCGCGCGGGTGGTGGTGTCGTTGGGGCAGAAGGTATCGGCGCTTGTGCCGGTCATGAGGCCCTTTTCATAGGCGAAGGCCACGCTGGCGTCCGCCCAGTGCCCTTCCGGGACGTCTCGGAAGGGGTGGCGCTCCGCCGCCAGGGCGGAGACGGGGAGGAGCGAGAGGACCATCGCGAGGGCGAGGATCAGGGAGAGGGCGCGTCGTTTCATGGGGCAGTCAACTCCTTCGTTCTGGCCGGCCGATTGGGCGATGGGCCGACGGCGGCGGATGTGTTCCGCCGCGTTTCGATTCGTTATGTCGAATATACCACAGGACGGGGGAGAGGGCAAGGAGAAGATCCATCA
>CAVJLK010000133.1:0-4289 GCA_963650175.1 Ruminococcus sp. CAG:579 | reverse complement strand
GAGCAATGCCTGCATATTGACGGTCAAAGGCTCGTCATTGCGCTCCATGAGGGTGTCGATGGCTCTGCTGACGGCTTCGCAGGCATAGACGAGGTCCCCCAGACGATGATAGACGTCCAGCTCATCATAGCGGGGAGATGCCAGCTCCTCCTCGTTCCACGCGGCTTCCATGTCGTGCTCTTCGTCGGGTGTGTACCATTGCGTGTGCCTCCCGCACTTGGCGCAGGAGAGGCGGAGGAGGGAGAGCTTGTAACGCTGAGCACACTGGAGGATCGGAGCGATGTCCTGACAGCCGCATCCGAGGCATGGGATCATCGGCATCATTGTGACACCACCTCGAATGCGTGGTCTCTCCATGTGTCGCGGGCCTTGACGACCGCATCCCTCGCCTTCACGAGGTCCTCATGCAGAGGTTCTTCTCCGGTCGTCTCCTCGGCATATCTGTAGAGGGTGGCGATCAGAGCGAGCATCGAGCGGGCATTGACCTCGTCCTCGAACTCCTCCAACCATCCCTCCTCAGGATAGCTGGTCCTCCATCTGTCGACGGTGACGGATGCTCCGCACGTGCAGTGGAGCTGGATGTCTTCCACGGCCTCGACGGTCTCCTGATAGATCTTGCCGACCCTCTGGCGGTCGTCCTCGTCCATCCCTTTCCAATCCTCAGGGATGGATGAGTTGCTCGGATCGAGGATGCGGTCGAAGTCGTGGACCATCTCCATGTCTCCGAGATAACTGTCCGCGTCGAAGAAGCGGAGATCTCCGGTCGTCAGCTTCCGCCCGCAGTACGGGCAAGGAAGGAAGTCGGCGGTCATGCTCCTCCCTCCATCCCGAAGTCCTCCGGAGTGATCTCCGCATCCTCCGCCTGCTCCCACAGGGGACACATCCCCTGGAGGCACATCTCCCATCCCCTGTCGTCCATGCTGTCCTCGACCATGCAACCCTCCTCGTCGTCGGCGGGACCGTGTCCCTCAAAATCGACGTAGACGGGCTTGACGGTGAGATGCTTGCAGGTCCTGCACATGCGGTCCATCGGCTCGATCCTGTAATGGATGCGGAGACCGCCCGCGACGGACTCCTGCATCTTGGCCATGTCCCTCTCGGCGGAGGTCTGGTCGGGGTAGGTGACTTGGAGCACCTCTTCCTTGACGATGGCGAAGCGGGTCATCGCTCAATCTCCTTGATGCTGACGATATTGGCCGTGTTGAGCCATACGTCGCCCGGACCGTAGCCTCTGACGTCGGCGTGGACCCATCCGCCGTCGGCGATCATGAGGTGCTGCAGGGCATCCTCCTTGGAGCCGTTGACCGCGAAGACGATCAGCTCCTCCCCCGTGGTCATGACGACCGAGAGATAACGGCTCATGCTCCCGCCCTCCCTTCGCCCGCGGTGACCTCGGGGACGAGGACGACCGCATCATCGAGTTCTCCCGCGTCGAAGGTCACACTCAATCCCGCGTGGTAGCGCTCCGCAGGGGAGAACGTGCCTTTGAGGGCCAGTGCGATGTCGCGGGCCTTGCGCGGGGATGTCCAGATGCTGACGTGGCGGTCGTCCACCTCGTCCGGCTCGGCCTGTGTGAAGCCGACGATGCCGGAGGTGATGATGTGGAGCTGGTGCGCGGTGAGGACGTCGCCGTCGAAATGGACGGTCAGGTCGCCGTCGACGACATCTGCCTGGTCGCAGGCGGTGACGAAGGCTGTCATGTCGATCATGTCAGCTCGCCTCGTACATCTTGCATCCGGAGCACTCTCTGTCGTAGGCGGTCCCTCCGCGGAAGCGACACGTCCCCATGACGTAGATCTCCCCGCCTTCCATGCACCCTGTGCCCTCGTCGATCTTGAGATACTTGCAGATCCTCCCGTTCGGGAAGACGTCGGAGACGTCCTGGACGTCCCCCAATGTCACTTGACTCACTCAAATGCCTCCAATGTGCTCTGATGGGGTTTGCTGGCGCTCGTGACGATGGTCATGCGCCTTGCGGTGTCTTGTATCGGGATGGACCACTCCATCTCGGGTGCTCCGTCCTCGTCTATCGGACTGCCGACGAGGATCATCCTGTCGAAGTCCTCCTCGGGGTCGCGTGTGCAGTACAGCTCCTTGATGCGATACAGGGCCATCTCGACCCTGTCCTGCCCGTCGTCCCATGTCCACGTCGCGCGGATGGTGTCGGGTGTCCTGGTGACCTGGAAGTGGCCGACGGTGTGTGTGAAAAGGTCCTCTATCGGCTGGCCGTCGATGTCGTAATTGACGGCGACGACGGCCGCACGGCAGTAACGGAGAGGACGGTGGATGGCGGGCATCAGACGGTCGAGGAGAGGGACCGTGATGCAGGGAGGGAGGGTGCGGATGGTCATGCCCACGCCTCCAGAAGCGTCTGCTTCAGCTCCTTCGGCTTGTCCTCCTGACGGTCGAGAGGGACGAATGGCATCTCCATCGGCTCGGCGTCGCCTTCGATGGGGATCTCCCTGGAGAAGGGGGTGGTGCCCTTGCCGTCAGCCGTCCCCGTGATGATCAGGCGACCGTCCCGGATGGAGATTCTCGTGATGTTGAAGACACTGGACGCTGCCCCTCCGTCCCCGTTCCTCCAATCCCAGGAGGCTTCGGGGAGGGGACGCCCGCCCCAATATGCGAAGGTCAGGAGGCCGAAGTGCCTGTTGTCCTTGAGAGGCTTGGTCAACGGCTTGCCGTCTCCATCCCACCAGAGGCAGAGACCGAATTGGACGGTCCCGTCCTGGTGATGGCGGTATGATTCGCGGATGCTGGCCACCTGGCGGAGCGACAGGAATGGTGGACGGATGTAAAGGGGTTCGCTCATGCGAAGTCCTCCAAGGTCCACTGCTCCCTCGTCTCGGCGAGCTCGGGATCGTTGTCCACGGAGTCCTCGTCGGCGTCAGGATCGTACTCCTCGTCCTCTTCGAGCATGGCCATGACCTCGCATTTCTTAACCTCCTTCGGGGTGACACGCCAATAGGATCCGACGCCGGAGACCTTGCCCGCGTCGTCGAGACCCATGCTCGGAGCGAGGAGTTCCCCGAGGTCGCCCTTGTCCGTCCCGTCGGCGAGCTTGATGATGGCGTCGGCGAGGGCATGGGCATCCGAGGTCCGGAATCCCATCCTGACAGCGGATTGGGTCGTGCGGATGTCGTCGGTCAGCATCATGACCGTGCCGTAGCGGATGACGTACAGCGGGGCCTTCTGCCCGTTGCCGACCATCAGCCAGCACTTGCAGGGCTGCTCCATCGGCATGCGAATCCCTCCGGCTCGTCCCTGAGCCATGCGACCGCCGTCTTGCGGTCGTGGAACTCCTCGACGTAGCATCCCGTGTCGAAGCTCGGGGTGCGGTTGTCGCATGCCGTCCACCTGTCATCGGTACGTGCGAGGAACAATCCTCTGATGATGGCCTTGCCCCGGACCCACAGGTCCACGATGCGGTAGATCTCGGCCTCGGTGACCTCGCGGATGGCATCGGTCTCGGGGATCTCGGTGCAGAAGTCGCTCAATGCGGACTGCATCTCAATCGTCCTCCTTGCCGTATCCCATGACGGGACAGCGTGCCTGCGGATGCTTGCCGATGTGGAGCTTGTGCCGGACGACGTGGAGGTCGTCGACGAAGACCGACAGGTGCATCTCGCCCTCGTCGCACAACTCCTTGACGACCGCATCCAACGCTCCGAGCTGCTCAACGCTGACCTCGTGTCCGAGGGCATCCAGAAGCTCGATCTCCATGATGGGTCCTCTCTCCTTGACGGTCTTGAGGACATTGTCGCGGGTGAGCGGGATCTCCCCTGTGAGGGACATCTGCATCATCTGACCACCGCCCACACCTGCAGCCATCTCGGGGTCTCGGTCCCGGCGACGTAGCCGGGATTGTCGCGGTATCCGACGCACCGAACTGTGCCCTCCATGCGGAGGTCGCGGATGTGCCTGCTGACGCGCTCCTTGGTCGCCTGCGAGGGCTTGCGACCTCCGGACAGCTTGCGAGCGACCTGGAGGTACGTCGAGGGCTTGTCGCACAAAAGGCAGTAGACGCGGTCACTCATCGGCCTCGCCCTCCATCTGCTTGGCCATCGCCTTGGCCTTGGCCGTCGTCGTCCACAGGAGGTTGGCCTTCGCCGCCGAACCCGGAGCTACCACGATCTTGCCCTCGCCGACCATCTTATCGAAGAGGCGTCCGATGATCTGACGGTCGCCTCCCATGTGCTCGATGACCTCCGGCTTCGTCCTGGAGGTATCGCAGTATTGCAGGATCCTCTCGCGGAGGACGCTGACGTCGGCCATCGTCACGACAATCC
>CAVJLK010000132.1:0-4426 GCA_963650175.1 Ruminococcus sp. CAG:579 | reverse complement strand
ATCGAATCCGAGCGGAGCGGGTCGGAGGTCAAATAAATCGAGTGTTTGAGCGGGAAACAGAGAGGACGGAACGCTCCCGGATCGGTGGGAACCGGGATGGGAGGTGGAACGGGAGGTTCTCTCGGAACGAACCTGGACCCGGAAGGGTCCGGGAGGAAAAGCAAATGAAAGCAATGAAAAGCGAATTCGCCGGGGGGGTCGAATAGGAGCGACCTCTTGCGAGGTCGCCCCCTTCTAAGAACCGTACGTGCGACTTTCACCGCATACGGCTCAAGCCGTATCCACCCATTCCTGGGCGGTGATGGCTCGAAGGGTTTGCTTTCTCGTTCTTTTGCCTCTTCTCGCTCCGTTGCGCTTCCTCTCCTCGAAGTACGCCTTGTCGATGTACGGGTTCATCCCGTTCTTGACCTTGGCGTGCCGACGTATCGGCATCTCCTTGGGGGACCACAGCACCATCTCGTCGGACGCGAACACCCAGTTGTTCTCGCCCACCTTCCGCCAGTACCTGCGGAGCACCCAGGGCCTCGCCTTGCGCGAGTGCCTGCGGTGCGCCCATTGGTACAGGACGTGGTAGACGTAGTCGTGGAGTGCCGAGAACGTCTTCTTGGCGCAGTTCTTGCAATGGTACAGGCACCACCCGTACAGCTTGGAGTTCAGAGCCTCGATTATCTCGTCCTGGGTCTTGGCCTTGCCCTTTCCCAGAACGACCTCTCGAATCTCCGACTTGATGTGCTCGAACGCGCCTTTCGAAGGTTTGATAACCAGCTTACCGGAATACTTCCTGAAGTTGAAGCTCAGGAAGTCGAAGCCCTGGTCGATATGCGTGACGAGGGTCTTCTCCAGCGACAGCTCCAGACCCCGTTCCGCCAGGAACGGTATCAGGAGCTGCTTGACGTCCTCCGCGATCTCGCGGGTCGGTGCGACCACGACGAAATCGTCCGCGTACCTCACGAGGTTGACGCCCGTCGGATAGCGTTCCTTTATCAGGCCCTCCATCCCGTTGAGCGCCAGATTGGCCAGCGTCGGGCTTATGGGACCGCCCTGCGGGGTCCCCTCGTCCGTCGGGAAGAGCTGTTTCTGATAGACGTATCCCGCATCCAGGAATTCCTTGAGGATGCGCTTCTCCATCGGAATGTGCTCCATCAGCCAATCGTGCGATATGTGGTCGAAGCACCCGCGTATGTCCCCCTCCAGTATCCAGACGGGGGCATCCCTGCGGGACAGTAGCTTGAAGAGCTGTTCGCAGGCATCCTGGCACGACCTCCCCTTGCGGAACCCGTAGGAGTTGGGGTCGGCCACCGCCTCATGTATCGGGTCCAGCGCCTGCAGATACAGCGTCTGCACGGCGCGGTCGTATATGCACGGTATGCCCAGCGGTCTCTTCTTCCCGTTCTTCTTGTCGATGTACGTCCTCCGAAGAGGCATCGCCTCGAAGTGCACGGGGTCGAGACGTTTCACCGCGCGCATCTTGTCGCAGTCCTTCTCCCACTTGACGTTGTCCACGCCCGCGGTCTTGGACCCTTTGCTACGCGCCACGGTCCGCACGGCCAGCGCCTTGGCGTCGAAGCTGTGCGTCAAAAGGTACGAGAGTCTCGCTACATCGTCGTAGCGTCCTTCTGCCATCGCCTTGGAAATCCTCGTCTGCATTCCGCCCACGTGCCTCTCCACGGAGCGCCAGTCTATCGACTGCCACTCCGCTTCGAGCTCGCTGTCCGAGACCTCGCATCTCTGCGCTGTTGGTTCTTCGGTTTCCGCTTCCTTCATGACGATTCCGTCCGATAGCGACCTTCGGTACGTCAGCATCCTTTCGGATCGCCCATGCGGGCTATCCCCCGCATTGCACGGAGGCGTTCGCTTCTTACCGAATCCTATTCCCTCCGGCCCGTCCCATTCCCTCGCGGGTCGGTACCGCTTCCGCGGAGGCCGTAGGGGTTTCCATGTTCAGTTTGGAAGACAGTTGTGAACGGTTTAGGCGCCACCTTTGACCCGGGACGGCGATGTCTGTTCGTCGCTACGTTCCCCATTTTCGCGACCTGCGTCCGTACCATTTTGGTTGGTGCGACCAATCCGTTGCGCACCTCGGGGGATGACGGGCCTTGCGGTGATTCACATATGTTCGCCATGCCGTTCCTACCCAGGGACCCGCTCCGCGGATTCGGAGCTTCGCCCCCTTGTCCCGAGGACTCCGCACCCGCGGATTACTCCGCACGCACGCCTCGGTAGGGTCAGGCCGAACAGATGGCCAGGCTATCTCGTTTCTTCGTTCTCACGATTCTTCGAATTTCGCAGTCCTCCAAACTGCTTCATGTCGTACGGGGGGGGGGTCGGACCTCCTTTTCGCCTCCCCTCACCCTCTGATGGGAGGGACAAATGAAGAAAGACGTTGTCGTACTGGCTGTAGCAGTTCTGATGTTCTCGATGGCTATATGCGTTCTGAATTCCGAAGCAGATGGAGAAGTCGATACGGATACCAGCAATTTCATCGTTGACGGCAAAGGATATCAGTTATTCGCAGACGCAATCAATGCTGCGAAAGAATCAGAGTTACAGGATAAGAGAGTAACATTCAATACTGACAATCAGCTCTTTAAGCGCGATTCGACTGGACTTGATTCCAGTGGGGAGATAAACGGATACGACGTGTCCGGGTTGACGATTGATCTCAATGGCAAGACGGTGATCGTAGAAAAAGAGGGATTAACCCTCAAGGGAGCGGACTTCACAGTATGTAACGGCACGATAAATGTGACGGAGGGCGTGAGTTATGCCATTTTTACAAGGTATTATGGTGAAGATGGAGAGGCCGAGCTTTCTCAGAACATCACCATTGAGGATCTGACCTTGAATGCCGGAGTGAATATTTGGACAACACTGAGTGTCACGATTAAGGGATTGAGCTTCACAGGGACGAACTATTACTCGGTTTGGTGCGATGAATACGGGGGAGCGATCCTGGAAGGCGGTTTTTACAGAACAGCAGGTGCGTCTGTACTTGGAATAAATGACGAGGGTGCTTTCATACAAGTCAAGGGAGGCACGTTCGAGGTCGGAGAAACACAGGACCTGAGCTTATCCAAGACGAATGAGAAATATGTAGATCCCAAGATCGCCGGTGGATTCTTCTACAAAGTTGGTGGAGATTCAAATTCCGAATTGAAAAACGAAATCCAAGAATATCTGGCGGAGGGGTATCAAGTCATTGATGCCATGCATGATGGGAATGCGGGGTATGAGGTTGTTTCCAGGGACATCGTGGCTTCGATCATTATTGATGGGGAGACCAGATGCGATTCGAGTCTGAGTGATACGGTTTCAAGTGCACCGTACGGTGCGACTATAATTGTCCTCAAGAGTGTAGACTGTGTTGGGAATGATAAGGGTCTGATATTCCGGGGAGCTTCTCTGACGCATACATACGTCATCGACGAGGCAGTCAGCTCGACTTGCACCAGAGAGGGGTTGACTGAAGGTTCTCATTGCTCCGTGTGCGGAGACATACGGGTCGCACAGCAGAAGGTCCCTGTAATCGATCATTCCTGGAACGACGGAACGGTAATCAAGAAGGCTACTTGCAATATGGAAGGGTCGAAGCTCGTCAGGTGCACTGTCTGCGGACTGACCAAAACGGAGCCTATCCCGACCACTGAAAATCATGTTTGGGACTCTGGCATGGTCACCGAGGCGCCTACCTGTGGCGACACAGGCGAGAAGACCTTCAAGTGCATCAAGTGTGGCCAAACCAAGACTGAGCCCGTCCCCGCCACGGGAAACCACTCTTGGGATTCCGGCACGGTCGAGAAGGTACCGACTGAGACCGGATCGGGCATCACCGTCTACAAGTGCACCGTCTGCGGACTGACCAAAACGGCTACAATCGATTCCAAGAAGTCGCAGGTCGAGGAGAAGGACGGGGTCACGACGACCACGGAGACTCAGAAAATCGTAGAGAAGTCCGATGGTACCGAGACAGAAACCGAGACGACGACGGTCTCCAAAGAGGAAAGTGGCAGGGTCGTGGAGAAGATCGAAACCATGACGTCTACGGTGAAGTCCGGGAATACGATTGTCGTATCCGAGACCACGGTCACGGAGAAGGCTGGACAGTCTATCGAGAAGGTCATGACGTCCACATCCACAACCAAGGAGGATGATACCAAGATTATCTCTGAGACCAAGGTGGTGGAGAAAGGAGGTCAGAAGACCGAAACCATCGTCGTGACGGTTAAGACGGAGGATGAGAAGGTCAAGACAGACGTATCGGTATCCGATGGTACGACCTCTGGGATCAAGACTGTCATCACAGGTGATGTAAACGACGATGTGATTGCGAATGCGGTCAAGCAGGCGGACAAGGCAGCCGAGGCCATTTCTGAGGATCTACTAAATCTGGTGCGGGTGCAGTAACATCATTGATGGTACGCTGAAG
>CAVJLK010000131.1:2709-5527 GCA_963650175.1 Ruminococcus sp. CAG:579 | reverse complement strand
ACGGCTGCACAGAGCATGACCAGTACCGCGAAAACCGCGAATGCGCAGACCTTCAGAGAATCGCGATATTTGGATCCCCGATGAATGAATCCGAGCGAGCGAGGGCGAAGCCCCCCCCCCTCGGCGAACTTCTTCCCGCTCGCTCCCATGAATGTGTACCTCCCGGAACCCATCGGATCCAGGTCTTTCAGATGCCTGCCCTTCCGGGTGCATCTCAACTGGTTCAGACCAAGCTCCGATGCTATTTCATCTCTTCGCACTTTGCCACGAAGTCCGACGACCGTATCGGCGAGACTTCCGATCCCTCCATACGCTTGGAATGCCCATAAACCGCACCCGTTCCGTATGCTTCCGAAGCGGTCAGATAGAATTCGATCGATCCAAGTCGGGACCGATGGAAACATCCATCCGACGGGAGAGGCCCAGAATGAGGGGCACCAATCGCAATGCTGTCATCTCTTCCTGGAAATGCTGAGAACCGCCAGTTCGGCGATGATCGCAACAACTATGGCAACGAGCAGAACGGTCTTCCCGTTCCTGTCGATCCAGGGCTCGGAGTCCTTCTGGACGATGACTTCTATCACGTCGGCATCGTCGTCGGAGTCCGGGAATATCGGGATGATCGTGATCTTCTCCCAGACGGACTCCGCTTCGTGCGTCTCCTGCGACACCAATCCCGCAGTCGATCCGACCTGCTCCCCGTCGATGACCCAACCGACATGTCTGTAACCGGCCGTGTTCGGCAGCTGCGGATATTTCGAGCTCTTGCCTATGGCCATGCTCGTCTGCAGGTCGGACACGCCCTTCGCGTCCTTCCCGACGAGGTCCGTCAGCTGGCTGTGGTCGAAGGTGACCGTCGGGGTCTTGGTCCACAGCGACACCGCCGTATGCGACTGACGGGTGACGAGCTTATCCGTGGGGCCGACGTCGACAGTCCTCCCGTCGAACTCCACCCGCCATCCGACGTGCGTGCATCCGTCCCTGCTGGGGAGCTGCTCGTACCTGTCGTGGTCCTTGATCTCGATACCGTTGTTCAATCCCGATACCGAATCCGGATCATCGGATAACTCCACGAGCCCCTTGTGGTCGTACGTGACCGCCGGCAATCCGACCCACACCGACTTGGCGGTGTGCGCGGAAGCCTTCACGAACGCCTGATTGACGGGATACTCCTTCCCGTCGATGATCCAGCCCACATGCCTGAACCCTTTCTCGTCGGGGACGTCCGGAAGCTTCTCGTATCCGGTGTTCCCGCTGATCGTCTTCCCCGTCGACAGTCCGGACATGAGGCCCGTCGGATACCCGTACTCCACCAGGAGGGATTCGAGCTGACTGTGGTCGTATTTGACCGAAGCTGTCGGATCGGCGCCGAAGACGAATGAAATCCGAGCCCCCACATCGGTAAAACTCTTCGTTGTACTGTAGTTTGCAAGGAAACATGAGACGCCCATGCCGATTTCATCCCAAGCACTCGACCACGAGCCCCCTGTCCACAAAGCGTTATGGCCCGTGCTGGTGGATATTTAATCGTACAGACCGGTCGTACCGGAGCCACCTGAAGCAGTAGGCATCCCCCAAATACGTTCATCCTTGGATGGGGAGGTACCGTATCCCGCATAGCAGTTTGGGAGGGCAACGTTCACGTACGTGACATTCCCGCCGGCCGTTATCGAATCGGTGGGGTTGGAGGAAGTATCGATATAATATCCACTAGTACCATTGATAACTATCCCATCGACGTTATCATAACAAGAGCCCCAGGCGTTCTCGATGAAGACCTTGGCTGATTGATAATAGTCGGAACCGCGCGTCCCAGAATAGGGTCCGGACGAATCGAGGAGGCCGGCATTCATTTTCGCATAGCTGCCGTTCCCTGCAACGGTCTGGGAATCCCAGGATCCTATAACTGCCAGAGTGCAGTACTTGTACAGCTCGTACTGATAGAAGTTCCATAGCATCGCATGACCTGAGTCCTTGCCGTCGGTGACCACTTCCTGGTTGTTCGCATAATCGCGGAATACCGCCCTTTGGGTTGTGGTCATCGGATTTGTATTGGATCTGGACATCAAGATGTCCTCGTTGCCGACGCTCTTCCTGGAAGCCTCGTACACTCCTATGGCCAGGTACGAATACGTAGTCCCGTCCACAGTGTGCGCGTAAGCCGTCATCCCGTCGGTCCTGATGTTCGTCATCACCAGATTCCCTTCGGAATCGGTGCCCCACCAGACGGTCGGGAGGCACCACATGATGTTGCAGTCGGAGATCTTGACCTCCTTGCCGTCGATGGTGACGGCCGTCTTGCCGTCCACGGACTTCGTGAGGTCGTACGGATCGAGGTGGCAGACCATCCTGTTGCTGTTCGAGGGATCGAACGCGGCGTAGAACGAATTGAACGGTCCATAACCGTCATCGCTGAAACCCCAGGAACCGACGTTCTTGCGGGAACCGTCGGCGTTCTTGGCGCTGGAGGTGTAGACGGCATTCTCGGAGACCGCCGTATCCTGGGCGATGCTCTTGAGGTCCGTCACCTCGCTTCCGTTCTTGTAGAGGTGAACGGTCAGCTGCTCGCAATTGTTCTTGTCGGTCTCCGTGTGGAGAACGACCTTCCATGAATCCGTGCTGGACCACGATGTCGCACCGTCGGATATCGACGCCACTGGTACCAGAGCCGTCGCCAGCATCACCAGGACCGCGAGGACGGCCAACAGGAATATCCCGCGACGCCCGTGACGGTCGCCAGACCCCCGAAAGAAGGTCATCGGAGAGGTAAGAGGCAGAGGTCCCCCCCCCCCTCCCTTCGGTTTTCACACTCGATGAC
>CAVJLK010000131.1:0-2699 GCA_963650175.1 Ruminococcus sp. CAG:579 | reverse complement strand
GTGACGATCGTAAGACCTCCGAAAGGAGGTCCTCGGTGAAGTGAGAGGCTGATGTCCCCCCCCCCCTCTCCCTTCGGTTTTCACACTCGATAACATGATAATCCCTCCCAGGCACCCATGACCCGGGCTTCATCGGTCCGCGATCGATCCCCGGACCTCCGGATGCACTCTCGACCCCTTCACGGGCCGGAAGCATCTCTACTGCGGAGGACCAAGTGGCATCGCTATTTCATATCTTCGCACTGTGCTATTCGGACGAGTGAACATGATCCTCGCGACTCCGAATCCTCCGGTTGTGGACAGTCGATCATCATGATGATCGGAAGGTCGCCGAAAGGGCGTACCAACACCCCCTCGGATCGACCCTCGCCTCTTCCTGGAGATGCTCAGCACCGCCAGCTCGGCGATGATGGCCACAACTATGGCGACGAGAATGACGGTCTTGCCGTTCCTGTCGATCCAGGGCTCGGAATCCTCCGGGACGATGACCTCTATCGCATCGGCATCGCCCTCGTCCGGGATTATGGGGATGATGATCCTCTTCCAGATCGACTTCGCGGTGTGGGTATCCTGCGATACCAGGTTGCCCGTCGGTCCGACCTCGACATCCTCCTGCCCTTCGATCTCAATCAGCCATCCGACATGACGATACCCGGCGGTGTTCGGGAGCTGAGGATATTTCGAATTCCCTTGGATGACCATGCTCGTCTGCAGGTCGGAGATTCCTTTCGCAGTAGTTCCCACGGTGTCCGTCAGATTGCTGTGATCGAACTCAACCGTCCGGATCTCGACCCACAAGGATACCGCCGTGTGCGATTGGCGCGTGACGAACTTGGCCGTGGGACCGACCTCGACATCCTTCTGCCCCTCGATCTCTATCCTCCACCCTACATGAGCGAAACCGTCCCTGTCCGGGAGCTGTTCGTAGCAGTCGTGGTTCTTGATCTCGAGACCGTTGCTCAATCCCGAAACGGAGTACCGGTCGTCGGATGCCTCGATGAGCTCGCTGTGATCGTACGTGACCGCAGGCAATCCTACCCATACCGACTTTGCGGTGTGCGAGGACGTCTTTGCGAAATCCGACGTGGCGGGATATTCCTGCCCGTCGACGATCCACCCGACGTGTCTGAAATCTGCCACATCCTTCAGCTGGTCGTATTTGCCCGACGTCTTCGGCTTCTTCTCGAGATCGGACATCAGGTCCGTCGGATACCCGTACTCCTTCAGCAGTTCCTCCAGACCGCTGTGGTCGTACTCCACCGAAACCACCGGATCCGTCTCGAACACCATGGCCAGGCGGGATCCGCACCCATCGTGCGACCAATTGCTCCAACCTTGCATCTGGTTGAGTCCGGCTTTATCGCCATAGTCCCTGTCTGCGCCCACGATGAGCGCGCAAGCGTTAGAGTCGGTATACAGATAATCGGGGGCCGCCGAGCTCCATGAACCTGCCCTGGTCGTGGGCAACCCCCATGAGTCCAGATCCGTGGAATACGGAGTCGTTCCATACCCACTGCTCATCACATTCAGAGTCGTTTTATACGTGGATGAAACGAGACTGCTATCGAAAACCTGCTTCGAATGCTGGCCCGCGTACAATCCGCTTGAAAAATATGTGTCACCGACCCCGTCCCAGACGTTGCCCCAGGCGTTTTCGATGAACAGCCTCTCCCCGGTCTTGCTCGCCGCCTTGGTGCCGTAGTACGGTCCGCTGGAGATGGTTGTTCCGGTG
This sequence comes from Ruminococcus sp. CAG:579, assembly GCA_963650175.1. Classification (GTDB taxonomy): domain Archaea; phylum Thermoplasmatota; class Thermoplasmata; order Methanomassiliicoccales; family Methanomethylophilaceae; genus Methanoprimaticola. The sequence goes on along the minus strand of CAVJLK010000131.1, from coordinate 967 downwards.
TCCGACTTGGTTCTCGTCACATTACCCTCGCCGATTTGGGCCTGGGAATCGAAGTTCTCCATGACCGCGAGGGAGCAGAAACGGTAGAGCTGCCACTGGTAGAAGTTCCAGACCAGGGCGTGCCCTCCGTCAGCGGCGGTGTTCTTGTTGGCATACTCCAGCAAAGTCGGCATCGACACGCGAACGGTCGGGGCTTGTCCGGACACGGAATAGAGCTTCTTCACGCTCTCGCTCTGATCGACATATCCTTCGTACACCCCTATGGCCAGATACTTGTACACTGTACCGTCGATTGTGTGCGCGGGCGCGGTCATGTCCTCGGTCTCCTTCTTGTTGGACATCACCAGGGTGCTGCCCGTCGCCGTTCCGCTTGCGTCCTTGACGACGTCGGTCACCTTCATCCAGACGGTCGGGATGACCCACATGATGTTGTACTTGGTCGCGTCGATGGATTCGCCGTCGGTCGTCTTGGACAGATCCGACGGGTTGAGGTGCTTGGCGATCTTCCCGGTTGATATGTTGACGGCAGCATAATACGAGCCGAACGGCCCGAACTCATCGCCGAACCCCCAGGAACCGTCCGTCTTCTTGACATCCCCGTCATCGAATCCTTTGACGGCGGTCATATCCTGGAGGGCTCCGCCGTTGTGGGAGTACTTGGTCACGATGGACGACCCGTTGATCGTGACGGTGCATTTCCAGGTGCCCGACCAATCGTTCGATGCGGCGTCGGAATCCTCGGACGCCGTCGGCACGACGGCGGCACAGAGCATGACCAATACCGCGAAAACCGCGAATGCGCAGACCTTCAGGGAATCGCGACTCCCTCCGGTCCTCCAATGAATGAATCCGGGCGAGCGAGGCTGAAGCCCCCCCCCCCCTCGGCGAACTTCTTCCCGCTCGCTTTCATGCTGGGTACCTCCCGGAACCTACTAGGTTCAGGTCTTCCAGATGCCTGTCCTTCCGG
>CAVJLK010000130.1:0-5763 GCA_963650175.1 Ruminococcus sp. CAG:579 | reverse complement strand
TAGATCGCTGCCTTCGCAAGGCAGAAGTCGCGAGTTCGAATCTCGCCTTGTCCACCACTAACATCATCCCAGACGAGTGGCGAACCTCTCCATGAACACCTCTCTCAACTCGAGATTCGGGATGGAGATCCTGTATCCGTTCGCACCAGGCACAGGAACAGCACACAGGTAGCCAGACATCACCATCGCCGACAGCAGGGCCGATGGATCGGAATCCGTTCCCATATCCGTGCAGGTCACGTTCTTGCAGAGCGTTTCCACCGTCCCTTCCCCCTTCAGCATCCTCTCGAAGGTGAGGCAGGTGTTCGGATCCAAACTGTCCAGGAGCTTGTCAATGATGTCGTTGCAGCTGGTGGCGGCCCAGTAGGTGCTCGGCGCGAATTCCCTGAAGATGTAGTTCAGGATGCTCCAGGGGTTGTACACCCTGGATCCGCCCAAACGGTATCCGTCGTACCACCTCCTCGCCTCATCGAACCGATCCGGATGTCCGTATGCCTCGCACAGTTCGCGCACCTCGGACTCCGTGAATCCGAACGCCTCTCCGTACACCGGATTCAGCACGCTGTCCTCGACAAAGCCGTCGATTTCCGAGAACATGCTCCCCGTTTCTATGGGCATTATCCCAGCCAGCACGGCCAATCTCGGGCATCCGTCCCCTCTCAGGGCTCCGCCGTAGAAGTCCCGGAGGAAGTCGAGTATCTTCCTGCGGTGCGATTCCCCTCCGGGCTCGACGGGCGTGTCTCTGGCGTTGTTGACGGCATCGTCGTATTCGTCGATGATCAGGATCGCATTCTTGCCGCTCTTGTCGCGGACGAGCTCCAATAGCTCGCTGAGGGACCGTTTGAGCCCGGCCACCCCTTCCTCCGTATCCATGGCGGGGAAGAGGAGTCCCGGGTCGTCTTCCAGTTCCGACGCATTCTCCGGCTTCAGGGCATCGATGTAGAGCTGGACGACCTTCTCGCGGAGAAGGTAGAGGAAGCGCGTATACGTTCCGTTGCCCAGGCACTTCATGTCGAGGAAGATCACCGGGTTCGCGTTCTTCTCGGAGTCGTTCGGACGCAGTCCGGATATCTCCAGGTCGTCGAACCAACGGTTGTCCGGATATTCGTCGCTCAGATAGGCGTCCAACATGGACAGCATGAGGGACTTCCCGAAGCGTCTGGGGCGCGTGAACAGGAAAACAGGTGTGTTTCTCCCGAGCATACGGTCTATGAGCGCCGTTTTATCGACGAAGTAGAAGTCCTCGTCGCGGAGCCGCTTGAAATCCTGGACGCCTATCGGGATCCCCTTCATGCCTGGGATACAGGCAATTGCAGATAAAGCAATTGTGGGCCGTATCGTCTTGGCATAAGACTAAAGGATGGATAAGAGCAGGTTCGGGGCGTCCTCCCGGACGCCCCTGTTTCAAAATCGGTTCAGAACGTCGGACATCTCGTAAACGACGCCCTTCTTCTGCTTGACGACCCATCCGGCGGCCATGACGGCCCCGCCGACGAAGATCTCCCTGGAGTGGGCCTGGTGGCGGATCTCGATGCGCTCGGAGTTGCCGATGAACATGACGGTGTGGTCCCCGACGATGTCCCCGCCCCTGACGGCGTGGATGCAGATCTCCTTCCCGCGGGGGCAGACGCCCTCGCGGCCGTAGATGATCTCCTTCCCGCCCATGGCGTCGCTGATGATCTCCGCGGCCGTCATCGCGGTTCCGCTGGGGGCGTCCTTCTTCTGGTTGTGGTGGGCCTCGATTATCTCCACGTCGTAGGCGTCCCCGAGGTACCCGGCGGCCTCCCTGATGAGCTTGAAGAACACGCCCACTCCGATGGAGTAGTTGGAGGAGATGACGGTGGCCACGTTGTTCTTGATGACCGCCTCGGTGATGTTCGTCTTCTGTTCGGCGGTGAGCCCGGTGGTGCCGATGATGAGGTTGACCCCGGCTGTGGCCGCAACGGGCGCGTTGGCGGCGGTGGCGGGGGCGACGGTGAAGTCGATCAGGACCTCGGTGCCGCTGTCCTTGAGCACCTTGGCCAGATCCTTGGAGTCGGATACGACGACGTCCAGGTGTCCGACGCCGATCGCCTCCCCCACGTCCTTCCCGACGTTGACGAGGTCGAAGGCCGCCGAGAGCTCCATGCCCTCGGTGGCGAGGATGCGGCGGATCAGGAGGTTGCCCATCCTCCCGCAGGCTCCGAGGAGGGCGACCCTTGTCTTCTTGGATGAATCGTTGCATGAGTTGCAAGCCATGTTTACCGTCGCTGCGATAGGTGCATCGGTAGATAACGATTCGCCGAAGGATCCCGCGGAGAACGGTTCCCCGACGGGCTCAGCTCCCCGTCGCTGGATGGGTCCGCTCCCGGGTCTCTCCGACCAGAAAATCGGGTGTCCCAGAATTTAAATAACATCGAGAGATTGGGAGCATCAGCACGGTCGAGGACGGTGCCTTTTTCCATCATTGATAGGAGACTGACCATGACTGAGGACACTCTTAAGACGGGCACGACCACAATAGGGCTGAAGCTGAAGGACGGGGTCATCCTGGCATCCGATCAGAGGGCCACCATGGGCAACCTCATCGCCCACAGCGACGTCCAGAAGGTCTACAGGCTCGCCGACAACATCGGCATGACCATCGCCGGGGTCGTCGGGGACGCCCAGCTCATGGTCCGCTACATGCAGAGCGAGATCTCCATCTACTCCATGAAGAAGGGCTCCCCCATGTCCGTCACCGCCGCGGCGACCCTGGTCGCCAGCGTGATCCGCCAGGGATTCTACCTGGGGCTCATCGTGGGCGGCTACGACAGGACCGGCGGGCACATCTTCAGCATCGACGGCGCCGGCGGATACATCGAGGACAAGTACTGCTCCGTCGGATCCGGTTCCGTCTTCGCCCTCGGAGCCCTCGAGTCCTCGTTCAAGGAGGGCATGTCCAAGGACGAGGGGATAAACGTCGCCATAACCGCCCTGAACTCCGCCAGGAGGAGGGACAACTGCACCGGCGACGGCATGCTGGTCTCCTACATCGGCCCCGACGGCTACGAGCAGATCTCCCGCGACGAGATCGTCTCCCGCTGCACGGACCTCGGATTCAAGTTCCCCAACTGAAGGGGATCGTTCCAAACCTCTTCTCCAAACCGGTTCCAAACCCGTTCTCTCTACATTTCCAATCACTAAGCAGGTCTATCCATGAATGTCGACAGGCAGTTCGATTCGCTGAGGGAGGAGGTCACCCGTGCCATGCCCCCCAACGTCCGCATCAAGGAGATCAAGTTCGAGGGGCCGCTCGTCGTCATCTACACCGACGAGTACGAGAAGCTGTCCGCGAACGATTCCATAGCGAGGATGCTGGCCCAGACCATCCACCGCAGGGTGGACATCCGTCCCGACCCTTCGGGCCTCGAGGACCCGGTCAAAGTGGAGGAGAAGATCCGTTCCATGATCCCCGAGAAGGCGGAGATCTACGACATCAACTTCCTCGAGGAGACCGGGGAGGCCCACGTGGAGGCGATCAACCTGTCGGAGGTCGTCGGGAAGGAGGGAAAGCTCCTGGCGGACCTGCGCAAGGAGACCGGGTGGAACGTCAAGGTCATCCGCGCCCCGCCGATACCCTCGAAGACCGTCTCGGACGTCAGGGGGTACCTGAGGGCGAACCAGAAGGAGCGCCAGGAGATGCTGTCCTACGTCGCCAGGCGCATCGCCAGGCCCAAGCTCGAGGGCGAGCAGTGGGTCAGGGTCACCGCCATGGGGGGATTCAGGCAGGTCGGGAGGTCCGCTTCGCTCCTCACCACCAGGGAGAGCAAGATCCTCATCGACTGCGGCCTCGACCCCTCGTCGGACAACACCCCGTATTTCGGCATCCCGGAGGCCCAGCCCCTGGCCGACCTCGACGCGGTCGTCATCACGCACGCCCACCTGGATCACTGCGGCACGCTCCCGGCGCTCTTCAAGTACGGGTACAAGGGGCCGGTCTACTGCACCCCGCCGACCAGGGACCTGATGGCGCTGCTCCAGCTGGACAACATCAAGCTCGGATTCGGGGAGAACAAGAAGACCCCCTATGAGGCGCAGCACGTCAGGCAGGAGATCCTGCACACGATCCCCCTGAAGTACAACGAGGTCACCGACATCGCGCCCGACGTCCGTCTCACGTTCTACAACGCGGGGCACATCCTGGGCTCCGCCATAGCGCATTTCCACATCGGGGAGGGGCTCCACAACGTCGCCTTCTCCGGGGACACCAAGTACGAGAAGACCTGGCTGTTCAATCCCGCCAATACAAGGTTCCCGAGATTGGAGACGTTCGTCATGGAGTCCACCTACGGCGGCCACAACGACATGCAGCCCTCCAGGGCGGATGCTTCGGAGCAGCTCGGAAACTACCTGCAGCAGGCCGTCGAGCGTGGCGGGCACGTCCTCATTCCCGTTTTCGCCGTCGGGAGGTCCCAGGAGGTCATGCTGGTCATCGAGGAGCTCATGCGCACCGGCAAGATCCCCAAGATGAACGTGTGGCTCGACGGGATGATCTGGGAGGCCACCGCCATCCACACCGCGTACCCGGAGTACCTCAACAGCCAGCTGAGGACGCAGATCTTCCAGCAGAACAACAACCCGTTCCTCTCGCCCATCTTCAGGCGCGTGGAGACCGCCGACATGAGGGAGGAGATCTGCCACTCGCCCGAACCGTGCATCGTCCTCGCCACCAGCGGTATGATGTCTGGCGGACCCGTGATGGAGTACTTCCGCGAGTGGGCCGACGATGCGAAGAACTGGCTCCTGTTCGTCGGATACCAGTCCGAGGGTTCAGTCGGACGCACGATCCAGAGGGGCAGGCCCGAGATCACCCTCAACATGAGGGGCAAGCCCATCACCCTCAAGATCAAGATGCAGAGGGAGACCGTGGACGGGTTCTCAGGCCACTCAGACAGGAAGCAGCTGATGCGCTACATCAGCTCCCTGGACCCCAAGCCCGACAAGATCATCATCGGTCACGGGGACGACCGCAAGTGCACAGACCTGGCCTCGTCCATCTACAAGAAGTACGGTATCGAGACCAAGGCTCCGCAGAACCTCGAAACCATCAGGCTCAGGTGATTCCCGGGCCCTCCTGGCCCGGGTTCCGCCCGTCAATCCTTCTTCAGATCCCTCAGGAGCAGGGTTATCCTGCGGACGTCCTTGCCCTCGAGGTCCAGTTCCCCGCATTCCACGATCTTGAATCCGTCGCGGGTGATCGCGCAGTCGATGTCCTTGATGCTGAGGCAGAACTCGCCGAAGTCGGTGAGGGAGTAGCGTTTGGCGGTGTAGGACGTATCGTCCTGGCGCAGGTTCAGAACGCCCGCCCTGACGTACATCTTCAGGATCCCCACTACGCGAAGGCTGTTGGCGGGCAGTGCCGCGCTTATCTCGGACTCCTTCGGTTCCCCGTGATCCGCGACAAACCTCAGCACTGCATACTCCAGCTCCTTATCGCCTATCTTCTTGCCTCTGCCTTTAGCCGACATCGGACAATGTAAAATTGCATCCTCTATCTGATAACTATCGTTCCAAATGAAAACTATGTTTTCATTCGGAATACAGAATGCATGTGGAGCATCAATAATTCGAATAGGAAACCTGTTTTTGTGACAGATGCTGGTAAATGCGGGTGATCGCGCCAGTAAAACGGGCCATATCAGGGATCATCATCATAACTGCGAACTCTTAACTATGCTTCAAATAACCAACTTTAATCTGGTCGAAATACTAATATCCCATCTGTACTACGATGCCAGACCC
>CAVJLK010000129.1:0-6243 GCA_963650175.1 Ruminococcus sp. CAG:579 | reverse complement strand
CCATAGCCGCGGAGCAGTCGACCGGCACTTGGACCGGGATCTCCACATTGGACAGGACGATATTCGACCATCTCGGAGCCAGGATAACGTCGATTGAAGGGGACATGGTCACCGCCGAGTTCCCCGTGGACGACTTCAGCATCGAGGTGGGCTCGGTCCCGCAGATCCTCAGCGTCATCGCCGGGAACCTGTTCGGCCTCGGCGCGCTGAAAGGCGTGAGGCTGGAGGACGTCACCTTCCCTCCGGCGATAACCGAGCAGTTCAAGGGCCCCAAGCTCGGGGCCGAAGGCATCAGGAAGGCGCTGGGCCGCCCGGAGAAGCCCCTTGTCGGGACCATCGTGAAGCCCAAGATCGGCCTGTCTCCGGAGAAGACCGCCGAGTACGTCTACGAGGCGGGAGCCGGAGGGCTCACCAACTCCAAAGACGACGAGACCCTTGTGGACCAGCCGTTCTGCCCCATCGAGGACAGGACCGTCCGCGTAGCGGAAGCACTGGACAGGCTGGAGTCCGAAGGGCACCTGATGATGCACGCGATAAACGTCAGCACCCGCGGCGACAGGATCGTGGAGCTGGCGGAGAAGGTCCAGGGGTGGGGAGCGAGGGAGCTGATGGTCGATGTGATAACATGCGGCTTCGGAGCCGTCCAGGCCCTGGCAGAGGACCCCTCGATAAAAGTGCCGATCCATGTCCACAGGACCATGCACGGCGCGTTCACCAAGAACCCCCAGCACGGGGTCGCGATGCTTCCGCTGACCAAGCTGACCAGGATGGTCGGAGGGGATGCGCTCCACATCGGGACGCTCGGCGTCGGGAAGATGTCCGGCGGAAAGTCCGAGGACTCCAACCTCAGAGCGTGCCTCGGAAGCGACGTCCCTTACAGGACGGTCATGCCGGTGTGCTCCGGAGGGGTCCATCCCGGCCTGGTCGGAGAGATAATCAGGCGCTCCGGAATGGACGTGCAGATACAGGCGGGAGGCGGGGTCGCCGGCCATCCGCAGGGCGTCCGCGGAGGAGCCAGGGCCATGTGCCAGGCAGTCGATGCGGCTTTCCAGGGGATCCCTGCGGAGGAGTATGCGAAAGACCATCGCGAGCTCGAAGAGGCGATACGGATGTGGGGATGCATATGAAGCTGAAAGCCAAGTCCTACGACATCGACGTGTCCGAGCCCACGGTGCTCATACACGATGCCGACTGCGCCGAGATCGGCGTGAAGGAGAACGACCGCGTGATAATCTCCGCCAACAGGACGGTGGTCGCGCTGGTCAGCAGGTCGGACACGCTTGTCGAGAGGGGGATGATCCTGATGCCCCAGAGCCTGATGGAAAGGTGCGGCATCGAGGATGGGGAGGAGGTGTCGGCCGTGTACTGCCAGAATCCTGACTCCGTCAGGTCGATCCGCAGGAAGATGGACGGCGAGAAGCTGTCCAAGGAGGAGATAGACTCCATCGTCGAGGACATCCTCCGCAACAAGCTGTCGAAGATCGAGGTATCCGCATGGCTCACCGCCCTGTACATCAGAGGGATGGACATCGACGAGATCGCCGATTTCACCAGGGCCATGGCCGACACCGGCGACATAATCAAGTTCGACAGGTCCACGGTCTTCGACTTCCACAGCCTCGGAGGCGTTCCTGGGAACAAGATCACCCCGATCGTGGTGTCCATCGTCGCCAGCGCGGGAGCGATGATCCCCAAGCTGTCCTCCCGCGCCATCAGCAGCGCCTGCGGGACGTCCGATTTCGTGGAGGTGTTCTGCAACGTCATGATGGACGCAGAGACCCTCAGGGAGGTCGCCGAGAACGTGGGAGGCGTGTTCGCATGGGGCGGAGGGATGAACCTGGCTCCCGTGGACGACATGGTGATCAACATCGAGCACCCGCTCGGGATCAACCCCAGGGCGCAGATGCTGGCATCCATCATGAGCAAGAAGGTTGCCGTCGGGGCCACCCATCTGCTGGTGGACATCCCCACCGGGGCCGGCACGAAGGTGCCCACCATCGAGGATGCCCGCGGCTACGCCCGGGACCTGATGGACCTGGGAGAGAAGCTGGGGATGCACGTGGAATGCGCCATAACATATGCCGACCAGCCCGTCGGGAACGCCGTGGGTCCCGCCTTGGAGGCGAGGGAGTGCATAGCGATCCTCGAAGGCTCCGAGCATCCAGCCAGCGTCATCGAGAAAGCGTGCGACTGCGCAGGGATAATCCTGGAGATGGCAGGCATACCAGCTTCCAGGGCCAGGGAGATCCTGGAGTCGGGGCAGGCCCACGAGAAGTTCCTCGAGATAGTCGCCGCCCAGGGCGGGGACCCGAACCTGAGATCGACGGACATCGTTCCGGGGAAGTACACAGAGGACATCATAGCGTCTAAGTCGGGGTACATCCACAGCATCCGCAACAAGGACATCGTGGCCATCGCCAAGGCCGCGGGAGCCCCGTCAGACAAGGGCGCGGGCCTGATGATACACCTGAAGAAGGGCCAGAGGGTCGAGGCCGGGGAGAAGCTGTTCACGATCTACGCGGACAACGAGGCCAAGCTCAGGCGCGCCAAGGAGACCGCAGTGAAGTACCCCCCGATGGAGATCGAGGGCATGCTCCTGAAGAGGGTCTCGTCCGTTCCAGTGGGGAAATGAGCCGCACGCTCTACTTCACGGTCGATGTCGACCGGGACTGCAACATCCCCGTCAGGGGCACTTCCGTGGCGGGATCCATCGACCGGGGTGCGGGGGAGGCCCCCCGCTTCTCCTCGTCGGCAGAGGGCCTGCCGATCATAGCAGACCTCCTTGACGATTTGGGTATCAGGGGGACTTTCTTCATCGAGGGCCGCACCGCCCAGACGATCGACTGCTCCTGCCTCGGGGGCCATTGCATAGGCCTCCACGGCTACGACCACGAGGACCTGACCGGGAAGGAGACCGGGGCCGTCCCCGATGTCAGAGAAGTCTTGAGGAGAGGATTCGACGCCGTTTCCGATGCCGTCTCCGCGCCTGCATGCTTCCGCGCGCCGTACATGTCCGCCGATCCCGGGGTCATGGAGGCGGTGATGGAGCTGGGCATAACCGCGGATTCTTCCGTTTACACCGAAGTCGGAGGCCCGACGGCGCCTTACCGGTCCGGCGGCATGACCGTCTACCCCGTCCCCAAGGCTAAGGGCCGCAGCGGAAGGACCATAGCGGCCTACCTGTGGCCGATGCACGAGGGGAAGCGCAGGCCCGAAGACTACATCGAGATGGCCTCGAACCTGGACCATCTGGTCCTCGCGACCCATTCCTGGCACATGACGGAGTCCCGGGAGGACGGCAGGATGCCCCCGGAGAGGGCGGAGGAGAACCTCCGCAACGTCCGCAGGGTCCTCGAAGGCATCCTCGACCTCGGATTCAGATCCGATACCGTCCGCCCTCTCCGGTTCCGAATCCCATCCTCCAGCGCGTCGTTTCGCGCGCGAACATTATTAACGGGAGCGCGCATCCTTGCCGACAGGTGGAACATGACTGCAAAGCTGATCCTAGGCAAGGAGGTCTCCGAGGAGATATACGGAGAGCTCAGGGAAAGGATAGCCGCTCTGAAGGCCGAAGGCATCACGCCGGGCCTGGCGGTGATCCTCGTGGGCGCGGACCCCGCTTCGCAGGTCTATGTCCGCAAGAAGGGGGAGATGTGCGAGTCGCTCGGCATGGCCTCCAAGACGATAATAATGCCGGAGTCCACCACCCAGGAGGAGCTCCTGGCCAAGGTGGCCGAGCTCAACAGGGACCCTTCGGTCCACGGCTTCCTGGTCCAGCTCCCTCTTCCGGAGCACATCGACGAGGAGGCGGTCATCAACGCCATAGACCCTGCCAAGGACGTGGACTGCTTCCATCCGTTCAACGTCGGGAAGATGCTCATCGGCAGCCCCGACTTCCTTCCGGCCACCCCCGCCGGCGTCCAGCAGATGCTGGTCCGCTCGGGGATAGAGACCGCCGGGAAGAACGTGGTCATCGTGGGAAGGAGCAACATCGTCGGCAAGCCCATGGCCGCCATGATGGTCCAGAGGGGCGCTTCAGCGGACTCCACGGTCACCGTCGTCCACTCCAAGACCCCCGACCTGGCCTCCGTCACCTCCAAGGCGGACATACTCATAGTGGCGATCGGGAAGCCCCGCTTCATAACCGCCGACATGGTCGCGGACGGGGCCGTGGTCATCGACGTGGGGACCAACAGGGTCGACGACCCCTCTCATCCCAAGGGCTCCAGGCTCGTAGGGGACGTGGACTTCGAGGCCGTCAAGGAGAAGGCCTCGTACATCACGCCGGTGCCGGGAGGCGTCGGCCCGATGACGATATGCATGCTCATGGCCAATGCCGTCAAGGCGGCCGAGAAGGTGAAGATATGATACGGGAATGCGAGGAGCACGGGTACTTCAGGGACGAGCGCTGCCCCATCTGCGGGGAGGAAGGCAAGTTCATCATGTCCGATTTCGAGGTCGAGAAGACCGGAAGGACGCTTGCGGCCATACTGAGGCACGGGAAGTTCGGCATGGAGATGGACTCCGACGGGTATGTGGACCTCCGCGACGTCACCGCCAAGATACGCGAGCGCAACCCCCGCATGAACTGGATGAGGGGGAGGCACATCGAGGCCCTCGTCGAGACCGATCCCAAGGGGAGGTACGCGATATGCGGCGGGAAGATCCGCGCCACCTACGGCCACACCATTCCTCTGGACATAAAGCTGGACTGCGAGAACATCCCCGACGAGCTGTTCTATCCGGCCACCCGGGAGGAGGCGGAGATCATACTGGAGTCCGGGATATACCCTTCCGACCGCGCCATGGTCCATCTGTCCAAGACCTACCGCGACGCCTACAGGGCCGGGGCCGTCAGGACCGAGGACCCTGTGATACTTGTAATTGACACCGGCCTCTGCATGGAGATGGGCTCCGACATCGGCAAGGCGGCCAAGACGGTCTACCTGTGCAGGTCAGTGCCCTCGGACGCCATCGACCTGGCGGATCCAGAGGACTGGGACACAGAGGAGGATGAATGATATGGTACAGGTTCTGAGGCCCGACGAGGTCAGGGAGAAGTACGGGAAGATGTTCTGTCGCGGGTTCTACACCCTGGTGGACGAGGCCAGGGGAAAGGCCCTGGTGATAGAGAAATGCACGTCCAAAGGCCCCGGCGAATGGGACATTGTCAATAGGCGCCGCACCAAAGGCGTCATCGAGTCCATCCGCATGGAGTCCGACATGATCATCATGGAGACGTCCATCGGAGAGAGCGAGCTGAGCTTCGGCCCGGTGGCATTGGACACCGGCGGCCAGGGCCTGAAGGCCCTCAAGGTCGAAGGGGACGAGGTCCGCACCACCTGGTACGGCATCGCCGGAGCGTCCATCGGGATCGGGGCGTGCATCCCCCAGTGCCCCGACGTCATCCGCACCGAGTACCCCGACGACTTCGTCATGGGCGGGGCCCACCGCGCCCACGTGGACATCATAACCCCCAAGATGGTCAGGGTGATCATCGGCATCGACGACACCGACACCAAGGAGAAGGGCGCGTCATGGGTGGCGGCCCTCAAGCTGGGGACCACCTGCCCTGTCGGGCATTTCCTCGAGCACAAGATCATCCAGCTCAATCCGAAGGTCCCCAACAAGACCACCAACTGCTGCTCCACCGCAGTGTCCTTCGCCGTGAAGGAATCGGAGGTCCCCGCGCTCATCGAGTACGCCGTGGACTTCATCCGGAAGGAGTCCTACTCCGAAGATGCCGTCCTGACGGTGTTCCAGGGACTGGAGGTCCCGGAGAAGCTCAGGGACTTCGGCTGGAGCTGCAAGTCTGTCCTATACTCTCCGGACGACGCCGTCAGCGTTGCAGAGGAGAACGGGGTCCAGATCATCAGCGTCACGGGCATGAAGGGCGTCATCGGCGCCGTCGCCGCCATCGGATGCTTCGACATGGGCGAGAAGTCGGCCGGCATCCCCGAAGATTTCGAGTGATATCTGATGACGATCCCCCGCATAGTGACCGACCGTGCGTACTCGACTTACCAGGCCCACATAGAGCGCGAGGTGGCCGCAGGCGTCATGCCCAAGCACATCGCGATAATCATGGACGGCAACCGCCGCTATGCGGAAGAGGTCCTCGGCAAGGAGCCCATGGAAGGCCACAAGCTGGGGCGCGAGAAGCTGGAGGAGGTCCTGCACTGGTGCCTGGAGCTGGACATCCACATCCTCACCGTGTACGCGTTCTCCACCGAGAACTTCAAC
>CAVJLK010000128.1:0-9439 GCA_963650175.1 Ruminococcus sp. CAG:579 | reverse complement strand
CGTAAGGAAGGCCCCGGGAGAATACACGATATACAGCGACGGGGCCGTGTTTGAGAGTCATGTATGAAGGGAGGATGCCGATTGCATCCGTCCCGAGCGATTGAGTGTGAGAATGGAATCCATCCTTCCCGGAGGAGGATGGGGAAAGCGTCCGCTGACGCGGACTCTGTTTGCTCTTCAGGTACATGGTATCCGATCGAATCGGGGGCCCGTTCCGGGCCCCCTTCGTTTGTCCTTCAGGTACCTCGATTATTCCTCTTCAGGATCTTCCGATCAAGACCTCATCAGCCTGAGGGCGACGATGACAGCCAGGACAACAACCAGGATGACCAGGACGATCAGCAGGTAATCGGTGATTCCCATGCCAGAGTCGTCGTCCTTCTCCTCAGCGGGCTGGACGTATCCGGTCTTCGCGATTCCGGTCAGCTGGAAGTTCAGGTTGATCCCGGCGGAGGTCTCGGGGGTTCCCGAAGCGGTGAACTTGTTGTTCGAGACGGTCGTTCCATCGGTGTTCTTCAGGACCGCCGTTCCGCCGTATCCGTTCGCGAGCTTGCAGGTGACCTCGTAGTCTCCTGCCTCGACGTCGGCCCAGTACGCGTAGTAGTACTCGCTGTCGCTGGTGCTGGAGGAGTTGTTGATCTTGAATCCCTTGAACATGATGTTGCCGTTGAGGTACAGGTCTCCGATACCCTGGTCGGCCTTGATCTCCACGTGGTAGATCTTGGTGTTGATCGAGGCGTAGACCTTCTCGAAGCCGGTGTCCCCGACGTTCTCGCTCTTCGCGTCCTTGCCGTCGGCGTTGTACCATCCGGCGAAGTAGGCGTTGGTGATGACGGGGTTGTTGAACGTCCCGATGGTCTTGTCCCCGTCCACGATGTAGACGGTGATCCACAGGGCGTTCTTCACGTAGAACTCGGTCTTCTTGGTGATGTCGCTCAGGACCTCCTGGGCGTCGGAGTCCACGGTGGCGCCGTTGAGGACGACGGCCATCTTGGTGATCTTGGCGGGTCCCGAGAAGGTCGCGGCCGCGCCGGTGGTGGACTTCTGGATCTGGTCGGCGGAGGTGCCGATCCAGAGGTAGTCGACGGTCAGGGTGGACTCGGAGGCGGTCTCGCTTCCGGCGAAGACGCTGACGGTCCCGAGGTCCACGAGGGTTCCGACGGTTGCGGTCTCGCCCTGGGGCACCTCGAACGTACCGTTGACGGTCAGCTTGTCGATGTTCATGTCCTTGGGGGTCAGGGTCGCTCCGGAGGCGACGGTCATGGCCTTCTGGTCGTCGGAGGCGGTGTAGTTGAACTTCCCGCCGGTCGTCGCGGTCGTGCCGGCCTGGACGGTCCCGGTGGTAACGTCGAGGACGGACTCCTTGGAGGCGGTGGCGGTCCCGGTGAGGGACAGGACGCCGCTCTTGTCGGCGAAGGTCAGGGCGGTTCCCTTGATCTTCGAGACGGTCACGGACGCGGAGTCGTTCTTGATGACTGCGGTCAGGTACGCGCCGTTCGTGCTCTTGACGATGACGGACACCTCGTCGATGGTGATCGAGGAGGCGGTCAGGGAGGTGGTCGCGCCGGTGGCGGTCAGGTCGCCGATGACGAGGGACGTTCCGGTGGACGAGGAGGTCTTCGCGAAGGACAGGTCGCCTGCGACGACCGGTCCGTTGACGGTGACCGCTCCCGCGACCTTGGCGAAGTTCTTCTGGGCGATCTCGACGGTGGACAGGTAGTTCACGCCGTCTATGATGTAGTAGGCTCCCGCGATGGGGGCTCCGGCGGTCAGCTTGGCGCCGTCGGCGGTCTCGATGCTGTCGCCGTACAGGAACTTCAGGCCCTTCATCGTGCCGTTGACGACGATGGCCGAAGACTCCTTCTTCTCGATGGTGGAGGCGGTGACGCCGAACCTGGATTCGGCGACGATCTCCCTGTCGGTATAGACGGTGCCGTTGACTGTCATGGTCACACCGTCAGCGAGCCAGAGGCCTGCGACGGAGGATGCGACCCTCAGGGTGACCCCGTCTCCGACGGTGACGGACCTGGTCAGCTGGACGTACTGGTCGGCGCCGTCGGCGTCGGTCGCCTCGCGGGTGACCTGGACGGTGTCGCCGGACTCGGCGGAAGCCAGGGCGGTGTAGATGTTGGTGTACATCCTGTCGCCGTCGTCGGATTCGACCTTGACGTCGCAGATGGTCTTCTTGGTGGCGTCGTCGGTCGAGTCGGCGAAGTACAGGGTTCCGTAGACATCCACCTGGTACCTCTCGCCGGTGAGCTTGGCGCCGTCCTCGAAGGCGAGGACCACTTCGGTGTCGTCGCTGGTTCCGACGATCAGCTGGTTCGTGCTGTAGTTGGACGAGGCGAACTTGACGCTGATGGGCTCGTTCACGACGACGTCCTCGGTGACGTAGACCTTGCCGTACAGGGTGATGGTCTTGTCGGTGTTGGTGTTCGTCTCCTCGAGGATGTCCACGACGGCCTGGTCCAGGGTGGTGTAGACGTTGTAGGTGGCTGTCGAGGAACCGACGGCCTCCTTGAGGACGTACTTGGCGGCGTTGATCTTTCCTCCGGTGATGTCCTTGTCCTTGATCTTGACCTCGCCCGTGACGGTGATCTCTCCGGAGTTCGTGAGTCCGGAGACCTTGTCGACGGTCATGTCGAGGTATCCGTCCACATCCATCAGGCCGGCGTTGGTCTGGTCGACGTAGGTGCCGATGACCATGGTGGAGTCGGCCGCCACGGCAACGGCGGAGGTGAACAGGATCGAGTCGTAGGCGCTGTTGTCGTCATCGACGTTCTTGCTCTCAGAGGGCTGCTTGGCGGTCATGGCGATCTTGACAGCGTCCTTGGAGCCGTCGGTCTTGGCGGTGGTCCCGTTGGAGACCGATCCGGAGATCAGGAGCCTGTCCTCGACGCAGAGGGTCTCCTCGTCGGCGACGGAGGTGACCTCGGACGCGACGGTCAGCTTGCCGGTGACCTTGACGCCGGCGGTGGCGGATCCGATCTTGTATTCGTTCGAGAGGTCCGAGACGGCCTCTCCGCTCTTCCCGGGCTCCGCGGTGGCGTAGTAGCTGGTGGATCCGATCTTCGTCAGGGACAGACCGGAGTCGTCGATAGTGATGTAGGAGTTGGCCTTCTCGGCAATGTACGAGTCGATGACGACGTTCGCTCCGCTCGCCCTGAGGGAGACGGCGAGGTCGCCGTACGCGTCTATAGTCCTGGGTTCGATCGAGGCGTTGTCAACGACGACCGATCCGGAGTTCAGCACCTTGACGGTATCGTACTCGACATCCGCCACAGTGTCCTTGTATCCGAGGTATCCCTGAAGGGTCAGCACTCCGGAGGAGGCGACGGTTATGGAGGCCTTGGAGCTCTTCTCCAATCCGAGAACTCCGGTGGAGGACTCGGTCATGGTGGACTTCAGCGTCAGAGAGCTGGAGTTCGACATCAGCATTGTGCCTTCCATCTGGATGTTCCCGCTAGAGGTGACCGTGGCGTTGAGGGCATCGAACAGTCCCCCGTCCTTCACGACAATGGATCCGGTGGACGAGACGGTGACGGCCGCTCCCTGGGGGAGGTAGGTTGTCGTTTGTCCGTCACCGACAGTCACGGGCTGGAGTCCGAGCGTCAGGGAGGCGTCCTTCTCGATCACGAGGGTTCCGTCGACTTGCAGGCCGCCGTTGAGCATGACATCGCTCAGGGACTGGATGGTGATGGTCTTGCCCTCGGGGACGATCTGCTTCTGGTACACGGGGTACGGGACGGACAGGCTCACTCCGGAGAACTCCTGGGCGACATCATCGCCCGAGGCGGCCATGGTCACGACCGTGACTTCGGCGTTCTTGACCCTGCCGGTGGAGGCGAGCTCGAACGTCCCCGTTCCGTAGACGCATCCTTTACCGTCCAGTTGTCCCTCGACGACGAAGGCGGAGTACTTGTCGGCGGTGGTGCCGAGCGTTCCGATCATTATCC
Organism: Ruminococcus sp. CAG:579; assembly: GCA_963650175.1. Lineage (GTDB taxonomy): Archaea > Thermoplasmatota > Thermoplasmata > Methanomassiliicoccales > Methanomethylophilaceae > Methanoprimaticola. The sequence continues at coordinate 5,483 of CAVJLK010000128.1, read as the reverse complement.
CATCGTCTCCGCCGATGGCGGAGACGGTGCCGTCGGCCTCCTTGTAGTTCTCGCCACCCAGGACGAGCGTTGTGGAGTTAGGCAGGGTGACGGTGACAGAGTTCGTCTTGCTTCCGATTATGGTTATCAGTTCGTCTTCGGCGTTGACCGTGATCCCTTCGGGGAAGGTGTACGTCTCGGTGATCGGCAGATCCTCTCCGAGTTTGATGATCTTGTATCCCTCCTCGGCGTGGAGGTCGATCTCGGAGGTCTTGGCAGTCAACATCGTGTATTCGGCCTGGCTGACCGTTCCGTTCAGGTCTTTGGCATTGCTGACAGTGATGTTCGATTTCTTCCCATCCTGGGTCTTAATCGTAATGCCAGTAGAATCGATCGTGCCATCGCCGGTGATCGACCCGAGCGCCGTGATGTCTGTCGTGGCGGTTAGAACCACCTTTTCACTGAGCACGATGGAACCGCTCTCGGTGACGACCGGGGAGGTCAGGGCCACTGTGTTGCAATCCTGAGTATGGGTCGTATGGTCATTATCATTGACTGTCAGGGTTCCCCAGATGGTGGCCGAGGTATCGCTTTTGACCTCGACCTTGCCGGTGTACTTCTCCACGGTCAGAGACCCGATGTTCTGACCGCTGAGGTCCACGACCGTGGCTGTGCTGTTCACAGCGATCGCATTCCCGGTCCAGGGCTTCGCCGAATTGGAGATAGTCAGGGTCGTTGAGGACCATCCGAGAGTCAGAGTACTCTTCGTCGTCAACCCGGATCCGAGGGTGAACACGGGGTTTTGACTCTTGTCATCCTTCACAACGAGCTCGTTGAGGAGCTTCGTATCCTTCAGGACGGTGATCCCGCTGGTGTAGGTTTCAAGCGATATGCTCGTAGTCGGGATGGCAATCGCCTTGGTGCCTGCCGTATCCAACATTCCGTTTGCCATGGCTCCCGACATTTTTCCGTCAATTGTGACCTCTCCGTTGTCCCTGGTGATTGTTCCCTCGAGGGAGGCAATACTGGCAATGGTGGCTTTGAGGGCTTTGTCATCGGTAGTGGCTAGGGTGAAGCTGCCCCCGGTGGTATCGGTGAACGGTCCGGTTACGGTGACCTGGTTGCTCCCGACCCCGACTTTGAAGGAGAACGCGTTCTTGTCCGACTCGGTCGGAACGGTCACAGTGACGCCGGAGGACTTGTCAGCCGTCCCCGTCTTTGCGACGGTGAAGGCGGGCATGGTCGTGTTGGCGGCCATTTCAGTTGTCCAGACCATGGTGCGGTCGCTGTACGCAACGGATATGGTCTGTTGGCTCTGTCCTGCCGTGGCGAAGGCAATTCCCGTGGCCAGATAGTATCCTCCATCCTGCATCTTTAGGGTGATAGCAGTGTCGGCCTTGGCAACGGTAACCGTGATCTCGGACTTGTCGTAGAAGCTGACCTCCTCGTCAGAGTACCCGCTCGCGACGTAGATCTTGGTGGTCGCCTGTGTGGCATTGGAGTTCTTCAGCTTAACCTCGGCACTGGACGATATGTACAGTGTGACGTCCGCGGTGCCGTTCAGGTCAATCGTTGCGACTGTCTCCAGTTTGCCGATGTAATAAGATGCACCGGCATCTGCGGTAATGTCTTCGGTGACCGGAGTGGCGGCCACCGGCGTACCGGCCGACATCGCGGCGTCGCTGTCCGTCAGAGCAGCCGGAACGGCTGCCAGAACGACGAACGCGACGGCGAGGATTGCCATTGCCGCCAGGAGCTTCGAGGCCTGCTTGGCCCCCCCCCCCGGCGAATTCGCTTTTGTTCGCATTCATGTATGTATTCCTCCTAGATCCTGCCGGATCCAGGTCTCGTAAGGGCGCTGATCATCCGCAGACCTCTCTCCAGGTCCCCGGATATCGCGACGCTTCGTCCCCGACCCCTCTCCGGATCGGGAGCATCCGCACCCCGACCCCGACCAATCATCCGAGATATATGAGCTCGGACAGCTGTTGTTCGGTACGGATGTACGGAAAACACCATGTTTCTCGCTCTTCGGACCGTACAGTCATGAACCGATACGTCCCTCATCCTTACCCGTCCCTCCGCGGCACCCGTCGCCCTCCGGATCCCCTCCCCATCCCACGAACACACAGTCCCGATCGGAACCCCGTCCCATCCCATCTCATCCCCACCCTTCCGGCACGAGGAACGAAATACCCCCATCCGAATCCCCGCCCCCATGTCGAGGCTCATCGTATGCAGCGAGGCCGACCTCCCTTCGGTGAACATGAGGGAATGCCTCCTCCAGAAACGCCAATGGGAGGACATCGGTTCCACGGACGCCGCCCAATACCTCCGCTGCGGGGACGACGTCATGATGAGCATCCCGGACATGCACATAACCCACGAGCACCTCGATCGGGAAGCCCAAGCATTCGGGATCCGGGTCGATACCGTCGTCGTCATGTCCAAGCACTCCGCCAAGAGCGGACGCCCCGCCCTGACCGTCCATCCCATCGGCAACTACCATCGGGCGGACTACGGCGGAAGGGAAGGAACCCTCGTCCAATCCGACTCCCTCCGCATGACCGACGCCCTCAGGCGCATCAGGTCCAAATGCGTCAAACCCGACGTGCAGGTCTGTTTCGAGGTCACCCACCACGGCCCGTACCTCGACAAACCGACCTTCTACATCGAGATCGGCAGCGACGAATCCCACTGGGGAGACAGGGACTCCGCGGAGCTCCTCGCCGACGTGATTCTAGAGAACCAGCCCTCGGAGGACGACAGGATCCTCGTGGGCATCGGCGGGGGCCATTACGCCCCGAGGTTCACGGAAGCATGCCTCTCCCACAGGGTCGCATTCGGCCACATGATCCCCAACTATCAGCTGGAAGGGAGGGACGACGAGGACATCGCTCGCATGGTCCACGAAGCATGCAAGAAAACGGGAACGGACTCGGTCTACATCCACCGCAAGTCCATGAAGGGTCCCGAGGAGCGCCGCATAGCGGACATCGTCCGCTCATCGGGTTACGAAGCGGTCTCCTCGAAGGACTTCGAGCCCCTTCGATGGGAGTCCACGAAGGTCCCGTCGAACGGCTGTCCGAGGATGGCCTTCTTCAATTCCTCGAGGTTCCTTCCGTCCACCATCGATATGTCGATGCGGGACTCCTCCGCTATCTTAACGCCCAAGGGATCGAACACGCTCGACCTCGAGGCGTCGTGCTCCTTGTACACGATCTCCCCCAATCTTCCGATCGTCATGGTCGGGATCCTCTGAGCATCCGGGTTCGTCCTCGGATCGTCCGTGTAAACGGCATCCACGGCCGTCGCATTGACCACGCGGTCCGCCTTCATCGCACGGGCGACCATCATGGACACAGCATCCGTCGTATGTCCGGGCTCCGTTCCTCCCATCACCACGATCTTCCCGGGAACCGACTCCCCCGCCAGCTCCTCCGCCGTCTCCGGCACCCTCTCGGGCATATCTCCTAAAGCCAACCCCAGCAGCTGCGCGTTCAGTCTCGTCGCGCCTATCCCCATGATGTCCAACTGGTACGTCGAACCCCCGAGCTCCTTCCCCGTGGAAGCGTAGTAGCGGGCGGTCCTCCCGCCCCCGCACACCACCGCCAGCTGGACGGAATCCTTCACCGAGTTCAGCATCTCCGCCAATCTGGCTATGTATCCGGAATCATCCTTCCCGGGTATCAGCACGGAGCCCCCGACAGACACGACCACCCTATCCAAAAAATCACGACCGATATAGTTATCAACCGAACCCCGTTCAACATAAAAACATTGGGTGACCCATATGGGAGAGACTAATTCAGAGGACAGGGCCAAGTACGACTTCAAGAAGGACATGCAGGAGATACAGAACTACAGGGGCAGGGGAACGGAGCTCATATCCGTCTACGTCCCCGCCACCAAGCAGATCTCCGATGTCATGGCATACCTCAGGAACGAGCAGTCCCAGGCGTCCAACATCAAGTCCAAGACGACGATGAAGAACGTCCAGAGCGCCATCGACTCCATCGCGGCTCGACTCAAAACGTACAAGGCGCCCCCGGCGAACGGTGTGGTGATATTCTGCGGCGAGGTCCCCAGGGCCGGCGACCAGACCAAGATGGTCCAGTACGTGATCAACCCTCCCGAACCCATCACGGCGTTCCTGTACAGGTGCGACTCCACCTTCTTCACCGACCCGCTGCAGTCGATGCTCCTGGACAAGAAATGCTACGGTCTGATCACCATCGACAGGTCCGAGGCCACCCTCGGGATACTGTCGGGGAGCAGGATCCAGGTCCTGAAGCACTTCGATTCGCTGGTTCCGAGCAAGCACCACCAGGGAGGTCAGTCCTCCGTCCGTTTCGAAAGATTGATCGAGATCGCCGCCCACGAGTTCTTCAAGAAGGTCGCCGACAATGCCACGGAGGTCTTCCTGAACCGCCCCGAGCTCCTCGGGATACTGATCGGGGGACCGGGCGCAACCAAGGAGTTCTTCGTGAAGGAGGAGTACCTCCACCACGAGCTCAGGAAGAAGGTCGTGAGCCCCCTCGTGGATACGGGATACACAGACGAATCCGGTCTCAGGGAACTGGTGCAGAACTCCCAGAGCATCATCACCGACATGCAGCTCACCCAGGAGAAGGTGTACATGCAGCGCCTGTTCGCCGAGATCCGCAAGGCCGACGGAGGTCTCTCCTGCTACGGGGAGCAGGAGGTCCGCTACGCCCTGGACATGGGCGCGGTGGACATGCTTCTTCTATCAGATTCCCTCAGCAAGAGGAGGATCAAGATCCAGTGCGCCAACGGCCACGTCCACGAGATGACCGTCAAGGACGCCGACGAGAGGTTCCTCTGCCCCGACTGCGGACAGTCCGCTTCCGTCGTATCCGACGAGGATCTCATCGACGACTTCTTCAACAGGGCGGACGCGTACAACACGCGTCTGCAGCTCATATCCGGGGACTCCGAGGAGGGGGACATGCTCCTGAAGGCGTTCGGAGGCATCGCCGCCCTTCTGAGGTACAGGCCCAGCTGATCGGAGGTTTTCAATGTCATTCATAAGCGATATGGAGTCGCAGGTCCGCGGAGAGGTCGCCGGAGCGCTGGAGGCGCTCGGCGCCGGGGACCTGCAGTTCACCGTGGAGCCCTCCTCCCTGGAGGGTTCCGACCTCTCCGTGCCGTGCTTCACGATGTCCAAGGCGCTCCGCAAGGCGCCCGCCGCCATCGCGGAGGAGCTTGCTTCGAAGATCCAGCCGTCCGGCCTCGTCAGTTCCGTCTCGGCCATGAACGGCTATCTGAACTTCGCCGCCGACCCCAGGCCGATGGTGAAGGGGGTGGTTGAGGAGATCCTCTCCCGCGGGAAGGACTACGGGTCGGCGGAGCCGACCGGTCTGAGGGTCAACGTGGAGCACACCTCCACCAACCCCACCGGACCGATCCATGTGGGGAGAGCGAGGAACCCCATCATCGGGGACACGCTGGCACGCTGCCTGAAGAGGTGCGGGCATCAGGTG
>CAVJLK010000127.1:0-12201 GCA_963650175.1 Ruminococcus sp. CAG:579 | reverse complement strand
CCCCTCAGGAGATCGCCAACACCGTCGGCCATCTCAAGACGTGAATTCGGCACCCCCCTCCTGATTTATTCCGCCCGAAGATAGCCGGAGCTGGTCGATGCCCTGATCGCGGACGCATCCGCTTGAACGCTCTATTCTCACCCGAACATCCTGTCCGGATCCAGCTTGAGGACCTCCAGCAGCCTCATGTAGCAATCCCTCGACTCCGCCGTGCCCTCGAGATAGTCCTGGTCGTCCGCCGGGTCCCGCTTCAGCATGAGCGTCGACATGTCGTCGATCAGACCCTCGGCCGTCCTCATCACCCCGCCCTCCCTGAGGACGACGGTGATGAACTCGCCGATCATCGTGGCCAGAGAGACCACGAACATGAACGCGTTGGCCCTCGAGGGCCGGTGGAAGTAGACCTTGTCCACCTCGTACCTGGATTTGGACGTCCTGAAGCAGTGCTCCACGCGGTACTGCCCCAGATACAGCCTCAGCACGCCGTCGCCGGTGATCCCGTCCCTCGGATTCTCGGCATCCTCGGTGCCACGTTTGAGGTTCGTGATCAGGACGCGGACCTGCCTGTCGTCCGCCAATTCTTCGGCCAGACGCTCGGAGAACTCCCAGCCGATCTCCAGGGAGAATTCGGAATGGTACGACGGCGTCCAGTCCTTGGGAGGCCTGCCCTTCTTCCCGTAGGGGTCGGCGACCCTCCTCTCGACCACGTCCATCGTCACGATGTACGCGGAATCCTTCAGCTTGGACAGCGCGATATCGTACGTCGCCGTCGCGTCCTCGGAGGACCTGAACGTCCTCCTGAGCAGCGGGCCCATGATCCTCTCGACGGCCTTCTTCCCCTGTTCGCGGTAGTACTCGATGCTCCTGGTCCTGCCTTCCGCGGTGCGGAAGGCGACGAAGCGCAGCGTCGTCTCCCCGACGGGGGCGTCGCAGTCGTAGATCTCCCATCCGTCCCTCACGGCGCTCGGGTCCATCTCGGAGTGCAGGACCGAGTAGACGATCTCGTCCCTGACCCTGTCCCCGAAGGAGTCCGGGCACTTCGAGACGAACCCGAAGTGCTTCTCCTCGATGGTTTCGATGAGCGTGGCGTTCACGAGCTTGGAGTCGGCCACGATGGTGGACCTGTACGGGTCCACCTTCCCGGCGAGGTACAGGATCGTGTCGAAATCCATCTCCCCGTCGGTGACCGTCCCGTCGTACGGCTTCTCGTAGCACAGGATCCCGTGCTGCGTGGTGACGCTCTGCAGGTTGTAGACCCGGCGGGTGTTGTCCCCGTCCTTGGCGTGGCCGTTCCTCTCCGGGATGGCCGCACCCGGACGGTCTTGTTTCACCTCCACCGCGCTGACACCGAAGTTGGTGCAGTCGACGTTGAAGATGTACGCCCTGAGGCCGTACCTCTCGCAGAGCAGCTCGTGTATCCTGAAGGTCAGGTCGGGCAGGTCCAGTTCGAACAGGCGGTCCAGCGTGCGGCTGAGCGTCCTCGAGTTTAGGTTCTCGACGGTCACCCCCGGTCCGACCAGGATGTCCAGCGGGGCGGTGGCGAAGTCCGTGTCGATCTTGTACAGCGGCCTTCTGCCCATGCCCTTGAACATCGCACCGACCATCAGCATCACGCCGTGGCCCTCGGTGACTATCCTCTGCGGATCGGGTTCGGCCAGCGAATCGATCAGATCGACGACTCCGCTCTGCTTCATGACCGCCATCGCCAGCACCGGCATGGCCTGCAACCCCGTGTAACTGCTCCCTTCCTTCATCGGCGTCCCTCTCAGACCGGGTCGGGCGCACTGTATCGACTCGGTTAACGTTTGGACTTAACGTCAAGGTTTGAGTATAACGTCAACGTATATATACTCAGTCATAGTGCCAGATACGGGCGCACCGCGGCATCGTCCGCGAAGAAGAACGAGGTGGGAATGGGGTCGTGAGAAAGGGTCCGGAGTGCGCATACGCGCACGGGCATGCGCGAGGCCGATCAGCGTCAGCTCTCGAAGAAGTCAGAAAATCAGTTTGAGGGTGCCGAATTCACGCAAGAGCAATGTGGCCAGGACCAGGTACTACGACAAGGTGATCGCCAATCCCAACTCCAACATGGAGACCGTGGACAACCTGATCGCGTACAGGAGCGCCAATCCGCAGCTGTTCGCTTTCGATACGGAAGTCCAGGCGGCGCCTCATGACAAGTCCTTCAGGTCCATGTTCTGGAAGCCGAAGGAGGAGTTCGACGCCATGTCCCCGAGGAAGAAGATGTTCTTCGTCGGCGCCGTCAACAGGAAGAGCCGTCAGAAGAACTGCGCCTACGGATTGCGTGTCACCACGGATCCGGACACCTCCCCGGCGGACAAGCAGGCTTTCACCGAGGTCGTGAACGAGAATCCCGGACTCTTCTTCAAGAACCCGAAATCGGACAGGAAACAGTCCTCGGAGTGATCGGCCGTGAACGGAATCATGCGTCTCTCAGCGATAGCTATGGCTGTTGTCATGGCTCTGACATCGGCCTTCATCCTGGCGGATGATTCCGATGCCTACAGCAGCGAGTACATCCTCCAGTACGAGACCGGTCAAGAGGTCGAGACGGATATCACCGACATTACGGGAAAGGAGGGGCTGTTCCTCTACGGCGGCTCCCTCCCCTCCGGCCTCCGTTTGGATCTCGATCAGGTTCAGAAGACCTGGTACGGGTGGAAGTACAACACCTACATACGCGGGACCCTGGGGGCATCCCCGGGCACGTATTCGTTCACCCTGTCCGATGACTCCTACACGTACAGGTTCACGGTCCTCGTCGTCGCAGGCGAGTGCACCGTAACGTATGACGCCGGAATCGGGCTGGTGAACGGAAGGACCGTCTGGTCGGAGACGATCACCAAGGGTTCCTACGCATCCATGCCGCAGGCCTCCCATTCGTCGGGAGCCTACACCTTCATGGGCTGGGGACTCTCCTCAACGTCTATCGAACCCCTCGGATCCTACGCGCCCACGAAGGACGTCACCCTCTATGCTGTGTGGGACAGGAACACCGTCGGGATCTCCGATTCCACGGCGACCGTGACGAGCGGTCAGACGGCTTCTCTGCCCGTATCGACGAATCCGACAGATGCGCTGCTCTCCATCGTCTCCTACGGAGGCCTCTCCGAAAGGAACGTGGGGGTGGATGATCACACGATCGTCCTCGACATGACCGACGTCATGCCCGGAACCTATCGTATCACCTTGGAGGCGTCCTTCACGGGATACATCTCGGGGAATGCCGAGGTGACGGTCAACGTGCCGATCACCATCGTCAAGCCCATCGAGTACGTGCTCAGCGAAGGGGATCTGTTCTCCTACACGCCGGTTACCAACCCCACGAACGCATCCATCGTTCTGGATTCCGTGACCATCGACGGAGAACCCGTCTCCGATCAGGCAGGCCTGGAAGTTGTCGGAAGGACCGTCACCGGAACCCTGTCCCGGATGGGGACCTATGCGGTGACGTACACGGCTTCGATGGAAGGCTATGTCGATGTGTCGAACACAGTGTTCGTGAAAGTGAACGAGAGACAGGCTTCGGCTCCCTCTCCTGTGATGGGAAAGATCACGGCAACTCCGAGGGCTACCGAGCCTAGAGTCTACGATTTCGTCCTTTCCGGATACTCCAACGCATCGAACATCATCTGGTCCGTCGATCAGAAGGTGTTCGCGACATCCTCTCCGACAGCTCTCTACGAATTCCCGACATCCGGAGTGTACACCGTCAAGTGCACCATATCCGGTCTCGACGGAACGTTCGTCTCGGGCGATGTGGAGATAGTCTGTTCGGACAACTACCACAGGGATGCCGCATGGGCGGGGATCGAATACAGCTACGTCGTCTCCGGGCAGGCGGAGGCCTCCGTGCAGAACGGCTCCCCGTTCTCCGTCGAGCAGAAAACGGTCGGGAACAAGGAGTACACCGTCATCCGCGGAACCCCGTCTTCCTACGACGTTGGAAGCACCTACAGGATCTCGGTCGGCTCCGATTCCTGGACCGTCGAAATCTATCAAGCCGAGACGTCCGCACCCGTGGCGGATTTCGATGCGAATGTGGGTTCCGACGGGTACACCGTCGTGGCGCTGTTCAACGGAAGGAACGCATCGTTCTACACCTACGACTTCGACGGCGACGGAATCCCCGAGCAGGGCAACGGATTCACGTATCCCGCGAGCGGGAGATATACGATCGTCTGCACTGCGGTGAACAATATCTCCGAAACGACGTGTTCGAGGACCGTCCAGATCGACATCGCGCCTTCCGAGAGGACCGACGTCCTGTCGCTGACGGACTTCGAGATGCTCCTCGGCGAGAAGCAGGACATCATCCTGTCCATTTCGGAAGGGGATGTGATCACGGTATCCGGTTCCGCGGAAAGCTTCGTGACGGTCAACGGCAATGTCCTGAGGGTCGAACCGACCTCCAAAGGAACCTTCGATCTGACGGTCAAGCTGCACCGCAACGACGGTACCTCGGTTTCCAAGACCGTCAAACTGACGGTCAGAGGGTCCGAATACCAGGAGCTGGAGGATGAGAAGCACGACTACATGGTCGTCATGGCCGTGTTCTTCGTGATCTCGGTCGTCGCCATCTCGGCGTTCATCCTGAAAGACCTCCATTCCGACGGGAACGGAGGTTCGTTCAAGAGACTCTTCTCTCGCTTCAAGGGAGGTAGGAGATGACCGACGTGGTGGTCCCCATCACTACGGTATGGGACGTCATCGCCAACGCCCTGGACGACACGGCGTTCTGGATCCTGTCGGCCGTGGGGATGTTCGTCATCGCCCTGTTGATAAGGAACCGCATCGGAAGGAGGTGGACCTCTTGCCCCTGCCGGCGCTGATCCCCGCGATCGGCTCGATTCTCGCCTGGGTCGGCATAGATCTGGGGATATCGTGGCTGACCAAGGGCGACAACGTGTCCTACGTCTCCGGATTGGACTTTCCGACGTTCATCGAGTACTACTGGCTTCAGCTCCTGCTGTACTTCCTCATGGCCGTATCGGCGGTGCTGCTGGCCATCCCCAAGCATACGAACGACGGCGGCGGGGTCCGTTTTTGAAACCCCGCGCAAACGAGTTGAAAAACATGTTAGCAAACATCAAACCGGCCGCCCTCGTGGCGGTCCTCGCTCTGATTCTCGTCGGCACGGTCTTCATGACCGAGTCGGAAGCGATCGGAGAGGACCTCAGCTCCACATACGGCGAGCCGACGAACATCAACATCGCCCCGGGATACAGGTGGACCTACACCCCTGAGTTCCCCAGCGATCTCACACAATACCTCACTGTCTCCCTGAAGGTCAACGATGCCAACGTCGGTTCCGTCAGCGGGAAGACGGTCACCGTGGACATCCTGACCAACGCTTCCGTGGGGACATCGTACAACGTGGTCATCCAGGCTTCGATGACCTCCCCGGTCTCCCAGACCGCCTATCAGTACGTGAAGTTCACCGTCGTGAACGGTCTGGACGTCAGCGGTACGATCAACGACATAATCAAGGGAAGCAACATCAGTTTCACCCCCACCGGGACATCCGACATGGGCACGGTCGTCTGGACCGTGACTTCCGGGAAGACCCTCCCCGCAGGACTCTCCCTCGCGGACGGGAAGGTCACCGGAACTCCTTCCGAGCTCGGACTCCAGACAGTCTATCTGACGGCCGCTGCGAACGGGCAGACCAAGAATCTCGAAGTCTCCTTCACCGTCTACTCCAAGATAGTCGGAGGCTCGGCGGAGACCATCACCTCTTACAACTCCGATGTTTCTTCCACCGCGATAACCAACGCATCCGATATCGGCGTGACATGGAAGGTCACCTCCGGATCCCTTCCGACGGGATTCTCCCTGAACTCCTCCGACGGAGTGGTTTCCGGGATGTCGGCGGTCGTTCAATCCACCGATATCACCATCACCGGATCCTCCACCATCGGACCCTCTCAATCCGTCACCAAGAAGATCACCATCCGTTCCGAGCCGGCTCTCGTCCTGGATTGCGACTCTTCTATCCTCACCTACAAGAACAACGCCGCCGAGAAGTTCGCGACCGTCGGTTCCACCGACTCCTCGACGAGAACATGGTCCATCAGCACCTTCGGCGGGGCTTCCATCGACAACGGCATCCTGAAGGTCGTCAACCCGACGGACGCGGGCATGGGGCAGAAGATCACCGTCACCTGCTCCACCGCATACGGTCAGACGGAGACCATCGACATCACCGTGGATGTCGAGGATACCCTGTCGATCTCCGGGGATACCGTCCTGAACCTGCTGGCAGGCACCGAAGGCTCCACTACGGCGTTCGCTGTATCCGGAGGTTCCGGGAACTCTTTCGCCGCATCCTCCGAGAATACCGGACTTTCAGTCAGGATCGCCGACGGCAAGCTCTACGCCCAGAACAGTTCGGCCGTCCAAGGCCTGAAGGCCATCGTCACCGTGACCTCCGCCGCCGGTCAGACCGCTTCCACAGATGTGACCATCGACGTATACAACCAATTGGTCTTCAGCAGCGTCCCGACCGCGGGAGCCATCATCTATGCGGTGTGATCCCGATGCACCAAACGAGATTGCTTCCGACCGCGGTCTTCCTGGCCGTCTGCCTCTGCGCGTTGTTCGCCGTCACCCTGGATTCCGAGGAATCCGAGGCGGTCAGCGGTACGCCGGGGTCCACGGTCACCCTCACATGGCACGACCTGGATGAGGATCTGGAGTGCGACCGCTTCTGCAACATGGAGTCCATCTTCGGCTGGTCCCTCTACCCCACCATCACGAAGAGCGGTTCCACCGCGAGGATCACCCTCCCCTCGGACGTGGCCAACGGCACCTACACCTTCTCCGAGGTCTCCATGAACCCGGATTCCGGCGAGGAGATGGAATCCTATTCGCAGACCATCACGGTCACGGGTCAGAAAGGAACTTCCTCATCCAACCCGTATTCCGGCACCGTCTCCACCCCGTCCGACATGGGCACCTACCAGAACATGACCAAGACCGTTTACGTGTCTTCAGGTTCGAAGGTCGATATCGGCCTCATCCAGTGGAACAGGGAGAGCAAGGATTCCCTGACGGTGACGAGCGGTTCCGGCCTCTCGATCACCACCGTCAATTCGTACACCAAGGATGTCACAGGCACCCTCACCGGGGATTGCACGATCACCGCCAAGACGTGGGATACTACGGCGTACAAGACGGTCACCATCACCCTGAAGTGCGTTTCCACCGCATCCTCTCAGTACACCTGCTACCTCTATTACAACGCGAACAACGGGTCGGGGGCTCCGAGCACCCAATCGTACACGGGCACTTCGACTTCCAGCCATACCTTCACCGTCGCTTCTGGAACCCCGACCAGATCGGGATACCAGTTCCTCGGATGGTCCACTTCCAGTTCGGCCTCGTCAGCATCGTACTCCGCCGGGGATACGATCTCCGTGACGTACAACGGCTCCAAGACCCTGTACGCCGTGTGGCAGCAGAGCGTGACCAATTACACGGTCACGATCTACAAGGGGAACTGGGCCAGCTTCAAGATGCTCAATGTGGACTCCTCGAACATCACGGCCGACAGCAAAACGTATACCGTGGCATCGGGGACCACCATCGACGTCGATTGGTACGGGAAGTCGTCCGAGAACGGCTCCGGTGCCAACTACACGTACACCACCATCTATTCGTCCAACCACTACCAGATGGCCGCTTCCCTCTACGGGACGGCCCTCGGAGATTCCGTCACGGTGACGAAGAGCACCAGCTACTACCCTGCGGCGCAGATGACGTCCACGACCGTGTACACGTACAGCTACACGATCAAGTTCGACGCCAACAACGGGTCCGGGGCGCCATCGTCCATCTCCACCACCGACAGCACCAAGACCAAGAGCATCCAGCTCCCGACCGGCGTCCCGACCAGATCGGGATACCAGTTCCTCGGATGGTCCACTTCGAGCACCGCCACGTCCGCTTCCTATTCTGCGGGATCCTCGTATTCGTTCGGATACGGCAGCACCCTCCTGTACGCGGTATGGAAGCAGGCGAACATCACCGTCTCGGGTACACCGGACAGCTACGCCGTCGCAGGCAACTACTGGTCCTTCTCCCCGACGGTCAGCGTCGACGGATGCACGGTTTCGATCAGCGGAGCCTCATGGCTTTCCGCCACAGGGACCACCGTTTCAGGAACGCCAACTCAAACGGGCGAGTACAGCATCACCCTGACTTTCTCCAAGGATGAATACACGTCCGCGACCAAGTCGTTCACGGTGACGGTCATCTCGTCCCTCGAATTCACATCCTCTCCTTCCGGAGGTGCGATCATTTATGCAATCTGAAATCAGAATAATAGCGATCATGATAGCCGCCGCTTTCCTGGCGATCCCATTCGCCATAGGCGACGGCGATGCCGAACAGGCATACGACAAGGATTACGGGGAGTTCTACTCCTACACGCTCCAGTTCGTCTTCGACGGTTCCGACGCCCAGACCATCCAATGGGAGTTCGGCGACGGCGCCGTCTCGACGGAATGGAACCCCAGGCACACATATTCCGACAAGGGAACTTATTACGTGACTCAGACCACGACCAACCCCAAGGGTACGACCGTCGAGATCTACAAGGTCCAGGTCCTCGGTTTCCCCGTTATAACGTTCGACTCCCAGGGCGGATCCTCCGTTCCGACGATCCAACAGTCCGCCTACAATGTCGCCGCATCGAAACCTTCCGATCCCGTGAAGACCGGCTACCGGTTCGACGGATGGTATTGCGACGAGGCCCTCACGACTCCGATGGATTGGAGCGCCGGCGTCACCAAGTCGATGACCCTCTACGCGGGGTGGACCCTCGTCTCCACGCCGACCGTTTCTTACACGGTCAGCTTCGATTCCAAAGGCGGATCCTCCGTCCTGGTGCAGACCGTCCAATCCGGGAACACCGCCTCCGTTCCCGAGAAGCCTACCAGATCCGGATACACGTTCGTGAACTGGCTGCGCAACGGCTCGGTCTACGATTTCGATACGCCGGTGACGAGCAGCTTCACCCTCGTGGCGTCTTGGGCGGAGAACACCCAGCCGGTCATCACGCACAACATCGTGTTCGATACCGACGGGGGTTCCCTGACGGTCTCGACGAAGAGCGTCCAGAACGGTTCATCCTTCACCCTCCCGTCCTACGACGGAACGAAGAACGGCTACACGTTCATGGGATGGAGCTGCAACAACGTCACCTACCAGCCCGGGAACACCGTCACGGTCTCCGGCGATATGACGTTCAAGGCCCTGTGGAGCTCCGACGTTCCCACGCCTTCGGATAAGAATGTGATCGTCACGTTCGATGTCGACGGGGGATCCGAAGCAGTGGAACCCGTGACGGTCAAGTCCGGTTCCACCGTCACGCTCCCGTCCTACGACGGGAAGAAGGACGGCTGTTCGTTCAAAGGCTGGGGAATAGGGATGCTCACCTACCAGCCCGGCGACAGCATCGTCGTTTCAGGCAACGTGACCGCCAAGGCCCTTTGGGATTCCGAGAGTTCCGGGGACTCCGGGAACAACGGACTGCTGCTAATCGTCCTGCTGTTCATCCTCATCCTGATCATCATAGCTCTGGCCATGAGGAAGCGGAGGGGGTACTGAGCATGTCGGCCTGGAGCAGTCTTGCGAAAGCCCTGTCCAAGGTCTTTTCCAAGGGGTCCTCGACGGCCACCTGGACGAAGACGTGGACCGCCGGAGGGGTCAGGAACGTCCAGACCATGACGAAGGTCGCAGGCGAGGCTGCACGGGCCGGGACCAAGACCGTGATAAGCTGGGGGAATGCGGCGAAGGTCGCATTGGTCGGAGGGTTCTCGTACCTCTTTCTGACCGGCGGGGCATCCAACGTGGTGTCCCGCACCCTCGGCATATCGGAGGGAGCGGCGCAGATCCTGATCATCTTCGGATTCATCGTGATCATGGTCCTGATAACGAGGTATCTGGTCAACTACGTCAGGAACAGGTTCGGCCTCGAACAGGAATACCTCGAAACGCCGATAATCAGGAGCGCGGGACCCGTCGTCTGGGATGAGGAACAGCGCAGATGGGTTAGGAGGAGGACATGATCTACCTCCTCCCCCTTCTGGCCGGGATTCTGAACGCGGCGTTCATCCTGGACCTGATCGTCACGCTGAGCACCGGGGAATCCCTCGGGAGCCTTCTGAGCGACGCCTCCGGGAACTCCGTGGCGTCTACGATCATCGCGAACATCCCCACGGACCCGACGGTCTTCTGGCTGATGGCCGGATTCATCCTGTTCTTCGTCTGCGCCCTCGAATGCCTGGTGATCTACATCGCGTTCTACTCCGACGTGTCCGAGTGCAGGAAATGCATGGAGACGTGCGACGTCCACGGTTCGAGTGATTCGAAGAACGGCATCCGCAACGGATCCAACTGTCGGAGCGGAACGTCCGGTCGCAACGGGGGGATGCAATGAAGCTCATCCGCATAATCATCGGATTGGCGCTGTTCTTCGCTTCCTCGTGGATATCGGCGTACCTGTCGGATGTCATGTCGATACCGGAGGACATCGCGTTCCTCTCCATCGGGGGGATCCTGGCGTTCGCCGGCGGCATCGTGTTCTATTCCGGGGTGAGGACTTGGAGATACTCGTACCTGTCCTGATGGTAGTCGTGGGGTTCTACTTCTTCCGTCGGTCGTTCAGGAAAACGAAGATGCTCCTGGACACGGAGGTCAGCGATGTCTTCCGACGAGAACAAGGGACAACCCGTACCCGAGGACCCCGAACCCCGGCAGGCCCTGCCCAGACCTCTCCCGGTCAGGCAGAACGATAGGAGACAGACGATCTTCAGAGCGATCATCGTCGGAGCGGTGTGCGTCATCGCTGTCGCGATCTGTTGGTTCGTGTTCGGTCCCGATGCCATAGCATCGTTCCTGATAGGATACTGGCCGGTGCTCCTCGCTCCGTTCCTCGGAGGCTTCCTCGGAAGCTGGGCCGTGAAGATCCTGTACCGTCCTTCGGGAAGGGTCGTCGTGTGTCTCATGCCGACCACCCACATGTTCCGGGCGGTCTTCATCCCCGACCCGATGTTCAAGTACTTCCAGCAGGCCGGGAACAACGTCATGTACCATACCCCGGGCGGGACCCCTGTGTACGTGGCCGAGGACATCGACACCGACCGCGGATACATCGTCTACAGCTGGATCCACGAGCTGGATTCCTTCTCGGTCATGACCCGCGAAGAGACGTACAACAACTGGAGGAACGTCCTCGAAGAGGTGCTGAGGGAGAATCTGCAGATCATGGACCATCCGCACGTGATCGGTCTGGGGTATGCGAGGCAGTGCCTCAAGGACCATTTGGACATGATAGCGGAGACCCTCGGTCTCACCAAGCGCGACTACCGCAGGGATGCGTCCTTCGGGGAACCCGAACCCGAGCATGTGCCTGAGCAGGAATCGGAGGTCCGGCAATGAGCTCCGCCGTGGACTACATCCGCGGGATGGAGCACGGCCTCGTCATAGCGGTGGGGTCGGGGAAGCAGGGCAAATCCTGCTCCCTCCACTCCCTGATCGCGCTGTGCTGGCCGAAGCGTCCGGTGTACATGCTGGATCCCCTCACATACGACATCTCCGCCTTCCCCGGATACCGCAGGGTATCCAGGACCAAGGAGATCCCCGTCGGTGCCGTGACGGTCATCGAAGATGTGAACAGGATCTTCCATTCCCGCGGATCGTCCAAGAACGTGGACATCCAGGGATGGCTGTCCATCATCTCGCACAAGAGCAACGTCGTTTGTCTGACAACGCAGAACATGGCGGACACCGACATCGCGTTCGTGAGGTCGCAGGACACCATCGTGTTCAACAAGTACATGCACGAGGAGGACCTGATGTTCGAGCGTCCGGAATTCAAGCTCGGACAAGCTGTCGCGAATCGTTGGATCGACATCGCCGATGCGCAGCATCCCGATATCGACAGAAGAGCCTGGTGCTTCTTCCCCAGGTTCAACGAGTGCGTCGCCATCCCCAAGGTGGAGTGGTGGTCCTACAGGAACAGCCACATGCTCAGGGATGTGATAGTTTGACCGTGAGGGTCACAACGGATCCCGAAACGGACAGGCTGCTCTCGATGAGGGCGTCGTCGCGCATCCCATTGCCGCCGGAGATCTCCCTCGCCGATCCGAGGAGCTCTCCGCGGTACTTCCGCAT
>CAVJLK010000126.1:0-12830 GCA_963650175.1 Ruminococcus sp. CAG:579 | reverse complement strand
GCGGAACACCCTCATGAACCGGGCTCAAATCGCCGAATAATTGTCGAACTTAGTACATAACACCCCTGTCAAATCTGCTTGTAGCCCATTGAACACGGTGATTACCGAGCACCCCCTGGGCATTCGCATCCGTCCCGTCGCTTTACGTTTATATCTAAGCTCCGATAACGAATCATGGTCGAATGCTTCCCTGTGTCCACGAGCGACTTCAAGAAGATTGCCACAGAAGGCTTTATCTTCGTGGACAAAAGCCTGATGATCAGAAACATAATAAGATACAAACAGGCCGCATTCCTTTTCACTCGCCCTCGCAGGTTTGGAAAGACGATGAATCTCGATATGCTCAGAGCATTCTTCGATATCGAGAACAAAGATGGAAAAGAGATGTTCTCGAAACTGAAAATCGCAGGCGATTCGGAATCTATGGCACACCTTGGAAAATATAGGGTCATTCGCCTGGATTTGTCCTCAACGGAATCTTCTAACATGAAAGATTTCTTGGAATCGTTCGCATCGATGGTCTCCAGGACCTTGAGAGATTTCAAGCGTATACCCGAATGCGATTCTATTCCGCAATATGAACGCGATCTCTTCATGGATTATGGAAAACGCACTGCATCAAAAGCAATGCTGACAGAGTCGATATTACGTCTCTGCCAATGGATTGAAGATGCATATGAGGACGAGACGGTCATCCTCATAGACGAATACGATAAACCTGTTCGTAGTGCATATCTGTCGGGTTACTACCAAGAATTCATGGACTTCTTTAAGAAATTCATGGAATCAACGCTCAAGACCAACACGTTCTACAGATTCGCCGTGGTGACCGGATGCTCGCGCATATCCAAAGAAACTCTTTTCAGTGGGCTGAATAACCTGAAAGAATTCGATATCTTCCAGACCGGATTCGATGAGGAATTCGGATTCACGGAATCGGAACTGCGGTTCTTGATAGAGAACACAAGCATCCCAGCAGAAGAGATTGACATCATGAAATCCTATTACGATGGATATCGCTTCGGAGAGAAAGATGTCTACAATCCCTACAGCGTCATGAACCATCTTCAAGACTATATTGGTGGGAATAAGAAACCCATCAGCTATTGGGTCCAATCTGGAGATGCATCGCTAATCTCCGAGGTTCTAAACCGTACCACTCCCGAATTCAGAGACGAAGTGATATCGCTGGGTGTTCCAGGCAACTACTTCGATGGGAGGGTCAACCCCAAAATGAATTTCCAGAACCTCTTCTCTACGAACGAGAACGAGCTTGAAGAGGCTGCGATAACGCTCTTGGTCACTTCAGGATACTTGAAAGCAGTTCCTTTAGATGACGGACGCTACCGCCTAACCATACCTAACGAAGAGGTCTTCGATGCATTTGATGCTCTGATGACGAGCCTCAATATTGCAGATGCTAAGAAAGTGACGCATCTGATGGAGTATGTGTACGGAATGAAGGAGTGCGAGGCCACAGAAGAGCTCAACGAACTAATGGATGGACAATCACCTCGCGACTATTACGACGAACGCACTCACAAAATCTTCATGTCCGCACTCTTCGGATTCTCTGGATTCAGATACCAAACAGAGCTGGGCTCAGGCGATGGCTTTATAGATCTCTATGTCAAGGGCAACCGCACGAAGCCGGGGCTACTTATCGAGATAAAATACAAAGATGAATGCGATGACCTAATTTCTCTTGCCCATAATGCACTCGACCAGATTAAGGACAAAGAGTACTCCCGTAACATCGACGAAGCCCATATCCTGATTGGCCTGGCCTTCCGGAAGCATACTGCCAAGATGGTATTCGGCGGTACTGTACCAAGGAAAGGCTGACCTCAGAGCAGACCTCTTATGAAATCAATCAGCAACGACACGGCGGCATCGACCGTCTGATCCCTGACTTCCGCTCTGGCGCCATGGAACAGGTTCCTTGCCGTCACCGTCCTGCAGCCGTCGGACACGGATATGAACACCAGTCCCACGGGCTTCGTGTCCGTGGCGCCTCCCGGGCCCGCTATCCCCGTGACGGCCACGGAATAGTCGGATGAGAACACCCTCGAGGCTCCGAGCGCCATCTCTCCCGCGGTCTCCGCGCTCACGGCGCCATGCCCGGTCAGCGTGCTCTCCGACACGCCGAGGACGGACGTCTTGGCCTCGTTCGAATACGTCACGGCGCTGCCGAGGAAATAAGCCGATGAGCCTGGGGCTTCCGTCATCGCCGCTCCGATCATCCCTCCGGTGCAGGATTCGGCACAGGACATCGTCGCTCCCTTCTCCAGGAGCAGCGAGGCGAGCTCTTCACAGCGGCGCGCCATCAGAGCCCTCTGAGATGTCCCTGAGCCTTCCGACCCCGTCTATGGAGTCGATTACATCGGCCACCGCCTGCGGGACCAGCGGCCTCCACTCCTCTCCGGAAACGATCCTCCTGCGGACCTCCGTGCCGGAGTAGAGTGAGCGGTTGTAGAGCGGAGATTTCCTGACGTCGTACCCGGCCTCCATGAACAGGCGGCGGGTCATGGGATTGTTGCTGTAGACCCTCCCGAACGGCGGGACCATCGACACCACGTGCGCCACCCAGACAGAGTACCTGTTCAGGTCCTCCACCGGGACTATGCTGAAGCTCGTTATCCCCTCGTCCTTCAGGGAGTCGGATATCATCTTGTACCTCTCCCCTGCAGTGAACGGGTTCCCGGGATCGTGGGAGCACTGGGCGCTCCCGATCGCGACGATGAGGTGCTCTGACTCCGCGGCGCACTGCTTCAGGACCTCCATGTGCCCCTTGTGCAGCGGCTGGAACCTCCCTATCACGAGGGAGTGGTCGGCATAGCCTTCCCTGCTCATATGACGGTGTAGAAGGCAGGCGTATAAAAAAGGAAAGGGGGCCGCGCCCCCGGTTTCATCAGGCCGCGTTGGCGTCCGGCTTCCCGACGGGGACCTCGGCCGTCACGGGAGCTTCCTGCACGACCTCCGCAGGCTGCTCCGCAGGCTCCTCGGCCTTGGGAGGGTCGGGGTGGTACTCGTGCTTCGCTGGAGGCACGATCTTCTTCACGGTGGACACGCCGCCCTCGGTGAGGGGCAGGAGCTTGTCCATGTACTGCTGCTTCATCGGGCAGTCCACGAAGGCGTACTCGAACACGTCGCGGAGGTTCTCCACGGTGTAGATCTCCATCATGTCGTAGTACTTCGCGTCGATCATGACGTCCTTCCCGTTGTCCTTCGGGATCAGGGCCATCTTAATCCCCGCCTCGGCGGCGGCCTCCAGCTTCGCCGTCACCCCGCCGATCGGAAGCACGTGCCCGCGAACGTTCAGGGACCCGGTCATCGCCAGGTCCTGGCGGATCGGGATGTTCTCCATGGCGGAGACGATGACCGTCGCCATCGTGATCGATGCGCTGTCCCCGTCCACGCCGTTGTAGGCGCCGACGTACTGCAGGTGGATGTCGCAGTTGGACAGGTTGGTGAGCGTGTACTTCTTGATCACAGCGGAGATGTTGTCCACGGCCTCCTTCGCTATGTCCCCCAGCTGTCCCGTCGCGATGATGCGACCGCCCTTGCTGCTCTGCGCCGGGGTGACCTCCGCCGCCAGGGGCATCACCATGCCGGACATCTCCGACATGTTGTTGCTGCTGGAGAGCACGGCGAGACCGTTCACCATTCCAACAGCGGACCCCTCGTTCCTGAACAGCTCGTACCTCTTCAGCGCTGAGATCTGCTCGTCGGAGATCTGCTGCTCGAGGCTCCTGGCGGTGTGCCTCGCCAGAAGGACGTCGTCCATTGAGACGAGCTTGGCGCCCCTCTGCTTGGCCATGTCCCCGGAGATGCGTATGAGACCTCCTAGCTCCCTCATCCTGAGCGTGAGCTCGCCCTTCCTTCCGGAACGGCGCTGGGCCTCCCTGAGGATCTCCCCGACGGCGTACTTGTCGAAGTGCGGGATCTTCCCGTCCTTCTTCACCTCCTGGGCGACGAAGCGGACGATGTTGGTGCGGTTCTCGTCGGTGTCGGGCATGGTGCTCTTCATGTACACCTCGTACCCGTATCCGCGTATCCTGGACCTCAGCGCGGGGTGCATGCCCTGCAGGGCGTCCAGGTTCCCGGCGCACACCAGGACGAAGTCGCAGGGCACCGGCTCCGACTTCACCAAAGCGCCGGAGGAGCGCTCGGACTGGCCGGTGATGGACATCTTCTTCTCCTGCATGGCGGTCAGAAGAGCCTGCTGGGATTCCATCCTCAGCATGTTGATCTCGTCGATGTAGAGAACGCCCTTGTTAGCCTTGTGGATGGCTCCGGGCTCGATCCTGTCGTGGGACGGGGTCTCCAGTCCGCCGGACTGGAACGGGTCGTGCCTGACATCCCCCAGGAGGGCACCGGCGTGCGTTCCGGTGGCGTCGACGAACGGCGGCATGTCGCCGGCATCGTGACCGACGAGCAGCTTCGGGACTATCGCGGTCTCGTTCTTGATCTGCATGGGCGTCCTGAAGATCATGACTATGATGAACGCCCCGAGCATGGCTATGAGGGCGATCGTGAGATTGCCGAACAGGACGGCCGCCAGCAGTCCGAGCACGATCAGCGCCATGCAGGCGTAGATGTACAGCGTGTTGCGCTGGTTCTTCTGCGCCGCCGCGGCCGCCTTCTGCTCGGCCACCACCGCCTTGCCCTTGCCGGCGGGGAACACCCTTATCCTGGGCTCGTTGAAATCCTCTGGGTTGTGGTAGGCGACGATGTCCTGGAGGTCCTCCTTCGGCAGGTACTCGACCATGGAGTTCGCCAGCATCGACTTCCCGGTACCGGGCTCGCCGATGAGCATGACGTGCCTCTTCTGGTAGGCGGCCTTCTTCATGACCTCCACCGCCTCCTCCTGGCCGATGACGCGGTCCGCCATCAGGTCGGGGATCTCGATCTCCTCGGTGGAGGCGAACTCCTGCGCCTCGACCCATTCCTCTATGGGCTTCGCCGAGACCTTGGGGCTCTTCTCCTCTGTGTCTGTCATGCTATGTCCTCCGGTGTACCTCTGTTAGAACTTGTATTTATAGTGATGTATAATTGGGACATGTTTATCATATGTCCCCCGCACGGACCGCGTGGATCATCGTGCCCACGACGACGATGACCACAGCGGCCCCGAATATGTAGACCCCGTACTTCTCGAAGAAGCTCCTGTCGTCGGGCCAGTCGACGCCTTTAGCCTCGATGCCGGGGGCGGAGAGCCCCTCGAACTCCGTGGCCGAATGCGTTGCGCCGAACCCGACCTCCGTCTCCCCGAAGGTCACGGAGGTGAACGCCCCGGCCAGGAGGCAGTTCTTCGAGGTCTTCGAATTCCATGTGCAGTCGACGGCGTACCATTTCCCGTCGTCGACCGCCTCGTTCCAGTAGCCCTTCTCGGACCCGTCCGACGTCTTGACGTCGCCGTAGACGGTCAGCGCCGTCACCCCGCTCTTCTGCGCCAGGCAGGTGAACGCGGCCGCGATGCCCGCAGACGAGGACTCCCCCTTCACGAGGGCGTCGTATACGCTGCTGACCTCGGCCTCGCCGTCCGTCTTCGACGAGATCCCCCTCAGCTTGTCGTTGATCGAGGAGACCTTCTCCCTGGAGGTGCCGTCGAACGCGATCAGCTTCTCTTCGAGGGCCTGCACGGCCTCCTTGGCCTTCGTCC
Source organism: Ruminococcus sp. CAG:579 (assembly GCA_963650175.1). Taxonomy (GTDB): domain Archaea; phylum Thermoplasmatota; class Thermoplasmata; order Methanomassiliicoccales; family Methanomethylophilaceae; genus Methanoprimaticola. Next base: position 7,165 of record CAVJLK010000126.1, on the reverse strand, counting down.
CCTCCTTGAACTCGTCCGGGACGGACAGCTCGAAGGATATCGTGCACTTCCCGTCCCCGGTGACGGTCGACACGTCGACCTCCGTGACGGGCGTGTTCCACAGCCATATCGGCGAGGGGTCGCTCAGGTAGTACGCGGCGAGGGTCCTGTTGACCATCTCCGCGACGTACTCCGTCTGATTCGAGGAATCGACCTTCACATCCATGGTGATGCCGATCGTCGCGGGGACGTCGGTCGCCCCGGCGAACCTCTCCGCGAGTACCGCGTACAGCGCCTGCCCGTTGGAATCCAGCGCATCCTTGTAGTGGGATGCCGAGGCGTCCGCGTCCGATGCCGGCACGACGGAGACGGAGAGTAGCGCGAGCACGGCGGCGACCGCAAGCAACGTCATCGTCTTATGGCTCATCTGGACCCAGGAAGATGGGGTCGTTCTTAAACGTGTGCGCGATTGGTACGCCGAACGTGCGAGATTTGATATCCGGACCGAGAATTCCCGAATCCATGAGGGTCGATGAGCTGGACGTCCCGGACGCCGTTTCCGACGCCCTGATGTCCGCCGGGTTCAGGGAGCTGCATCCGCCGCAGGCGGAGGCGATCCCCATCGCCCTCGAAGGCAGGAACCTCGTCGTAGCAATACCCACGGCCAGCGGGAAGTCCCTCATAGGCATGGTGCCGGCGCTGAAGATGCTGGCGTCCAACCGCGGGAAGGTCCTGTACATCGTCCCCCTGAAGGCCCTGGCGGCCGAGAAGAGGGACGACTTCCAGAGATTCGCCGACCAATTGGATTTCAAGGTGCACATGAGCACCGGCGACCTCGACGGCGAGGACAGGGGGATGGCCGATGCCGACGTCGTCATAGCCACATCGGAGAAAGCGGACTCCCTGATCAAACACGGGAGCAAGTGGATGCAGGGCGTCCGTCTCGTGATCGCCGACGAGATCCACATGATCCACGACCCCGGCAGGGGTCCGACGCTGGAGATCACCCTGACCAAGCTGATCCGGAAGATCCCCGGGATGCAGGTCATCGCCCTGTCGGCGACCATATCCAACGCCTACGACATGGCCGACTGGCTCGATGCCGCGCTCGTGAGGAGCGACTGGCGCCCGGTGCCCCTGCGCGAAGGCGTCTACCTCGACGGGGAGATCCGCTTCGAGGACGGCTCGCTCAAGGAGGTGCCGAAGAACGGCGACGAATCCGAGTCCCTGATCGTCCAAGCGATAGACGACGGCGGACAGGGGCTGATCTTCGTCAATTCCAGGAGGTCCACCGAGGCCGTGGCGGTCCGCGTGGCGGACAGGATCGGCAAGACCTGCCGGAACCCCCTGTCCAAAGCCGAGAGGTCCGTCCTCGAAGGCGAGACCGAGGCCACCGACATCGGGAGGAAGCTGGCGGAATGCGTCTCCAAGGGGGCGGCGTTCCACAACGCCGGCCTGACATACTCCCAGAGGAGGATGGTCGAGGACATGTTCAAGTCCGGCCGCATCAAGTGCATCGCGGCCACCCCGACCCTCGCCGCCGGGATCAACCTGCCCGCCAGGAGGGTCGTCGTAAGGGACTCGACCCGTTTCGAGAACGGGGGCAGCGTCCCCCTCCCGGTGATGGAGATAAAACAGATGTGCGGACGCGCCGGCAGACCCGGTTACGACCCCTACGGCGAAGCCGTCCTTATCGCCAAGAGCCAGGAGCAGGCCGACCACCTCATGGACGACTACATCCTCCACGACAGCGAGACCATCATGTCCAAGCTGTTCGTGGGAAACACGATACGCGGCCACATGCTGGGCATCCTGGCCACCGGCGATGCGGATTCCGAGGATTCCATCGTGGATTTCATGCGCGGGACGTTCTTCGGCGCCACCTCCTCGATGTTCGGGATCGAATCCAAGACCGAGGAGACGGTCGACTACCTGGTCAAGGAGGGGATGGTCCGCCGGAACGGCGAGACCGTGGAGGTGCTCCCGTTCGGGAAGAGGGTCTCCGACCTGTGCATCGACCCCGTATCGGCGTCGATGCTCAGGAAAGCGGTGATGAAGATCGACGGGGACACCCCGGCCATACAGATCCTCCTCGCGGCTGCCATGACCCCGGACGTCATGGGCATGTTCCCCAGGGTGGCCGACAAGGACATGCTCAACTCCGCCAAGGAACGGCTCGAAAGCGGATACCTCCTCGACCCGGTGGAACTCGACGATTACCTGTACTCCCTGTTCGACAGCGACCTGAAGGTCGCCCTGGTCGTCAACGAATGGATAGAGGAGCGTTCGGAGGAGGTTTTGACTCATCTCATGGGCATCGGACCCGGGGACATCAGGGCCAAGGTGGACATGATGGACTGGATCATCTACTCCATGGGGGAGATCGCCTACATCTTCAACCCCGATGCGATGCGGAAGATCCGGCCGTTGGCCACCAGGATAAGGTACGGCGTCAAGGAGGAGCTCATAGACCTCGTCAACCTGCGCGGTGTCGGCCGCACCAGAGCCAGGAAGCTCTACGAGGCCGGATACTGCACCAGATCGGACATCGCCGAAGCGGACTTCCACGCCCTGGCGTCGATGCCGAAGATCGGCCCGTCCCTGGCGGCCAGCATGATCAAGCAGGCCGGAGGGAGGCACGAGGAATCCGTCAGAACCTCCCCCTCCGACGAGGAGGCGGCGTTCATCGACGAGATGGCCGCCGCATACGGGGAACAGGGCGCGGGGGAGCAGCCCCCGCAGGATAAAAGCGAGGCCGGCCCGAAGCAGGCCAGCCTCTTCGATTTCCGATTCACTCCTCCCAGCAGGTGATCCCTTTCGGATCCGAAAGGGCGCTCTTGTGGAACTCCGGTTCCTCTATTCCTTCGGCCCTCTGCCTGCGGTAGTCCGCATACGCTTCCACCGCGCGGCTCCCGAGCTTGAACACCACCACGACGTTCACCAGGCCGCAGAGTATCATCATCAGGTCCACGACGTAGAACAGCGCGTCCGAGGAGTAGAAGCTCGACAGGAACACGACCACGAGGATCGCCACGTTCAGGAACATGATCTTCGCCCTGCTCGATCCCCCGAGCTCCATGTTGTTCTCCCCGATGACGTAGTCGGTCATCAGGCTCGTGACGGCGAAGATGATCAGGAAGACCGACACCAGGTAGGATCCGATGGATCCGATGGCGTCGTCCATGATGAACTGGAGGGTCGGGATGGACTCCTCGCCAATGTCCAGGATGGACTGGTAGTCGCCGTAGGACAGGACCATGAGCGCGGTCAGGGTGCAGACGACGGTGTCGATGAACACGCCGAGGGACTGCGACAGGCCCTGGGCGGCGGGGTGCTTGACGTCGGCCATGGACGAGATGTTCGGGATGGAACCGATACCCGCCTCGTTGGACAGGATGCCCCTCTTCATTCCGATGACCAGCATCGCCCCGACGCCTCCTCCGACCGCCGAGGGCACGGAGAACGCGTTCACGAAGATGGACGCTATGGCGGAGGGGATGTTGGTGACGTTGCACAGCACCACTGCGATGCAGATGACCAGCCACATGATCGCCATGGCCGGCACGATCCCGACCGACAGGTCGGACACCCTCCTGACGCCTCCGACGATGATGAACAGCGTGAACAGCGTGAAGCGCACGGCGAAGAACAGCTGGCTCCCCTCGAAGGCGAAGCTGTTGTTGGCGGCCTCGGCCATGCTGCACACCTCCATCGAGACGAATCCGATGATGTACATCAGGAACATGACCACGGAGACGATCAGCGCGCCGCGCTTCATATCCAGTCCGTGGAGGATGTTGTACGCCGAACCCCCGTGGAACCCGTCCTTGTCGGACCTGACCTTGTAGATCTGACCGATGGTGGTCTCCAGGAAGCTGGTCGCCATCCCGAGGAGGGCGAACATCCACATCCAGAAGATCGCCCCGGGCCCTCCGATGAGGATCGCCAGTACCGGCCCGGATATGTTTCCGACCCCGATGCGGTTCGCCATGCTCATGCAGAACACGTGGAACGAGGACATCTTGCCCTTGTCGCTCAGTTTGTCGCGGGAGAACGTGACCCTGCACATCTCCCTGAGCTGCGTGAATTGTATGCCCTTCAGGCGGACCGTGCAGTAGATCCCCATCGCGACGATCAGGAACAGCAGCACGAACCAGATGTCGTCGACGAACGTCTCGAAGGCCTCGAGGATAGTCATCGGGATGTCCAGATGGTGACACTATAAAATCAATGGCGTCCGGTCCTGGACCGGAACGCAGGTTGAAAAGTCGGGGCCGACCGGACGGCCGGCCCCCGTTTGCCGTCACTCCGAGAGGATCCTCTCGACGTCGGCGACGGAGTTCCCGCACTGTATGGGCGGGGCGCAGTTGTTGATGATGGTGTCCGGGTCCTTCAGGCCGTTCCCGGTGCAGATGCACACGACCCTCTCGTCCCTGTCGATGACGCCGTCGGCGCGGAGCTTCCTGAGCCCTGCGACGGATGCGGCCGAGGCCGGTTCCACGCAGACGCCCTCCTTCCTTCCGAGCAGCTGCTGGGCGCTGATGATCTCCTCGTCGGTGACCGTCGTGGCGTATCCCCCGGTGGAGTAGATGGCCCTCAGGGCCTTCCTCCCGCTGATGGGGTTCCCGATCCTGATGGCGGTGGCGACTGTCTCCGGGTGCTCCTCGGCGATGAAGTCGTCGGTGTGGTGGGCGAAAGCCTTCGCGACCGGGGATGCCCCCTCGGCCTGGATTCCGGTGAGCATGGGCACCTTGTCGATCCATCCGACCTCCTGGAGCTCGGTGATGGCCTTGTACACCGCCCAGATGTTCGCCGCGTTGCCGACGGGCAGGATGATTCTGTCCGGGACCTCGTACCTGAGCTGGTCCATGATCTCGAACAGCACGGACTTCTGCCCCTCGGGCCTGTACGGGTTGATCGAGTTCAGCAGGTACAGCTTCTTCTCCTCGGCCATCCTCCTCGCCAATGCCAGGGCGTCGTCGAAGTTCCCGTCGACGGACAGGACCTTCGCGCCGAAGAACAGCGCCTGGGCCAGCTTGCCCATGGCGACCTTTCCGGAGGGGAGGAACACGGCGCACTTCATGCCGGCCTTGGCCGCGTACGCCGCCAGGGCGGCGGAGGTGTTGCCGGTGGAGGCGCAGCCCACGACCTTCGCCCCCAGCTCGTTGGCCCTGGAGACTCCGATGGTCATCCCGCGGTCCTTGAACGACCCGGTGGGGTTCAGCCCCTCGAACTTCACGAAGGAGTTCTTGACGCCGACCTCGGCGCCCATGGCCCTCGTTGGGTACAGGGGCGTCCCGCCCTCCTGGATCGACACCTTGTGGGCCGGGTCCACGGGCATGAACGGGGCGTACCTCCACACCCCCATGGGGGTCGAGCGGAGGTCCTCGGGCTTCATCTCCTTGACCAGTTCCAGGTCCATCTTGACGGTCAGGAGACCGCCGCATCTGGGGCAGGTGTTGACGAACGGGTCGTCGACCTCCGCTCCGCAATCCCAGCAGATTACCTTGTGTGCTGCCATATCAGATCCTCCTGCAACCGGAGCCGGGCTCCGTGATCCAGGTGTCGCACTTCATGTCGTGCTCCGAGTACATCCTTCTGATGGACTCGGCTATGTGCTCCCCCTCGTGGGAGCTCTTGTCGAAGAACGAGATTATGCAGGGGCCGGAACCGCCCAGGAACGACGCGACGGCGCCGTTGGACTTCGCTTCGGATTCGGCCTCCTTGATGTAGGGAACGAGGCAGGACCTCGCCGGCTCGGAGAAGGCGTCCTTGACCGACCTCCCGATCAAACCCAGGTCGCCGGTCATCATGGCGTACACCATGGTGGACGCGTTCCCGATGTGGAACACCATGTCCTTGACGGAGACCTCCTTGGGCAGGATGGCCCTGGCCTCCTTGGTGGGGACCATGACGTCGGGCATGGCGATGACGATCCCGAGGTTCTCGGGGGGCGCGATGGTCACGACCTCGAAGGGCTCGTAGGAGCGGATGATCGTGAAGCCTCCCAGGACGCACGGCGCCACGTTGTCCGCGTGGAACCCGCCGGACGTGACGTCCTCGGCGTGGGCCGCGCACAGGACGACCTCGGTCGGGGAGAGCTTCTCCCCGCAGAGGATGTGGGCGACGTAGGCGCCGCCGGCGGCGGATGCTCCGGAGGAGCCTATCCCGCTGCAGGGCCTGATGCCCTTCTTGATTTTCAGCTCGATGCCGAAGTCCGCGCCGCACCTGCGGAGCACCTCGGCGGCCGCGATCCCCACGGAATTCTTCTCGGGGTCCTTGGGGATGCTCTCGGAGCCGGGACCGCTGACCTCGGAGATGACTATGCCGGAGTCGATCCTCCTCCCCTCGATGATGTCGTAGGGCTCCTTCAGGGCGAGTCCGAACACGTCGAATCCCGCTCCGATGTTGGAGGTGGTCGCCGGCGCAGCTATGCGTATCCATTCGTCGGTCATTTTATCCTGAACGACCGTACCGAGGACGTTGTTTTAAGGTTTGCCCGCACGGGAGCGGAACGGATGAGACCGAGAGGTCTGCGGTATTCGAAGGGATGTTCATATGGACAGAATTCAAGCGTTTTATGAGATAAATATCTCATGATTCGCACAAAATACGCTCATCTGTCGAATTACCCTGCGGACATCGCGAGAGCAGCCAATCGTACAGGTTGACGATCCGTATCCCCATCTCCGTCCCCAGACCCAGCCTGTCCAATGTCAGGATGGTCTTGGGGAAATTGTCCTTGATCGGCCTCAGCGATCCGAGCTCCCTCTCGCGGGTCTCCTCGGACAGCATGGTCTGCGTCACCTGGTAATACTCGACCTCGTCGCCCTTGATCGCGATGAAATCCACATCCTTCCCACGGTACGACCCGGTACGTACGACGTAGCCCCTGCGCATGAGTTCCAGACACACGACGTTCTCGATGAGCCGGTCGGGATCCTGCCCGCCACACCCGTACATCATCCCGGTGTCCGATGCGTAGAACCTGCCGTTGGTCTTCAGGACCCTCCCCTTGGCGATGTCGTACTTCTCGACCCGATGGAACAGGAACGCCTTCTCCATCGCCCTGATGTACTTCTCCGCGGTGGTGCCGCTGACCTTCGCGCCCTCCGCCACGGAGGCCATGCTGATGGACTCCCCCGCGTGGGAATACAGGAAGGTGGCGATAGCCACTGCCTTATCG
>CAVJLK010000125.1:0-34988 GCA_963650175.1 Ruminococcus sp. CAG:579 | reverse complement strand
GCTCAGCACCATGTGGACCGAGTATCAGCTCGGATCCCGCACGGGCGAGTTCCCGATCACCAAAAAGCTCTTCCGCGACACGATGGTGGGCGCGGAAGTCGCACGGACCAGTGTCACCATCAACAACCTCTGGACGATGCTCCAGACCAAGCGCGTCGGGGACGTCCCTCTCGTCAGGAGAGAGCCGTTCACGGGTCGCATGATGCTCAACATCGACGCGACCCGCAAGTGGCTCGCAGGATACGGGATCCGCGTCGAGTCGAGAGTGACCTCGGAAAGTGGTGTGTATACACACATACACACAGACCTTGAGGGGGAGGCTCGAAATGACGAGTGACACCCCGAACGTCTTCCAGCGCATGCAGACCGCGTGCTCGATCATCGACGGCCAAAAATGGGTCAAGGACCTCTCCAACGCGCAGTACAAGTCGATCCCGGTGGATGCGATGCGTGCGGGCGTCCGCAAGGCGTGCGTCCAGGCGGGACTCGTCCACACCGGACCCGACGACTTGGAGATCGAGAGGGAGCGCACCGCCGACGGCAGGACCACGCGGTTCTACGCCACGTGCACCTTCCACTACATCAACGTCGACGACCCCTCGCAGATCATCTCCTTCTTCTCCGCCGGAGAAGCGATGGACAACGGCGACAAGGGGACCGGGAAGGCCATCACCAACCTGATCAAGAACCATTACAAAGCCGCTTTCGATATCGGCGAGCAGGACGAAAACGACTCCGAGTCCGATGACATCGACGCCTACTCCAATGAGGAGTACTACGGCAAGGTCGCCAAGGCGAAGGCCAAGGAGGATAAGGCAGCCAAGGACAAGCAGGCCAAGTCCATGATGGACACCCTGACCGATTGGGCGTTCGGACCCTCCGCGAGCGTCGAGGTCGCGGGCATCGTCGGACGCTACTGCACAGCTCACGGCATCATGGACGGATGGGACGCGGACACGCTCAAGGCGTGCTTCGACGAGTGCTCCAAGGCGAGGGGATCCCAATGACCCCTTTCAACGCCGACCGCTACGCGGAGGTCCACGAGGCCACCGACGAGAGGATCCCCTGCACCCGGTGCGGGAGCATGGCCAATGCCCCCAAGACCGTCCACGAGGGCGACATGATCATCGGGATGCTCGTCTACTGCACGGACTGCGGATGCTCCATCAACACCGCCTACACGAGGGAGTGGATGGACCTCCTCAGGCAGGACGAGGAGCAGGCCGAGAGGGAGCGTCAAGCATACGCCGAGGACCTCCGCAGGGAGTCCAGGCGCAGAGCCGTCACGGGGGGATTGTATTGATCTGCATCCCCAAGGCGTCCCTGGACGCCTCCACGCGCAGGATGATCGCCGAGATCCCGGAGGTCCCCTGGTTCGAGATCGCCACCGACTACTGGGCATTCCTGGCCCGCGAGGGCGCATACGTCGAGAGGGAGGGAGCCTGATGACCGACGACGTCCCTCGCACGGTGGAGGAGACCGAGCAGCTCCTCGGAGAGCTGAGGTACAGGCTGGACAAGATCGGCGCGGTCCTCGACGACACCCTGGCCGAGACCAAGGCCGTCTCCATCGCCATCGACCGCCTGAAAGACCAGGTCAGGGAGGCGACGAGATGACCGAGCTCACTCTCATCGTCTATCCCCGCTCAAAGGAGCGCTCCGTCCGCGTCAAGGGCGCTATGGTCGGATGGACCGAGGCGCAGATCGTCGAGCACGTCCGCAAGGACTGCCATCGCTGCACCTGGGGATCCTCCGTCGTCGACGTCTACACGCAGACCTCCGGAGGATGGGCGGAGCCGTGGGGCGAGGTCGATCTCGCCACCGGGGACTACAGGAGGCGGTCCCGATGACCGCCGCCTACGACGGAAGGCTGACCGTCTCCAAGGACGGGATCGGCGCGTGCTGTCGTCCGATGGACGTCTGCGCCATGCGCAGGCAGGTCTACGTCTCGACCAAGGGACAGCTCATGCTGAGGTCCAGCGAGGACCCCAAGAAAGGGATGGCCATCGTGTGCTGTCCCTTCTGCGGCGCTCGCCAGGAGGGATGCCGATGGTCGCACAGGCCGAGATCCTCAGGGCGCTCGCCGACGGACCGACGACCTGCAGAGGCGTCACCATGCGCCTCGGCATCCCGCCGACGGACACCAGCGTCTCCAACCGCCTCCCGATCATGCTCAAGCAGGGCGTCATCCGCGACGCGGGCAGGACCGGGTCGCCGTCCCATCCCATCGGAGCGCGTGTCTACGCGCTCGCCGACTGGCAGGGACCCATCCAGACCTACGTCGACCCCCGTCTCCCGGTGGTGCACGTCCCGCCGATGCGCAAGCACACGCTCCGGCCCAAGATCGTCGCGATCATGGAGGAGACGGGTGAGCCGATGACCTGCAAGGCCATCGCTCTCCGCGTCTACCCGGAGCTGGCATCCTGCATGCCCTCCGCCAGATGCACCTCGGTCCGCCAGGTCCTCGACAGGATGGTGGCCAGGGGACTGGCCACCAAGACCCGGAAGGCCCTCAACGGACCCTACAGCTACAGTCTGGTGGTCGCATGAGGCAGAACGAGGTTTTGGAGATCCTCCTGGCGTCCAAAGAGCCGATGACCGTCCTGGACATCGTGCAGGCGCACGGAGTCAGGGAGCACTACGTCGACACCGACCGCGCCAAGGCCAACCTCGCGCTCCGCCGTCTGGAGGGGATGGGACTGGTCCGCAGAGCCGGATGGAGGGAGTCGACGAGTTCCAAGGGCAGCCCCTTCGTCCTCTGGGAGGCGGCGGAATGAGGCAGGAGGACATCGTCGCCGTCCTGCGGGCATCCGACCGTCCGATGACAGTCAGGGAGATCCTGACGGCGCTGGGCGAGGAGCACAAGCGTCCCCAGCTCCAGAAGGCCCTGCGGATGCTCCGCATGTACGGGATCGTCCGCGAGGCGGGGACCGTCATGGTCGTCCCCGGAGCGTACAGCATCCTCTGGGAGGCGGTCGCATGACGCACATCATCAAGTGGACCTGCAACCGCTGCGACGACGGAGCCTGCGAGCTGATCACCGAGGACCCCGAGGCGGTCCCGAGAGAGTGTCCGCTCCATCACATCGCATCATGGGTGGAGGGATCGCAGTGAGGGCGGAGGAAGCGGCGGGACCGACCGTCTCGGAGCTGAGGCGGGACATGCTCGCCTACTGCGAGACGTCCCGCACCAAGGCCGAGATCCTGGACCACACGAGGTGCGACAGGCAGGTGGCTGATGCCCTGCTCAGGCAGCTCGTCGGCCAGGGCAGGATCATGGTCGAGCCGGGGACCGCATCCGCGGCATCCCTCAAATGGGTCGTCTCCGCGAAAGCGAAGGCGGCGCTCAAGGCGATGGACGGGGAGGGGGAGCGATGGTCGACCACCGCGTCTACTGCCTCCTCTGCGATCATCCGCAGACCTATCTCGACATCGCCGAGGCCATCACCCGCAAGGGTCGCACCCCGTCGAGGGCGACCAAGGCCCGCGTGTCGAGAGCCATCATCGACATGCGCGAGAGGGGGATGCTCCGGTGCGTCGGGTACAAATCCAACCCGGCCTACAGGCCGGACTCGCCGACCCGCAGGTGGCTCCAGATCTGGGAGGTGCGCAGGCGATGCAGACGACTCTGAGCGATTTCTGTACCCACGCTCCGGAGAGCGAGAGCACGATCCGCGAGGTCACGGCCACCGGACTGTCCCGCATCGTGGACGCCTGGTGCAACCACCGGCCCAACCCCCGGGGGCGGTTCCTCGCCAGGAGCGAGGGCAGATTCGTCGCGTGCGACAATCGCTACGACGGCCCCGACGGGTGCTACGTCGAGGAGTTCTGCGACCGTAAGACGGCCCTCAAGTGGCTGAGGGACGAGGTGGAGGCGTGGGATCTATGCCGACGCAAGCGACCCTCTATGATTTCACGCCACGCGCCGTCCCCGTCGAGGCATGGGGATGGGACCATGACCACCCTCACAGGTGGCTGTACAGGTCCAACGCCGAGGCCGTGGTCAAGGACCTCGGCAGGATGCCCTCGGGCGCCGGGATCTGGCCGAGGCTCATGCGCAACTGCCAACCCTCGTGGCACTGGGGATGCGATTTCATCGCCGACCAGTACTGTCAGGACGGCGGGATCCGCAAGGCGATCTGGGCGGACGGGCGGGTCGTGGACTGCATGCGCGTAAGGCAGGACGACAACTACGGCAGGGACACGAGGATCGAGCAGGCGTGGATCGAGGGCGACACCCTGCACGTCGTCGGGGACGACGGAATCGAGCGCTACCTGGACATCATCGACGACAGCGAGTGCGACAGGGCGGACCGCACAGGGTTCCACCCGGACACCATCGTCCAGCACTACGGCATCCTTGCTCTCAGCAAGGGCGTCACGGGGGACGCCATCTCCGCCATCGTGGACCTCCACTCCTACAGGTTCGAGACCGTCTGGCCCCGGGACCCCAAGGTGGACCTCCTCTGGAGCACGATCCCGACAACCGGAGTCGTCCCCAAGCTGTCCTATGCGGTCCGTCATCTGACGGAGTTCACGGACATCCCTCCGGTGCAGTGGTCCTGCGCCACATGCACCAAGAGGAGACCGCGCGGAGGATGCCAGCAGGGGCGGGACCACGACGGCGCATGGTGCGGCGGATACACCTGGGACCGCACCCCGATCAAGCGTCTCCGCAGGACGGTCGCCGGGGAGGACGAGGACGACGACATGGAGGCGTGCTGCGCATGACCACTCTCACGACCGTGCAGGCCACGGTCATCAAACCCTACAATGGAGGCATATCAATGAGTCAAATCACACTAAAGGACGTCCTGGACGTCAGCGCCGTCTTCCCCGATGGGAAAATCTGCAAGTATCTCAAGGCTGACGAGGCCACGGGCAAGATGGAAGGCGGAGAGATCTACGTCATGGGGACCTGCAGGTTCCGCGGAGGGACCGCATACGACAGAGAGTGCTCCGGATGCTCGATGTACGAGGCGAGCTGACATGACCGCCGACATCGCCGACCGCCTGGAGGCGTTCCTGAAGTTCTGCGACCAGTCCGACGTTCAGGACGGTTATCTCGCGATCCGGTACGACCCGGACACCCTGACCGTCCGCCAGCACTACCGCCTGATCGACCTCGTGACGGGTCTCGCGCAGGTGATCCCGGAGGAGACCGATGCGGAGCACATCGGAATCATGGTCGCTCCGAGGACGGCCCGGGACATCGCTCTGACCGTCTCCCTCGCGTGGAGTCCCGCCGAGCGCTACCACACGGCAATGACCGTCGATTTCGGGAGCATCGAGTGCGAGCACCCCTGGGTGCTCGTCCCCGAGGTCACTCTCGGAGAGGGGAGGGGAGAGCGATGACCCTCAAGGTCCGCATGTCCGACGGCCAGGAGTTGTACGTCTACCGGGTCGACTACAAGGAGTCGACGTCCATCTACGACCTCAACCGCTACCATGACAACCCCCTGGTCTACGTCCACACGACCCCTCGGGGGATGGCGGGAGGAATCCTCCTCAACACCGCGCAGATCTGCACCGTCGAGGAGGTGGATCGATGCCCTGGGCGGTGGTCAAGCACGCGGTCGTGACCGTCTACCCCACAAGGGAGTCGGCGGAGCACGACATGGCCCGCATGGTCGAGGCCAAGGCTCCGTCGGACCTCTCGACGCACTACACGGTCGAGAGCACCGACAGGTCCTGCAAGACCTGCGGCAACGTCACGATCAGGCCGATGTACGTCGACTTCGAGGGTCACGGCCCGGCTGACGACGACGTGGGATGCATGGCGGAGGACCGGATGGAGGACGAGGATTGGGACCTCGCCATCGTCGGGATGTGCCCGAGGTGGGTCCCGGCGGAGGACGAGGAGCTGGATGAGCAGACGATCAAGGAGATGACGCAATGACGCCGAAAGAGAAAGCCAAGAAACTGTATGACAACGGATGGACCTTCCACCGCCTCTGCCAGATGGCGGAGACCGGGTGCATCGTCGGTCTCGATTTCGAGATCGACGAGGTCGCACAGGAGCTGGCGGAGCTGGAGCAGTCCGAGGGGACGTCCTATAACGTCTCGGTCGATGTGGCCGACGTCTCCGAGCACCAGACGGCGGTCCCCGCCATCAGGATCCAGTCCCACAGGGACCGCTTCCTCATGTTGGTCCTGGACGCCTCCGATGAGGAGGCGATGCTCTGGATGACCAGAGCGGAAATCGAGGAACTTAGAAAGAAGCTGATGATGCTCCTGGCGGTGACGGCATGACGCTCAAGCTTCTGCCATGTCCTATCTGCGGACGTCAGCTCGGACCCCGCGACATCCACTGGTGGGACAACGACGGGGAGTACATCGGAGATCTGGAGATGATCCACGACCTCGACGACCTCCTGGACCCGTCCAACGGGGCGCACCCCGAGGATTGGGCGAAGATGGACGAGCAGGACCGCAGGGTGGTCGGGAGCGTCTACCTCGAAAGCCTGAGGGCGGTGGAGACGATCTCTGTCTACTGCGACTGCGGGTACAGGATGAAGGCCGACCGCTGGAAATTCCCGAGCTTCCCCGAGGAGGGATGGCGGGCGGAGTTCGAGGACGAGGTCAATGCCCGCTCCCTCATCGCCATGCTCCAATCCCTCGACCTCATCGTCGAGGAGCACGAGGGATGCGACCGGGACGCGGCGAGGATCGCACGGACGGCGTTCGAGTTCATGCGCCACCAGCTCTTCTCCACCCTCCCCATCGGCCGGATGTGCGAGGAGCTGAGGCAGGTCAGGGCGGAGATCGACGAGGTGCTGGAGGCGTGGTCGAAATGACCGAGTACATCCCCAAGCCGGAGGCGCAGTCCATCATGGTCCAGGCCTACTCCATCTCCCTGATCGCGACGCTCACCGCTCAGCTCCAGACCGTCGCCCGGAGCGCCAAGAACGCACAGCTCGCCATCGAGGAGATGCCCGGAGCAAAGGCTCAAAAAGACGCCATCCTGCCCGCGCTCATGGACCTCCAGACCGCAGTGTGGCAGCAGGTCGACATGCTCCGGTGCACCAGGGCGACGCTCGGGATGCTCTGTCCCGGAGTGGACCGCAGGGAGGACGACGAATGATACCGCGCGAGCACTTGGAGAGCGTCAGGACGGCGCTGATCACCGCCATCGGCGCATGCGACGATCTGGAGTTCCGCGTCGAGGAGGCGTTCGAGCACCGGGACGGGCACGACCGCTTCGTGCCGACGCTCTTCGACATCAAGGACGTCGTCGAGGACTTCCGGGCATGCCTCCGCAACGGCGAAAGGGCGGTGTCCGACCGCCTGCGCGAGGAGGCTGACCGATGACCGACGACGACAGGCTCCACCGGATCGCGTCGGAGATCTTCGACGACGGCGTGGTCCTCTCGACGGAGTGGACTCGGAAGCACTACGGCTTGACGGAGGAGGAGATGGCCAGGGTCATGGAGATGCTGGAGGGAGATCTGTGACCCCCATCACCCGCTACCTGGTCTCCAGAGACGGCCACCGCATCGACGTCACGGGCAGGATCCCGGCAGAGGGGACGCCGACGGTCGAGGTCAGAATGGACGAGACGGAGATCGTCGGGAGCTTCGACACGTGCGTCGCACTTCAGATCGCCATCGAGGACGTGCTCGTGCAGATGGCGGAAATGATGGAGGCCCCTGAATAATGACCGATATCAGACTTAACACCGATACAAACGTTCAAGTCCCGAAGAATCATTCGGGACACATGGAAAATCCCGACAGAACGAAGGTCGAATTGTCTGAAAGAGAACGCCATCAACTCTATGCCGCGTCGATCCTCTTCGTCGGAACCTTCCTGACGGTGCTTTTCACGGTCTACACCAGGGACACCCTGTGCGGACTGATCCTCGAAGGAGGGTCGTTCCTCCTCGCATGGGTCGCCGCCACACAAACCCCTTCCACCAAGGATTGATAACATGCAGTTCCAACCCATCATCAAGGCGGACGGTCCGAGGCAGATCCTGGACGTCCTCGACCCCATCGTCGCCGTCGCAGGCAAGGAGGGGCAGTTCATCCTCAGCTTCTCGGAGAGCTCCATCCGGTGCGTCGTCAAGGACGAGGCGTCGGTCATGATGTGCACGATGGAGGCGGAGATGAGCGGGACGGACTACTCCCCTTCCATCGTCAATCCCCTGCAGATCCCGGCGGACAGGATCGTCGACGCTCTGAAGTCGATGAGCGACGAGGAGGTCACGATAGGCGTCACCGCATCGGGGCAGATCCTCGTCCACACGGCATCGAGGAGGCGGGTGTTCAACTCCTATGCGGGCAAGGGCACCATCCCCAGGGAGATCAGTTTCTCCCCCGAGGTGTGCGTCACGGTGGACAAGGGTCAGCTCTCGAGACTGGCGGGATTGGAGAGGATAGGGGAGACCACACACATGAGGATCTCCGAGGGCGGTCTCCGCATCATCACGGCGGGAGACGGGGAGACGGACGAGGTGATCATCCCCACGCAGGCGGTGTCCGATGCGCAGACGTCCGTCGGCACGGCCATCCTGACGGGCATCGTCAAGCGCATCAGGGCGGACACCGTGGACGTGTGCTACTCCGACAAGTCCCTCATGAGCCTGAAGTTCTCGATAGGATGCGCGAGCTTCGTCGTCCTCATAGCGCCCCGTGTGGAGAGTGAGTGACATGGACCCCGGATGCGTCGAGATCCTCAAGATCGTCAAGGCGTGCAACGCCGAGGGGCGGGAAATCTGCCAGAAGGACATTTTCGGAATGAACCTCGCGGCTCCTCCAACCATCGCCAAGCGCATCAACGACATGTTGGAGGACGGGGACCTGCTCGGGACGTATGTCCAGACCCCCCACGGCACCAAGCGCCTCCTTTTCGTGCCGGAGCACTACAGCACGGCGGACACCATCGTCATGCACCACCTCCTCGGCATCACCAACTACCAGCTCCGCAGGATAGCGGACGCATTGGAGGAGGCCAACGGCAGGAAGCCGACGGAGACGAGGAGCGACGGCCATGTGCAGGTCGCTCTGTGGGACGAGACCGAGGTGGAGCGATGTCGTACATCTGCCCGAGGTGCGGGAGCTCCTACATCATCAAAGACGGACGGAGCATCCTCTGCTCCCAATGCAGGACCAAGATCGCCGAGCTCGACGAGCCGGAGTATCACAAGGTCGTCGGACCGAGGGACAGGGCATGACCTCGTCGAAATCCACAGCGACGAAGGCAGGGATCGAGAAGCGGATGAAGAACCTTGAGAAGGGCAAGGCGACACAATTCAGCGGCGATTCAGCGGCGAAAATGGGGGCAAAAGGGTCCAAGAGATGTGCCGAGGTTCGGAGGGAGAGAAAGACCTTCGCCGAGGCCTTGGAGATCCTCCTCCGCATGCCCATCAAGGGGGGCGAAGTCATCCCCCTCGAAGACGTCACGACCGTCGAGCAGGGCAAGAAGGCCAACCTCACGGTCAACGACGCGATCATGCTCAAGCTCATCTGCAAGGCCCGCGCAGGCGACATCAAGGCCATCGAGCTCCTGAGGGAGCAGATCGGAGAGGCCAAACCTCAGCAGGTCGAGACCACGGTGCGCATCGTCGACGAAGCGAAGCTCAAGTCGTTCAAGAAGAGGATCGACAAGGACCCCGAGCTCCTGACGGCACTATCGGGACATGACGGCGAGAAGAAAGCCTAAGGTCAACCTCACCGACGCTGAGCTCCAGGACCTCATGTGGACATACGAGCCGGACTCGTGGGCGGAGGACGTCATACAGCCTGTCGTCGAGTACGAGCTCGACCCGTGGCAGAGGGAGTTCCTGCGGGACACGCGGGAGAAGCTGATCCTCCTTGTCCATCGTCAGGGCGGGAAGTCCACCGCAGTGGGCATCAAGGCCCTCCACAGGGCGATCTTCCGCGAGGACCAGACCATCGTCCTCGTCTCGCCTACGCAGCGTCAGAGCTCCGATCTTCTGAGAGACATCCGGAAGCTCATCAGGGCGATCCCGGAGTACTCCGCCATGCAGACGGTGGACAACACCCTCAGCGTGGAGTTCCTCAATGGGAGCAGGATCCTCTCGCTCCCCGCTACGTCGTGGAATATCCGCGGAGTGACGGCCAACCTCATCATCATCGACGAGGCGGCGGGAGTCCCCGACGAGATCTACGCCGCGCTGTCCCCCATGCTCCTGACGACGCACGGGCAGTTCATCCTCGTCTCGACCCCCAAGGACAAGTCCGGCAAGTTCTACGAGCACTACCTCTCGGACCTCTGGGGCAAGTACGTCATAAGGGCGTCCGAGAACCCCCGCATGCAGACTCCGGAGATGCTGTCCTTCCTCCACGACGAGCTCCTCGGACTGGGGAGTAGGATCTACGGGCAGGAGTACGAGTGCGACTTCCTCGACGACATGGACGTCGGACGCATCAAGCGGTCATGGTGGCAGTTCTACGACGTGGACTCCGTCGGAGAGCTCCGCTCCCACTCGTCGGACATCTACATCTCATGGGACACGGCCCAGACGGTCAAAGAGCTGTCCGATTACTGCGTGGGGACCGTATGGCTCCGCATCAAGGACGACCACTACCTCATAGACATGACCTGCGACAAGCTCCTCTTCCCGGACCTCGTGAGGGAGGCCATCAGGCTCAACAACCTCTATCGTCCGACCTACAACCTCATCGAGGACAAGAGCTCCGGGATCTCCCTCATACAGGAGCTCCGGGAGAAGCGTCCGAACATGCCCATCAAGGCGATCAACCCCGGCAAGATGGACAAGGGACAGCGCCTCGACATCGCCACCCCCGCCATCGAGTCGGGCAGGGTGCATCTCCCCGCGACCGTCTTCCGGGACGGCGGAGTTGAGGTCCTTCTCCCGACGTCCGTCTCGCAGGCGGTCATAGACAACCTCGCGCAGTTCCCCGAGGGGGAGCATGACGACATCACCGACTCGGTGTCGCAGTACCTCGTGTACATCAGGGACCACGGCGGAGAGTTGCATATCGAGTGGCTGTAAGTGATGACACATTAAGAAACGGAGGGATGATTCGCACATGGGCATCTTCGGAGCATTCACGCGCAAGGCGGCGTCCGGCAGGCCGTCCAAGCCTAATCCTCCGGCTCGCTTCCTCACATCCACACAGCTCATCAGCAAAGGCATGTGGAGTCAATTCCTTGACGGATTCGAGCGCAACCCGTATGTGTTCTCCTGCGTCAATCTCCGCGCAGGCTCTGTGTCCAGCGTTCCTCCCATCGTGTACGACCATGCCGGAAACGAGGTCACAAGCCAGGAGCATCCTCTCCTCAAGCTCCTGGCGCGTCCCAATCCCAAGCAGTCGTGGGCGCAGTTCGTCGGTCAGATCGAAACATATCTCGGCATCAACGGCAACGCCTACATCTACCCCATCCGCACGCATTTCTCCGGCATCGCCGAGCTGTGGGTGTTCTCCTCGGCGGAAGTCACCCCGATGCGCACCAACAACAAATTCGAGCCAGTGAGCTCGTGGATCCTCAACTTCGGGAATGAAACCCGCACCGTCGAGCCTGACGGCCTGATCCACATCAAGCTCAACAACAGCTCGGACAAGCTCTTCGGCATCTCCCCGATGTACGTCGCACGCATCAACGTCGAGATGCAGAACGCCGCAGGCGTGTGGAATAAGAGCACCCTGGAGAACGGCGCTCGTCCCTCGATGATCCTCAGGACCAAGGGCAACCTGTCCAAGCTCCAGCGCAAGATCCTCAAGGACGAGATGCGCGGATCCTACCAGGGCGCCGAGAACCAGTCCAACGTCATGGTCGTCCCGGAGGAGATCGAGGCCATCCCCAACGGTTTCACCGCTGTGGAGATGGACTTCGTGGAGGGCATGACGATGAACTCCCGCGCGATCTGCGTGGCGTACAACGTCCCCTCGGAGCTCGTCGGGGACGTGGCCAACAAGACCTACGCCAACCTCGCAGAGGCGCGCTCGCAGTACGCTAAGTCGTGCATCCTTCCGGAGCTGGAGCTCATCTACTCCGAGCTCGCACACTACCTCCTGCCCTACTACGAGGACGTGGCCGACCTCACCTACGACGTGGCCAAGGTCCAGGACCTCTCCGGGGACCAGACCTCGATGTATGCGGCGATGACCAGCTGCGACTTCCTCACGACCAACGAGAAGCGTCAGGTGTTCGGCTACGGCGACGTCGGCGCGGACGGGGACGTCATCCTCACCAACATGTCGAGGATCCCTCTCAACGAGGCGGCGGTCGCAGTGCAGGTCCAGCCTATGGCGCAGGGTCCGGAGGACGACGATGACGCTCAGCAGGGCGTATGAGTCCGCTCCGCACGTCAAGCTCGTCGGAGGCATGTCCCGCGCACAGCGTGCGAGGGCGTACCGCCAGGTCGAGCGCGTCCGCAACGCCTACGAGCGCTCAGCCAAGTCGATGCTCAAGTCCGTCTTCGACGCGGAACGGCAGGCTGTGGAGGCGTTGGAGGACCCGGACGAGCGGAGCATCCTCCAAGCGGTCAAGTCCACGTATAAGCAAAAGGAACGCATATTGTCGTGGCTCTACACGTCCGTCGCCGAGGAGATCTACCCTATGGTCGACGAGGACATGACCTCCAAGGCATGGAGGGAGAGGTTGGAGCGCAAGGCGTCAGGCATGCCCGAGGACGACGACGTGTGGCTCGTCGCCATCAGGAGATGGATCCTGGAGCAGTGCGGGGAGAAGATCGTCCAGATAGACGACACGACACTGGAGGAGATCCGCAGGATCTACTACTCGTCAGAGTCCGTCGTGGACTTCCGCATTGGCATCGACTCCCTCTACCTCGACCAGATCATCCCCAACCGCTCGTCGGTCATCGCACGGACCGAGAGCACGGCGGCATCCAACCGCGCATCGCTGGAGACGGCCAAGTCCCTCGACTCCGCCAGGACGGAGTACAAGGAATGGAACACGGCCCTCGACGCGGAGGTCAGGGACACGCACAAGCATCTCAACGAGCGGAGCGTGGAGCTCTCCGAGGTGTTCCGGTGGACGGGGCGCTACGGCTCGGTGACGATGGACTGCCCTGCGGACTCCACCCACGGAGCACCCGCGGGAGAGGTCGTGAATTGCCGTTGCTTCATCACCTTCCATACATGATTGTGATGATAGAATAGCCATCATCGGGAATCTCTCACCCATGACGGAGCTCATCATCAAGCATTTCTCGCTCGACGAGTTCAAGGCCGCCGACGCGGAGGGGAACTTCCGCGGGATCCTGTCGACCTACGGGAACGAGGATCTGGCGGGGGACGTCTGCGACGCGGGATGCTGGGACGAGTCCGTCAGCGCGAAGGGCGGGCAGTTCCCTCTCCTGTGGCAGCACGACATGACGGAGCCTATCGGGTCCTTCAAAGTCGTCGACACCAAATCGGCCCTGGTCATCGAAGGCCACTTCAACCAGGACGTCCAGCGCGGTCGTGAGGCGTTCGCACTCCTCAAGGCCGGGGACATCCGTGGGTTGTCCGTGGGCTTCAACATGTCCGATTGGGGATATGTCGACGGTGTGCGCCACATCATGAAGGCGGACCTATGGGAGGGCAGTTTCGTAACCTTCCCGTGCAACACCCTCGCATACGCGGAGGCGAAAGCAATGGCCCAGAAGAAAGGCGCAGTGTTGCGCAAGAGCCTGTCCGCTCTGCCCGAGTTCAAGAGCCTCACCGAGGAGCAGCAGGAGAAGATCCTGCGTGCCATCGACGAGGCCGTCTCCGAGGAGGTCACTCCGGAGGACGAGAAGGACGAGGGGAAGGAGCCGGAGGATCCCGAGACCTCGGACGAGCCGGGAGGCGAACCCGAGGATCCCGAGACCAAGGAAGACCCGGAGGATGATTCCGAGGTGCAGAAGGCCATGAGGTCCCTGCATGAGCTCAAGAGCTCCATGCAGGACCTCGCACAGAAAATCAAGGATGTGCAAATATGAGCGATATGAAAGAGATCGCATCGGAGCTCAACGCCATCAACCAGGTCGTCAAGGGCATCTCCCAGGACTTCCAGGGACTCGGCATCAAGTACGACGATGCGAAGAGCTCCATGATGGAGCAGCAGAAGAGCATCGAAGCGCTCAAGAGCGCTGTCGATGGAATCGACATCAAGATGGGCAGGCAAGGGCAGTTCGTGGCCTCTTCGAAGCA
Organism: Ruminococcus sp. CAG:579; assembly: GCA_963650175.1. Taxonomy (GTDB): domain Archaea; phylum Thermoplasmatota; class Thermoplasmata; order Methanomassiliicoccales; family Methanomethylophilaceae; genus Methanoprimaticola. The sequence goes on along the minus strand of CAVJLK010000125.1, from coordinate 20,861 downwards.
GGTCTTCGAGATCCCCGAGGTCAAGGCGATGTTCGCGGCCATCCGCAAGGGCATGGCCGTCAACGACGGACCGTCCGGAGGATACCTCGTCCACACCGACTACCTGAACTACGTCTTCGAGCAGGTCAGGGACATCGACGAGATTCGCGCCAACGCGACCGTCCTCAGCACCGGGAGCGCCGCTCTGGAGATCCCCGTGGAGGATGCCGACGCCGGACTCGAATGGGTTGGAGAGACCGAGGACAGAAGCCCCACCGACACCCCGGGATTCGGCAAGGTCAACATCCCCATCTCCGAGTGCAACGCCAGGATCCTCATGACGAGGGTCATGAGGGACGACGCCAGCTTCGACGTCGAGTCCTACATCACCAAGAAGCTCATCGACAGGATCGCACGCGGCGAGGGAGAGGCCTTCATCAACGGCAAGGGCACCAACCTCCCCGAGGGGCTGTGGACCTGCTCCGCCATCGAGTCCATCACCTCCGCCAAGAGCGCGACCGTTGGAGCCGACGACCTGCTGGACATGACCGCGCAGGTCCCCTGGGCTCTGGAGCCGGAGTGCGCGTTCATCATGAACAAGGCCACCGAGGTCGCCATCAGGAAGCTCAAGGACTCCAACGGGCAGTACCTCTGGAACCCCAGCCTCATCGACGGCATGCCCTCCACCTTCGGCGGATACAGGATCGTCAAGGCTCCGTCCGCACCCGGCATCGCCGCCAGCGCATGCCCGATCATGTACGGCGCACTCAAGGACTACGCGATCGTGGACCGCCAGGGAGTCGAGCTCATCATGGACGAGACGTCGCAGAGCCTGAGGACCAAGGGAAGGGTCGAGTACCAGTTCACCTGCAGACTCGGAGCCGCCGTGGTCCAGCCTAAGAGCTTCGTCAAGCTGGAGGTGAAGGCATGACCGTCTACGAGCTCGCTTCGCAGTCCGAGGCGATCTACGCCAACACCGCTGTCATTCCCGTCGAGGGATGCCTGGAGCTGAGCTTCATTTGCTCCGGGTCCGCCTCCGGGGATGTGTCCGTCACCCTGACCGAGTGCGACACCTCCGACGGCACCTTCACCGACGTGGCCGACGAGGACGTCTACGGATCCTTCGCCTTGACCTCCGCCGACTCCACCGCGAGGGCGGGGATCATCGGATACAAGGGATTCAAGAACTACGTCAAGGTCAAGATCACCGGAGGGACCAAATCCACCGACCTGGCCATCGTAGCTCTCAAGACCGGATGCAGGCATTGTCCGACGCAGTGATCTTCGCAAACCGAGGGGGCGACCCCTCTCCTTCCTTTTTTTCTGCAACTGATGACAATTAATCTTTTCGTCCATTGATTCTCACATGATGGAGATTAACGTCACCTACGACGACAAGACCCGTAGGTTCGGTGCTCCTGACAGCGATTATGCAGGGACGACGCTCGATTCGAGCTCCACCCGGATCTCCGTCACTGGACTGCCCGAAGGCTACGATGCACGTCTGGAGTTCGACGTCGCCGTCGAGGTCCAGGGATCCAAGAAGAAGGTTCGGCCGTACCTGACGCTGGATGCCGACGGGTCCTGCGTCATCCCGCGGACGATCTTCAGGGGATGCAAAGACCTCCGCCTTCCGATGCAGCTCGTCCTCAGGAGCGACACCGAGGAGTACGCCAGCGAGAACATCCTGATCTTCCGCGTCACCAAGGCCATCCATGCGATGGAGACCGTGGAGGACTCCTACGAGCCGGACATCCACGGGGCATTCTGCGACGTGACCGAGGAGGGCGGAGTCATAACCTTCACCCGTCTCGACGGGACGTTCGAGACGATCCATGTGGACGACGACTTCCTGGCATGGACCGACGTCGCGACGACATGGCCCGAGACTCCGTCCGACACGACCATCCCGTCCACCAAGGCCGTCGAGGAGAGCTTCCTGCACTCCAAGCTCTCCGGATCCGAGCGTCTCCTCATGACGGACGGCGACGGCAACGTCGGAGCGACGGGCCCCCGCGTGACCGACGTCTGGACGGACCCGACCTCCGACGACATGCTCCCTTCGGAGAAGCTCGTCAAGAGCGAGCTCGACACCAAGGCCCTCGACGCGAGGGTCGTCCACGTGGACAGGGGGACCCCCGAGTGGGATTCGACCGAGGAGTACCACTCCGGCTCCACGGTCGTCCGCAAGCTCAATCTGTACATCTCGCAGAACGGCGGCAACATCGGCCACGATCCCGAGGAGGAGGGCTCCGTATGGTGGTCCCTCGTCAAGGGCGACGGATCGGGCGGAGGAGGCGACGAGCCGGGCGCCTACAAGATCTTCACCCTCGGGGACGGCACGAGCACGTCCTTCGTGTGCAACCACGGTTTCGGGACCTATAACGTCGGCCACCTCCTCTACGAGAAGGAGGGACGCATGAGGGATTCGGACTCCGTCGTGGAGCGCATCTCCAAGGACCACCTCAAGATAACCTTCCATTCCGCGCCGTCGGCCAACGAGTGGATCCTCATGATCTATCGGCCCGGCCTCGGACCCGAGACCGTGGTCACGACCATCAACGGCCTGACCGGGGACGTCACCATCGACCCCCTGGCGCTCGGGTGCCTGAGCATCGACGAGCAGGAGCTCACCGACTCGCAGAAGGCGCAGGTCAGGTCCAACATCGGCCTCGGCACCGCATCCGTACGCGATGCGGGGACGTCCTCGGGGCAGGTCCCGACGCTGGACTCCGACGGCAAGCTCCCCAACTCCGTCCTGCCTCCGCTGGCCATCGCAGAGTGGATGGGGACGGTGGACACCAGGGCCGACCTCGTCACCCTCTCCGATGCGGAGCAGGGTGATTGGGCGGGCGTCTCCTCGGACCCCGACGTCAACAACGACGGAGTCTACATGCTCAACGGATCCTACTCGGACCTGACTTCATGGGTGCAGATCGTCGGACCCGGCTCGGTCATCTCGGTCAACGGCAAAGGAGGCGTCGTCATCCTCAAGGCGTCCGACGTCGGAGCGGTGGACATCGCCACCACGCTCAACGGCAAGACGCTCCAGGGGGCGGTCGTCCTCGATGCGGACGACGTGGGGGCCGTGACCAAGGTTGACGGCATCACAGCGGGAGAGCACCCGGTCGTAGAGTACAACGCGCAGGGGCTCGTCCTGGACGGACGCGACCTCGTGGCAGACGACATCCCCGGACTGCCCGGCTCCAAGATCACCTCGGGAGAGGTGGCCATAGACTACCTCCCGACGGGCAACGCCGCAGGGAAGCTGGTCGAACTGTCCTCCGCAGGCCAGAAGGGACAGTCGCTCCGCCTGACCGAGGACGGCACATGGGAGTGGTTCACCCCGTCCGCGTCGGAGCTCGCGATGTACACGGGGACCATCTCCGGGGATGGCTCCACCAAGATCTTCACACTCACCCACGGGCTGAGCGGGACGCCGGATCCCGTAGTCTACGACAGCACCGGACGCAAGATCCCGGGAGCGGACGTCTCCGCCACGGCGACCTCCATCACGGTGCGCTTCCACACCGCTCCGGCGAGCGGCGAGACCTACACGGTCAGAGGTATAGCATGAGCGAATTTCAAGCGAACAACGGCTGGTCGGTGGACGGTCCTATTACGGCGACCGAGCAGGCCAGCGGAGAGGGCGACGTCCCCATCCTCGACTCGGGCGGGAAGCTCCCCGGAACCATCATCCCCGATGTGGCCGTGGCCTTCACGATCCCGGCCGACGCGTGGCAGGGCAGTGGGCCCTACACGGCGAGCGTCGCGGTGTCGGATGCGGCGGCCATCGCCACGCCGATCATCGGCGCGGACGCTCCCGACGGAGACGCACGCGAGGTCCTGGCGGAGGCTCAGATAACGGCCACGGCCATCTCCTCGGCGGGAGTCATCACGCTCGTCGCCGACGGGGACAGACCGACCGTCCCCATCAACTGCGTGGCGACGGGGACCAAGGGGACGCAGACAGGGAAGCTCCTGAGCGCCTTCGGTGCGGGAGGAGGATCCACATCCTTCTTCCTCAACATCACCGTCTCGGCATCGGCGGGTTCTCCCGATCTGTCGGGCATCACCGTGACCGCCGTCCCGGGATCGGGAGCGACGGTCACAGGCACCACCACCTCATCGGGGACGTGCACCCTGACGGTCAAGCAGGGGCTGGTCTACACCGTGACCTGCGCCAAGACGGACTTCACCTTCTCCCCGAGCTCGGCGACGGCGACCATCCAGGACACGTCCACGACCCTGGAGTTCTCGTGCTACGAGGCTCCCAAGCTCACCGTGACATGCACGGGGACGGACAAGGCAGGAAGGACGGTCACATGCACCCCGGAGGACGGGGATGCCATCACGGGGACCACGGGGACGGACGGCAAGGTCACGCTCAAGCTGGAGATCAGCGACTACACCGTGACGGTCGACTACCCCACGGGGCAGGGAGTCTCCCCGACATCTGCCAGCGTGTCCGCGTCCGCAGGAGGAGTCTACACCAAGACCTTCGCCATCCTCGACGAGCCTACGCTGTCCGTCACGGTGACAGACCACAGCTCCTCGGGCAAGGCATCGGGCAGGACGATCACAGCCACCCCCACGACGTCGGGCACCCCTGTAACGGCGCAGACGTCCTCGGACGGGACCGCATCCCTGACCCTCATGGCAGGGACCACCTACATCATATCGTGCGACGCGCCGGAAGGTTATGTGACCCCTGCGTCGTACCCCCTGACCCCTCTGGCGGGGCAGGCCTACACGCACGCCTTCGACCTCTATCTGGAGGCGCAGGTGGTCGTCACGGTCAGCACGACGGCCGTCGCATCGGGCAGGACTATCACCGCCGTCGCGACGGGCATGTCTCCTATCTCCGGAATAACATCCTCCGACGGCACGGTCACGCTGTCCCTGCCTGCGGCGTCGTGGACGATCTCGTGCGACGCACCGGATACCTACTACGCTCCTGCGTCCAAGACGCAGGTCACGGAGGCGGGGCAGACGTACAGCCTGAGCTTCGCGCTGGACGCTCGTCCCAAGCTCGACGTCACGGTCAGTCCGGCCATCGCGGGGCTGACGGTGTCCGCGGTCGGGGACTCGACCAAGACAGGGTACACCTCGTCCTCGGGGACGTGCACCCTGATTCTCGACGAGGACGAGTACACGGTGTCCGTCACGGCACCCAATGGCTACCTCACGCCTGAATCCCAGACCGTGACGGCGGTCAAAAACGGCACATATGATGCGACCTTCAGCCTCCTGACCAAGCCTACGGTCAACGTCACCGTCTCGGACTCCTCGGGAGGCACGGCCTACGCCGGGAGGACCATCACGGCCACGTCCTCGGACGGGACGGACGTCGTAACGGCGTCCACAGGCACGGGGGCGACGGCCAGCCTGACGCTCAACGGCGTCGGATCCTACACCATAGCCTCGGACGCTCCGTCGGGAGCCACGTGCGACCCCGTGACGCAGGTCGTGGCCGGAGGAGGATCCTATGCGGTCGCTCTGACCCTGGCCTTCGGCTGGCTCCACTCCATCGCGGTCAACACCACCACGATGCAGACGGACCCCGAGGCGGCGATCACCTATGCGGACGACCTCGTGGGATACACCCCGGTCAGAGGGACCGGGAGCACCCTGGCCAGATGCGCACAGGAGGGCGAATGGGCGTTCTCCACCGACACGGGGATGGACCTCGAAAAGTGCTTCTACGCGACGTTCCAGTCGGGATCGGGCGGGCAGTACCTCCACCAGCTCCTCAACCCCTACAACCTGGCGCAGGTGCTGGCCGTGTGGGACGACGACGCCAAGGAGTGGGACTACTCCCAGACGGGCTCGTCGGCCATTACATCGGAGAACACCATGTTCTGCATCCCCACGCAGTACCGCAAGGGACAGGACGGCAAGGTGTCGCACTCCAGCAGATCCTCCGAGGGGACGGCCTACGCGCACACGATCGGCGGTCACACCTACGACTATCTGGCCATCGGCGTGTACCTCGGATACAACGCATCGAGCGTGCTCAAGTCTATCTCCGGCGTGACAGCCACAGGGAATGTCACCAGGCCGAACTTCCGGACCTATGCGGCCGCCAACAGCGTCCGCGACGGGAAGGCCATGCAGTGGAACTACCACCATTGGCAGCTCATGAGGGAGAAGGCCTGGATGAGGGCCAAGGGATTCAACGTCCCCGAGCTCACCGGGAGGGGAGGGCTGTCGTACAGCGCATCCACCACCGGGCTGTGCGATGCGCTCGGGCCGTATGCCGGGAACGTCGGGTCCACGGGCAACGCTCACAAGTTCCTGATCGAGAACTTCTGGGCGTCGAAATCCCAATGGATTGACGACTCGTACTACTCGGGCAACTCCCTCTTCGTCGGGCAGAACGTCACTCCGACGGACAACACGTCCAACAAAACGGAAATCTCCGGATTCGACGCGAGCATCAACGGCACCCCTCTGACCATCAAGATGGGCGACCTGAGCTGGGGCATGGGCGACACGGCGGGCGGAAGCAACACGACGGGGCTCTGCGACTATCAGTACCTCCCGGCCAGTTCGTCGAGCGTTGCTCCCTCTGTGGGTGGGGACTCGGATGAATCTTCTGGGACTGCTGGTCCCGCGTACTTCTTCCGCAATACGGTGGACAACTCCAACAATAACCGTGGGGCTCGCCTGGCCTTTGTTTTCGATTTGTGAGCGCGTCCCCGCGCGAGACGAACCTCAGGAGAAGCGACATGGACCAAGAACCGCGCCAAACGGGTCTCACCGGGAGGTGCACCTAAACCTCTTCTTACTTCACAGTCCAGAAATGGGCAGGCCAGTGGATTAGCAGCTCTGCTCGGTTGTTCTCGGCCAATTCGTCGAACGTTGCTCCCTATGTGGGTGGGAACTCGAATGAATCTTCTGGGAATGCTGGTCCAGCGTACTTCAACCGCAATACGGTGGACAACTCCAACAATAACCGTGGGGCTCGCCTGAAATTTACCTCAATCATCACAAATCACACTCCATTCGGCCTCACCTCTTGGTGGAATATAAAAACGAAAGCGGACTTAGTAACGGACCGTGCGTCGGTGAACCGTCTGCGAATAGGTAAAGGCGGGATCGGCGTGGTCAAGAGACTCAAGAACAGGTGGAAGGACGTCGTGTCCTCGGACAACCTCATGGAAGCGTACAGGAGGAGCCGTCGGGGGAAGACGCGGAAGCCACAGGTCGCGGTCTTCGACGTCGACCCGATCCCCCGTCTGCAGGAGATCCAGAAATCCCTGATCGAGAAGACGTACCGGAGCGGGGAGTATCGCGCGTTCACAATCCATGAGGGCGGGAAGGAGCGCATCGTCTACGACATCGACTACGACCCGCACAGGATCGTCCATTGGGCGCTGATGCTCCAGATCAGGCCGATGATCATGGACTACATCGGCGAGGGGCATTCCTTCGCCGCTATGGAGGGTCGCGGGTCGCACCAGGCTCTCCAGAAGCTGAGGGATGCCCTCCGCAAGGATCCCGAGGGGACGGTCTACTGTCTCAAGATGGACGTCCGCAAGTTCTTCCCGAGCATCGACAAGGACATCATGATGCGCAAGCTGGAGAGGCGCATCAAGGATCCCGACGTGCTGTGGCTGTGCAGGGAGATCATCTACGGCTTCCCCGGGAGCGGTCTCCCCATCGGCAACTACACCAGCCAGTATTTCGCTAACTTCTATCTGGCGGACATCGACCGTTACATGACACAGGTGTGGCATTGCAGGCACTACATCCGCTACATGGACGACATCATCATCCTGGGCTCCTCCAAGGCGTGGCTCCACCGGGCCAGGCGCAAGGTCGACGAGCTCCTCCGTGCGGACGGGTTGACGATGAAGGACAACTGGCAGATCTTCCCGGTGGACGACAGGGGCGTGGACTTCGTGGGCTACCGCACGTTCCGCGACCATGTCCTCCTCAAGGATCCGACCGTCAAGCGTCTCAAGTCCAAGTGCAAGGCCATCAGGCAGAGGCTGACGACGACGGGAGACACCCTGGACATCCACGACATGGGATCCCTGTGCTCCTATGTCGGCGTCCTCAGGTGGTGTGATGGATACCACTTGGCAAACGAAACGATTTACACAATAGTTGAAAGAGGTAACGAACCATGGAAATCGTTGATGGAATTTCGGACACCAAGCCTGTCGAGCTCGTCTCCGGACCCACTGTGACGCTGTACAGATGCGGAGTCGCCGTCGAGACCGTGCAGGATGAGGAGGAGGAAACGTCGAGGACGATCTACACCTACACAGAGTACCGCTTCAAGCCGGGCGAGTACGAGAGGATGTGCGAGGGCATCCTGCCCGCAGGAGCGAAATGGGATGCGAACCTGCACGAGAAGTTCAGGAACACCCTCCACCGCAAGACCGACGACCTCTACTCCGAGGCGTACAGGTCGAGACGCATCACCGAGGGGGACACCGCCACGGCATGGGACGAGTACATCACGGCCCTGGACAGCTGGAACGCCAAGGTGTCCGCCACGGCCAAGAAGATGACGACCAAGATCCCGGAGCTCCCGACCAAACCCAGCGCCTGAAAACCCCTTCTCTAAACCCTTTACCTCTGATTATACGTGTGCGGTCCTAAGCATCGCTTATCGGTGAGTAATATATGTCACCGAAAACGGGAATAAGCTTCATTCTCGTCGCAGTCGCTGTCGCAGGGATCCTCGGAGTCGGCATCATCGCAGATGCCGATGCCCTCGAAGAGGTCCCTGCCGCTACGACCTACGAGATACAGTATGAGGTCGAGGGGGCGACCCAGTCCTTCACCGGGACCTCGCAGACCGTGACCCTCAAGTCGCTCGCCGACCTGGGGCTCAAGGCTCCCGAGGGTAAGACCTTCGCCGGATGGCAACAGGACCAGACGACCATAACGGTCGCCGTCGGATCCGTCGTCACCCTGACGGCGGGAACCCCTGTCAAATTCGTCGCGCAGTTCGCCACCACTCAGTACTCCATCGCCTTCGTCGATGGGTACACCCTCGTCTCCGAGGGAGTCTTCAAGACCATCTCGGAGTCCAAGATCGACTACAACGGAGCCGTCTCCGCTCCTGCGGACCCCGTCCGCGAGGGATACGTATTCGAGGGCTGGCTGCCCGAGGTGTCCGCGACCGCCAAGGCCGACGCGATCTACACGGCGCAGTGGAGGGAGATCTTCGACGTCGCGTGGATCGTCGACGGGACCAAGGTCGCCTCCGGCACCACCGAGTCCACCGCGACCCTGTGCATCCCCTCCGATCCGGAGAAGACCGCCTTCCAGTTCACCGGATGGGTGGACGCCGACGGCGCGACCTACTCCGCGGAGTACGTCTTCACCGCCGACGCGACCTTCACGGCCACGTTCCGCGCCGACACCTACACCGTGACCTTCGTCTGCGGCGAGGGCGAGGCGCAGGTCGTCTACGCCACCCAGACCGTCGAGCACGGCGCCAAGGCCGTCGCTCCGATGCTCCCCAAGGGATACACCGGATGGGACTTCGACTTCAGTCAGGCCATCACCGGGGACGTCACCGTCTCCGCGATACCTGCCGAGCCTGCACCCGGAATGAGCACCGGCACCCAGATCCTGCTCTACATCCTGGGAGTCATCATCGTCATCGGCATGCTGATGGCCGCATGGGGACTCAAGACGGGCAAGATCAAGCTCAAGGGGGGAAAGGCCTGATGAGGCACTCCGCGGCAATCGTGCTGGAGATCCTGTCGTCCCCGCTGACCGCAGGGACCAAGATCGCTCTCACCGCCGCGGTCGTCCTCGTCATGCAAGACGGAGGGAGAGAAATCATGGACTACTCTCAGATCATGATCCCGGAAGCCTCCTGGATGACCGTCGTGGCGCTACTGGTGCCATTCGGGATCCTCTTCGGAGTCTTCACCGCAATGCGCTCCTACACGGAGATGCTGAACGACAAGGGCTGGTCCGCACAGGACCACCCCTACACCCTGAACTACGCGCTGGGGACGATCATCGGTATCATCCTCGGCGAGGGGCTGTCCTTCGTCCTGACGGGCTTCATCGTGGCCTATCTCGGGATCGAGGGCATGCCCTCGCTCGCCTACGCGATGCTGGCCGTTCTCCTCGCGCTGATCCTCGTGTGGATCTTCGTGACCGTCGTCCATAGGGGCATCGAGACCACTCTCAAGCTGATCAGGCAGTTCGCCAAGACGGTCAAGGAGCAGGTCCCCCAGACCATCGACGACGTGGCCGACGCCACCGAGACCGTCTCCCAGGCGGTCGACAACCACAAGCCGAAGCTCCCGTGAGCTTCCAAACCACCATCCGACCGTCATCATCCGGCGGTCGGTCCTTCTCCCATCAGTGATTATATCTGATGCACTCGGTCGTTGAATGACCATCGCATCCGTCCCGCCTACCTCCCGGGAGGATGCGGGAGGTAACATGTTCATATCGACCGATGAGGACTTCGAAGAGCCTGTCAATCTGGAGGGGCTCAAGGCGTACCTCTCCCTCAGGGAGGGGGACCGCACCGACGACAGCTATCTCAAGGGGCTCGTCAGCACCGCACGCGCGATGCTGGAGGACGCGGGCGGGCTGGAGCGCGTCATCGTCCCGAGGAGCTTCGAGCTGACCTTCACCCCCGAGCAGTGCGAGGGGATCATGGAGCTCTATCCTCCGCTCATTGAGGTCGAGGAGATCACCTACACGGACCTCGACGGCGAGGAGCAGGAGATCACTGAGTACGGCGTCGAGACCGGGATGCCCGCTCAACTGTGGCTGGAGTACCCCGAGGACGCCGACGGCGACATCACCGTGCGCTTCACGTCCGGCTATGCGTCATACCCCCCCTGCATCATCTTGGCTATCAAGATGATGGCCAAGTCCATGTACGCGAGGACCGAGGGTTCTCCTCTCACTCCCGAGGTCAGGGATGTCATACAGTCCGAGGTGATCTACTCCGTATGACCGGGATCGTCAGGGTGGTCCACGTCGTGGACCTCAAGACATACGCGGAGCGCATGACTCAGCTCCGCACCGATTGGATCCAGATGCGCCAGGCTCTCCATCTGGCCATGCTCAACAAGGTCGACGGCCCGATCCAGAAGCGCATCCCGCAGTCCTCACGCAAGCGGTATCCGCATCGTAAGGACGCAGGGAATCAGAACCTCAAGAAGTCCTACCATCTCAAGGTCACGAAGAACGCCGGGACCGAGATCAAGATCTTCCTCGGGTCCGAAGGCGTGGAGTACGCTCGGTACGTCAACGACCTCCCCGACCCGCTCCCGAGCGGGCGCAGGGTCAACTGGACCCGCAGGGGCAGTGGCAACCATTTCTTCCTCGTCCCCCTGGAGGAGCACGGCAACGAGGTCCCTGCGGACTTCGCGGACGAGATCGACGCACGCCTCAGGAGGATGGGACTGTGAGCTCCGTCATGACGGACCTCATCGACTACCTCCAGGGGCTCGGAGTCGTCGAGCGCAACATCGACGCCTTCTCGGAGCCGGACCTCAACGGGTACCGCGAGAGGCCGAGCGTGGCGATCTTCACGATGTCCACCCCTCCCTCGGAGCCGTCCCTGACCGCCGACGTCGACACCCACAGAGTGGTCATCGCCGTCGTGTCCGGCATGGGCGAGCTCGGGTATCAGGAGACGGTCCGCATGGTTGACGACATCTACAAGGCGCTCAGACCCGCGCCGATGGGCGTCGTCCTCGACGAGACGATCAACGGCACCCTCTACAAGTGCATCCGGTGCCTCACCCCTCCCTACCTCGTCAGCTACGACGCTGACAGCAACAACTCCCAATTCAACATCGACGTGGAAGTCACGAGATACTACGGTGATCAGACATGGGCATAAAGACGGCCGGGGCGCTCAAGCCTCTACAGTACATCAAGGAGAGCACCTTCGGGACGCTCCCCTCGGGAGCCTTCTGCTACGGCGGAAAACTCAGCTCCCAGAGCCAATCCAACACATACGACATCGAGACTTTCGTCTCCGACGGGAGCAGGACCACTGAGCTGGTCAATTTCGCCGCGCAGGAGGTGGGCTTCGACATCGAGCTCGGGACCTATCTCGACGACGGCGCATACTCGTGGACCTACCTCCTCGACCTGGCGCTCGGATCCTCCTCCGCGAGGTCGGACATCCCGTCCTTCTCCGCGCTTTTCGAGGCGGCTCCCGACCAGTACTACCTCTATCGCGGGTGCAAGGTGGACAGCCTCACGCTGACGGCGTCCGGCGTCGGCAAGGCGGTCATCGCATCCGTCGGAGCCAAGGCCATGATCAGCAAGGCGGGGAGCACCAAGGCCGAGCTCTGCTCCAATGCGGATGCGACGATCCCGGCGCTCAACCCCGTCACGCACAACTGCTATCCGACCATCACCCTCGGGTCGGACATCACCGTCCCCGCCATGAGCTGGTCCATCGCCATCGCCAACGGCCTGACCCTCAAGGAGGGCATCGTGGACGGCAAGCCTCTCAAGGCGGGGAGCCTGATCTATCCCGACGGGATGCTGGACATCACCCTGGAGTACACCGTGGCATCCACATCCCTCGTGTGGGACAGGCTCAAGATGCTGGCCGACGAGCAGTCGCGCTTCACCGTCACGCACAAGGTCGGAGAGTACACCCTGACCTTCTCCTCGTGCTGGTTCTCCGCCGACGACCTCCCGACCCGCGGACAGTCCGGATACGACGAAACGGTCACGATCAAGGCGTCCGACGTCACCTGGAGCAAGACATGATCTCAGCCGAGACCGCGGACATCGACGACATGCCCGAGGTGGTCAAGGTCCCCGTCGAGGAGATCCTGCGCCAGCACCGCAAGCGCTTCATCGTCCACACCGCGGAGCACGGGGACATCGTCATGCGCTACATGACGAGGTCCGCCAGGATCCCGATGGACAGGCTCCGCCACGAGATGTATCCGGAGCTCCTCTACTGGGAGGACGAGCTCGCCACCAAGGGTCCACTCGCCAGGCTCCCCGGGGCCGACGGTGACATCGTCAGGGAGGTGGAGGAGGTCGTGCTCAAAATCCTCCCGACGATGGACCTGTACGCCCTGGCGTGCATCGTGACCCCGGAGCTCGACAGACCGGAGGACATCGGCGCTCTGATGGACTCCCTCAAGGAGGACGAGGCGGAGGCGGTCAGGCAGATCCTGATGCTCTGCACCGCGCACGCTCCTCCCGTGGACACGGAGTACATGGAGCTCGCCGAGCGCTACGGAGTGCAGGTCATCGACCCGCTCCTGATCGACCACATGACCATGCAGCAGCAGGAGGTCCTGATGGCCATCCTGCGTGCCGAGCGCAGGCAGGAGGCCGACCTGATGCGCAAGATGGGGATGAGAGCATGATGACGTCGTCCGTCTACGACATGAGCTCCATGAAGGGCGGGCTGGATGGGATCAACTCCTCCGTCTCGCAGGTGTCCGGTGCCCTGCAATCCCTCGGGATCATCAGCTCGGGCACCGCCAAATACCTCTCCATAGGCGCAGGAGCGCTCCAGATCGCCACGGGGATGCTCGGCATCGCTCAGGTGCTCTCTGCCCGCGTGACGGCCAAGACAGCGCAGGAGACGGTCCGCTCGGCCGCGCTCGTGGCGGCCAACTCGTGGAACCCCGTGGGATGGTCCAAGATCGCCATCGCGACGGCGGCCACCGCCGTGGCGTCCGTCGGGATGTACGCGATCATCCGGGAGATCAAGGCCGACCTCTCGACCCCGACGGGGAGACAGCAGGCCATATCGGAGGCGACGGCATGACCGACCTCGACAGCAACATCCGCTATGTCTTCACCATGACGGACAACGTCAGCCAGTCCACGGACAAAATCGCGGACAGCGCGGTGGAGGCGCAGAATCAGCTCCACCAGGTCAAGACGCAGCAGGAGCAGGTCACGCAGGAGGTCGACAAGACCACCGTCGCTCTGAGCAAGCAGCAGTCGCAGTTCCTGGTCAACACCGCCGTCCTAATGAGCATGCAGTCCTCCGTCTCCGCAGTGAGCAACGGGCTGATCTCGATGGGCGTCGTCACCGGGGACGCCGCGAAGCAGCTGCAGACGCTCAACGCCGGGTTCCAGGTCCTGACGGGCTTCGTGCAGGGAGTGAAGGCGCTCCAGGCCGTCTCCGAGATGCTCAAGACCTCGGAGATGGGATTGGCGCTCGTGGAGACGTTCCGCTCCGTCATGGAGTCGCCGTGGAAGGCGGCCCTCGTCGGCATCGGAGTCGGAGCCGCAGGAGGCGCATTGGCGGCCATGCTCGCATCCTCAGGAGGATCCTCGTCCTCCTCGGTGGCCAGCACGACCAACTCCACCATCGTCATCAACAACACCGCCTCCGATGGATTGAGCACAGCCAACGGAATCAACGCGGTCATCTCGGGAGGGAAGGTCCTATGAGCATCTCTGTCAAGGTCAACGGATCCTACACGTCGGGCATCACGTGGGTGAGCATGTCCCCCCTGGTGTCCAGCCTCAAGTACAAGCAGCATGAGATCGACGGGGCGGACTACGACGTCTATCACGTCACCGGAAAGAACTCCCCGACGTGCACCCTGGTGGGCGTCTATGCGAGGTCGTCCTCCCTGGACGCGACCATGCGGTCCCTCCCGGGATCGACGCTCACAGTGTACCATCCCCTCGACGGGACGGTGAGCGATCTCGTGTGCCTCTCGTGCACCCCGGCGGTCAGCCAGGGCGGATGCTTCGTTACCATCTCTCTCACGCTGGTGCAGACATGACCCTCGGAACCACGCTCAAATGCCTCGTCCGTCTCTGCAAGACGTCGGACTCCGGCTCCGCCTACATCGACCTGACGGACATCCAGGGACCGACCATCAAGATGGTCGAGAACTACGGGTCCACCGGGACCCTGACGATAGTCAACGACCTCTCGTCCTCGACTCGGAATCTCCTGTCCTCGTCGTGCTCCAGATGGAGCTCCGGGACGGGAGCTCTCAGGCCGGGGATGTTCCTGCGCATATGGCACACGTCAAGGACGGATGCGAACGCTCTCGGAGTGTACATCATCACCGAGATCTCCCCCTCGGACGACGTCATCTCCGTGACCTTCGGCGACTGCATCCAGGTGCTGAGGGCGACGGGTGCGGACTACTACCGCAATCATTACGCCGAGGGTCAGCAGCACACCAACGAGAAGGCATACGGGGCCTGGGATTCGGGCTCCGAGAGGATATACGTCATCAAGCCGGAGAATGTCACCCTCAATGCTGAGAATGGCGATGTGCAGTGGGCTGTGAGCACGGACGCGACATATGACGTCAAGGACAATATGTCTCTGTACGCCACATCAGACGGATATGTCGAGACGCAGTTCACGGTCGCCGCGGAGCTCCTCATCGGCTTCTCCATCAAGCCTTCGACGAGATTCAGCAATCCGGGGATAAACTGCAGGATCAGGGTATGGGTGGACGGATCCTTGAATTTCAGCCAGACGGTCGAGACGTCCTCGGCGCAACGCTTCCGCTTCTCCACGCCTGTGCAGGCCAGCATCGTCAAGATCCGGCTGGACCAGGCGGTCAAGGATGACGAGTACACAGGGGCATTGCCACAGGTGGCGACGAACTTCCCCGGGATCTCCAGCGTCAGCACGACGTGGTACGACTACTACAACACGCAGGAGGTCGTGCACAGCACCTACACCCTGTCCGGTCAGACCTTCATCAGCGGGATCGAGACCGCATCGTATTCCTATGCCACCGCAGGGGAGCAGGACGCCGAAGATCCGACGAAATATTGGATCACCGCGATAGACGGGCTGGCCAACATCACCTCGATACAGGGAGATCCAGCATGGACGGGTCGTGCCCTGATAACTTACATGGTCATGGAGGGCGGGATGCTGATGTCGTCGATCTTCTCCGCCATCTGCGATGCGGCGGGAGTGAGCTCTACGGTGATCACGAGCACCCGCCAGGTCGGGATCATGAGGTGCGGAGGAGGGAACTATGCCGACTATCTCATGGCCCTGGCAGATATGGACGAGCCTTCCGGATCCTACTCCGGCCGTCAGCACGCATTCATGGCATCGCGCACGACATGGGAGTCCATCCGCATGGGCTACCGCCACAAGGCGTCCGACTCCTCGGTCCTGACCATCTACTACGCCGGAGACGGCAGTCGGTCGGGCGAGGCGTTCATGGCGTTCGTGCCATCCATGACCATGCAGTACCGTCCCTATCTGGCGGTCACGCGCGGGACCAAGGACGACGGCACCCCGATCATCCTCGCCATGCGCGACCCCGAGGTCGACGTCGGCTCCGCGAGCTCCCTCGTGGACGGCTCCATCACCGAGGTGACGGATGCGGCCCTGTCGTCCTACTCGGAGATCGCCACCAATCGCTCCACCAGCTGGGAGGGGCAGGTCAGGCTCTCCGGAATCCACCTCGGACTCATGGTCGAGGGAACATATGTCGGAGGAGCTCCGGTCAGGATCTACGACTCGCGGTACGGGATGTCCGGATATGCGGCGAGGGTCAAGGAGGTCACACTGGATTTCTCCGAGCAGACGACGCTCCTGACGCTCAACAACTACTCCGAGATGTATGCCAACTCCGTCATCGACTCGTCCAAGATGGCCTACTCCGCAGGAGGGCTGGCGGTCGAAGCATCCTCGTCGGATCTCTTCACTCTCCAGTACGTCCGGCTCGAATCCTCGACATCGCTGAGCTCCTCGGCGACGCACACCATCGAGATCTACTCCTCGGAGACGGGCTACGTATCCGCCACGGCGGACGTTGTGAAGATGGCGGACTTCGGCATCGCTATACTCTCGGCATACTGGCGCAAGGGATATGGGGACATCACCACCCGGTACGGGATCACGAAAGTCAGAGTGGACGGGAGCACAGTCATCAACATTCCGTCGGCCAAACGTCCCGATAAATACAGCAACCAGTCGCTGATTGTCAACGTCCAGATGTCTTTATGATGGGATGATGATGCGTGATGATATGGGACTGACGAGAAGGCAGGTTCTACTCTGCCAAGCAATGCTCATTTGCATCGTCGTTGTCGGTGGAATCATTGCTTATTGGTCAATAGCCAATAAGGAGGACCACATCGAGATGACCTACGAGTACACCTACAGCGGGATGAAACCCGCCGGGATCCTGGTGGATGACGATGGTAGAGAGGTCATACGCATGTCTACCTGGGCTGGGGACACCTCCACACTGTACACGACATGGGGGACATCGGGTCAGTATGCTCCGACGCCAACGCAGGACGCTCAATGGATCCAATACACCATCAGGATCCATGCGGATCCAGGGACGACCGTGACCTCTGAGCAGGTGTCCATCCACGTCAAGCCGGGGCTCATTATCATCGACGAGAGTGGATTCGATCCCTCGAAGTATCACACGAGCGTCTATATGATGTACAACGGGCAGAGAGTACACAGCAGTCTATCCAACACATCCGTCACCACCGACTCCTCCGGATATGCGGAAATGATCCTCGTCGTCCTCACCGACCAATGGCATCGCCATGTCGAGATCGACGGGGATTGGACCTACCTCGAACGCTCAACCTGAACACCCAAACCCCTTCCCCGCTCCGGCGGGGCAATTCTTCACAACTCTGCAAAGCTCGTCATGTGACGAGTTCCTTCCTCCCGCGAAGGATCCTTTTCTCGGTTATACGATATGTTTAAATATGCGTAACGTATACATTACATTGTGAGGGGCGGAGAACCCCGACAGGAGAGAACCGGAATGAAGGGAATCAAGATGACTGAAATGCACAGGGACAGGGAAGAGGACAAGATCATCGCCGACGCGGGGCGCTGGGGATGGGACCAGGCGACCATCGACCGCGAGGTCGCGCTGATCGAGACCCGCTTCGACGTGAAGCTCCGCCATGTGGACGACCTTTTCCTCCTCACCACGCTTTTCGACAGATTCGAGGCCTACGAGGACAACTGCTATATGGTCGCGTTCGCCGAGGGCGCCTGCGCCTTCCGTGCAGTTTTCGGAGAGGTGGCCTGAGATGACCGAGATCATCCTCTGCCTTGACGGAGTGGACCACTATAAGGTCGAGACGCTCGACGAGGTCCGCGATCTCGTCAAGAGGCGCTACGGCAGGCTCAAGAGTCCGAGCTACGCCGGATACAGCATGAGTCAAGACAAGCTCTACATCGCGGTGCTTCGCTGGGACAACACCCACGATCTCGGACCCCGTCACACCCCCGGATGCCAGTTGACGATGTGGGATCCCTGCTCGGTCCGTGTCATCCTCCCCCGGAAGCGGACCGAGACAGGAAGCAGAAACCGCCACCCTCGCGCCCAGCCGGGTGACGCCTATGGGTGGTGGGAAGAATTGATCGCCGGGATGGAGTGAGGGTCATCCCCTCACTCTTAGAAACCTTTTAATATAGGTAATGTATACATCATATTGCAAGAGGTGAATGAGATGGACACACAGAACATCATCATGATCGAGGACATCAGAACGAACCACACGAGCACCGTCGACGCTGATCTGCACGGACCCTACGGGACCATCGAGGAAGCGACTGCGGACATGGTCTCCCGCTGGGGACGCCTGACCCGCTTCGACCGCGAGGGACGCACCATGAGGGTCTGCGTCTGGACGAGCGAGGAGCAGATGGAGTCCGGGGACATCCAGCAGGTCATCGACCTGGAGGACGTTCTGGCCGAGAGGGTCGCCGCCAACGGTCTCCCTCGCATGACCGGGCAGAAGATCGCGGACGCTCTGAGGGAGCACGCCGACATCGAGCCGACGTGGATCCTGGAGGACTGCGCGGTCGGAAGGCTCCTCGGAGCCGACGGCATGAGCTTCGCGGTGTTCATGGAGAACGACGCGGGCGACATCGTCTGCCAGGAGGTCCAGCCGGAGCCGGAGGACGTCGATGAGTGCATCGACCAGCTCGACGCCGGAGACTCCCCGCTCTCGTGGTGGGACGACGTCAGCCCGGACAACGGCCGCGTCGTCCTCGGATGCGAGATCAGGGAGGCGGAGTGAATGGTCGACATCGGCACCCTCCGCAGGGTCATCGCATCCTCCGAGTACACCGGAGGGGAGACCCATCCCGAAGGCGACTCCGTGCAGTACAGGACGTGCGACGGAGCGCTCCTGACTGTCCACCTGTCGGAGAGCTTCGGCGACGCCGCACCCTCCGACGAGGACGTGCTGAGGACCGCCGTCCGCGCCGGGATCGCCAAGGGTCCGACTTCCTTCGAGGATGCGGAGAAGGTCGTTTCGGAGGCCGTCGTCGAGACGGTGGCCAAAGTCGTCCCCATCGGATCGTCCCTCGGGATCTACCTCACGAGGGAGCTGAAGAAGATGGGAGTGGAGTCGGGGGACCATGTCAAGGTCAGGCTGGAGAGGATCTGAGGAGACGCCGGAGGATGACGACTCCGGCGAGGCGGCCATGGCTTATCGCGCCGAGGGGCGCGACCGCCTGAGCTGACACGGAGTCGGGAGATAAAAGAGTCCCGCCACCATGATGGGACCGTGGCGGGACCGAAGGCAAGTCGGAAAGAGATTGGGCCGGGCAAGAATCAATTTGCAAGCTGAAGATGCCCGGCTCGGACACGGATGCCCGTAGAGTCGCCAACGTCGAGACCCGATTTAAAAGGCGCGACGTGTGTGACGTCTGTGTGTATGTGTGTGTATACACACGATCTACGGGTCAAACTTCTCGGATGGGAGCTGAGGAGATGACTCAAGATGGTTTTTTTCGGTCTATGTGTGTGTATATGTTCATCACGCTTTATATGGGAGGACTGCGCTGGAGAGTCATGCGGAGCTGCGTGCTCTTCAATCGCTTCTGCTCCGCATGATCCTCGCATCCTCGCCGGGGAGGAATCCCCGGCATTTGAGGAGGCGACGGCATGAAGAAGCACTCTGAGTATGACCAGCTCGAAGAGTACTTCGATGCTCTCAGGATCCGCGGAGTCAAGGAGATCTCCATCGAGCGCTACCGGACGCAGATGGTCGGACTGATCAGAGCATGCGAGCGCATCGGAGCGGGATCCGACATCTCCGCATGGTCCGAAGCTGACGTCCACAGGGCGTTGAGGACCATGCAGCTCGCCGAGAGCTCGGAGGTACGCTACGCCTCGACGATCAAGGGGATCGCCAGGTTCCTTGGCAATCCGAGGTTGGAGAACCTCGTTATCCTCTCCAACGGCAACCGTCCGAACGTCCGTTGGATCACCGACGAGCAGTTCGCAGAGTTGATGACCGAGCCGAATCTCCTCGACCGCCTCCTGATCCATCTCGGAGGAGACCTCGGGATGCGCATCGGAGAGATGGCGGCACTCAGGATCTCCGACATCAGGCCCGGCTACATCGTCGCTCACGGCAAGGGACATGGCGACGGAGGGAAGACCAGGGAGATCCCGCTCGTCGAGGAGAAGGATCCTCTGATCGAGGAGTTCCTCGCCTACCGCACGAGGCTCATCCAGACCGCCAGGGCGGACCTGAGCGACGGCCACCTCGTCGTCTACAGCCGGGATCGCTGCGTCAGAGGATACATCGCAGACGGCATCGGAGAGAGGATCCGCGCGACGATGCTGAGGCATGGAATCGACGCGACGAGCCACTCGCTCCGCAGGGAGTTCATCACCTCCGCGCTCCATGCGGGATGCGCAGTGACCGACGTCATGCAGATCGTCGGCCACACGAGTCCGGACGTCACCGTCCGCTATCTCCGCTACGACACCGACCATCTCCGCGACGCGCTTCGGGTTCGCAATCAATATATATCAACCAGTCAATCTCCAAGCGAAGAGCACGAGGTGCAGGTCTGAAAAAACGGCCCGCATATAAAAGAGTCATTTTCAGGGCCGAAAACGCCGAAAAACTCGCCTCCGACAACACATCGTGGAACAGGCAACTCC
>CAVJLK010000124.1:0-2040 GCA_963650175.1 Ruminococcus sp. CAG:579 | reverse complement strand
TCCTCTACGGCATAGCTTTCACCAAGAAGGTCCCGACCATCGTGATGGAGAGGTACGTTTCGGAGCGATGACGACAGTCCGATGCCCCTACAACCACTATATACGCCCAGCCCTTGGCAGTGGCGATGCCGGGCATTCTCAAGGATGATTACGTTGAAGTCGGGGACCAGGCCGAGGGCAGCAGGCTCTACGGGCGCGGCAACTTCGGTTACCCGCGGAGCGGGGGCGGTGTCGACCTGGATCTGATCGAGGCCGTGTTCCTCGCGGAGGGTCGCAGGCTCGACATCCTCGACCGGGACGGGCAGGTCATCGAGTTCCAGGACCTCTACCGCCATGCGGCCCGCACCATCGAGGGCTTCGACATCAAGTACGCGGTCTTCAAGGACCTCAGGGCCCGCGGTCTCGTCTGCAAGTTCGAATCCGGGGATTACGACATCTCCGTGTTCCCGTCCGGCAAGAACATGACCAATTCCCGGCCGGAGTACATGGTCCGCGCGGTATCCGAGAGGAATCCGGTCGATGTCTCGGTGTTCATGCACGAGGCCAACGACGTCAATGCCCGCAACAAGATGCTGATGTACGGCGTCGTGGACGAGGACGGGGATGTCGTCTACTACTCCTTGTCGCTCAAGGACCCCTGCGGCAGGGTGTATCCCGAGCCGATGGCATGCAAACCCGTCGGATACCTGATCCGCGACCGCGTGTTCGTGTTCGACCGCGGGTTCATCGAGGCGCTCTGGAACTACGGGTTCTACGGCACATCCACCACGGAGGCCCTCCAGCTGTCGCTGCTGGAGGCGATCCATCTGGTCGGCAGGGGGAAGCTAACCGTTCTGGACAAGGACGATGCGCAGCTGTCCTTCGACGACCTCATGAAGTACGGCACATCCCTCCAGAAGGAGTTCCGCACCCGCTATCTGGTGTACACCGACCTCCGCGAGAGGGGTTTGGTCGTGAAGACCGGGTTCAAATACGGCACCCATTTCAGGGCGTACGAGGCGTCCATGGACGATACGCATGCGCGCTATCTCATCCACGCCGTCACGGAGGAGAACCTCCGCGCATGGCCGGAGATCTCCAAGACCGTCCGTCTCTCGACGGGCGTGAAGAAGGAGATCCTATTCGGGATGGTCAGGCGGAACACGGTCCACTATCTGCAGTTCGAGTGGCTCAGACCGGGCAACGTCAAGGCCGGAACGGTCCCCGCCCCCAAGAAGAAATCGAAGCGCCGATCGGGCACCCTCGGGTTCCGAGTCCAGTTCCTCGATGAAATGTGCCAGATCCCTGAATCTGGGGCGGTTGAGGAAGTAGACGTGGTCGTCCCCGTCCCTGCGGGAGGATATCAGTCCGCCGTCCTTCATCCTGCGTATCGCCGCATTGGTCCTGGCGGCATCCATCCCGAACAGACCGTCCGGGAACGGCGACCTGACCTCCTTTTTCGACAGGTTGCGGACCATGGTCATCACGTCCGGGTCGGCCAGGGCCTGGAACATATCCAGTTCGGGATCCGACGATATGCCCATGGGCGCTCTGCGGGTGAGGCACACGTGACGGCTCGGACGCTTGTTCTCTTCGGGCATGGGCGACGGCACGCATCGCCCGGATAAAAAGGGGTGAGGTACCCTCCCGGGGTAGGAGGGACCTCGTGATTTCAGAGCTGGATCTCGATGCCGAGCTTCTCGGTGAGCTCCTTGTAGCGGTTCCTGATGGTGACCTCGGTCACTCCCGCCACATCGGCCACCTCCCTCTGGGTCCTGCGCTCGTTGCACAGGATCGAGGAGATGTAGATCGCGGCCGCGGCCACTCCCGTGGGGCCCCTGCCGGATGTGAGCTCCTTCTCGGACGCGTCCTTGAGGATCTCGGCCGCCTTGGACTGGACCTCTCCGCTCAGCTTGAGCTCGGAGCAGAATCTCTGGACGTAGTCCTGGGGCTTGGTGGGCATCAGCTTGAGCTTCAGCTCGCGGGTCATGAACCTGTAGGTCCTTCCGATCTCCTTCCTTCCGACGCGGCTGGAGTTGGCGACCTCGTCGAGCGTCCTCG
>CAVJLK010000123.1:0-2183 GCA_963650175.1 Ruminococcus sp. CAG:579 | reverse complement strand
AGGAAGAACTTGCTTAATCGTGTTTGCTTGGATTCCGGTATAGTCGGAAGTCACGGAGTACTGGTCCCCGGTGATCTCGATGAGTCCGCTGTGATCGTACGTCACGGCCGGCAATCCGACCCATACCGACTTGGCCGTGTGCGTGGACGCTTTCACGAAAACCTGGTCGGCGGGATACTCCTCCCCGTAGATTATCCATCCCACATGCCTGAATCCTTTGTCGTCCGGGACGTCCCCGAGCTGGTCGTACCTTTCGTTCCCGAGGATGGTCTTGCCCGTCGGGAGCTCGGATGCGAGGCCCGGTGGATATCCGTACTCCTCGAGGAGGGTCTCGAGCTGGCTGTGGTCGTACTTCACCGAAGCCGTCGGTTCGGCATCGAACAGGAAAGCCAGGCGGGTCCCGAGGGTGTCCAAGTCGGTGTCATCGTAGTAGTTCATGAAGGAGATGCCCGCCCAGTCCTCGTTGAACCAGCCGCCTCCGAACACCAGCGCATCGCCGGAACTCGCGAGGCAATAGGCATCGGGGGCCGTATCCCCGTCGTGCGACTCGACCACGGACGTGGGAAGACCCCAGGAATCCAGATCCGTCGAAGGACGAGTCCCCCATCCCCATTCCTTGCACAGCTTCACCTCGATCTTGTTCTCCCCGTCCAACGTCGGCGTCCTGTTCTGACCGACCATTATGCCTCCGCTGGACCAATAGGCGTCGTCCACGTATTCCCATAGGGATCCCCAGGCGTCGTCGATGAAGCAGCTGACCCCTCTTATGTCATGCCCCGTCGTCCCGTAATACGGCCCCAGGGTGTCCTTCTGCCCGGTGGAGCCGGGCCCGTCCCCGTCGGTATTGCCCCATCCTATGACCGCCTGGGAGTTCACATTGCCCATCACCGCGAGGGCGCACTGCCTGTAGGTCTGCAGCATGTGGTAGTTCCAGATGAGGGCTATGCCGCTGCTGACCTCGCTCTTGTCCGCGGCGATGCGGAAATCGGACATGGACATGGACCTCTTCGGGTCCTTCCCCGACATTGAACCGAGCTTCCCGGTGGAGTCGTCGTACGTGGCCTCGTAGACCCCGATCGCCAGATAGTTGTACTCGGTCCCCTCGATGACGAAGGATTTCGCGACCGTCCCGTCGGACCTGCTGCTCGACATGGTGAGCGTGTTCCCGTCGACGGACACATAGTGCTTCGGAAGGCACCACATGATGTTGCAATCCGAGATGTTCACCGACTTCCCGTCGAAGACGACGCTCGTCCCCCCGCCCACGGCCTGCCTGAGGTTGTACGGATCGAGATGGCACACCATGTTGCCGGACTGATCGAACGCCGCGTAGAACGAGCCGAAGGGTCCGTACCCGTCATCGTCGAATCCCCAGGATCCGGCCGAGGCTTTGATCCCGTCGACGGGCGTTGCTTCCGTCAGCGGCGAACCGCCGACCGAATACTTCGTCGTGATGGCGTTCCCATCGATGGTTATCGTGTATCTCCACCCGTCGAGCGTGGCGTCCGAATCGTCGGATGCCACCGGGACCGACGCGACCGTCATCATGACCGCAACCAGGAGGACGCATGCACCGATCCTCGCGGAATCGCGACTTCTGCAGGACCTCCGTGCGACCGCTGTCGTGCCGACGGAAGACGACAGCCTCCGCCCTTTGCTTCTCCTACCGCATGCCATGATGGATACACTCCCGGACCCCTCCGGGCCGGCGTATCTCTCGGAACCCGCCCCGGAACCTATCGAACCTGGGCTCCGTCTCTGCGCCAGACCAGGCATCGTCGATATATCATATCTTTGCACCATGCAATCCACACCGAGGTCCATGCTGTTCATCCCGGAGCGTTATGAGCATGAACGGGACGGTTCGTACGCGGAGCAGTGTGCTCCCGCAAGCCTATGCGCGGGAGTGCCACCCTGCAGAGGCCAGGCATGAAGGGGGCCCCGCAGAGGACGCGGGACTGGGGTTCCATCCAGCCGAACGCCGACGATCATGGCCTTCTGGATATGCGGAGCGCCACCAGCTCGGCGATGATCGCGGCTATAACGGCTATCGGCAGTACGGTCTTGCCGTTCTCCCTGAGCCGGGAACCACCCCTATGGGTCCGCGACGACCTCGATGACCTCCTGCTCGTCGTATATATGGGGTGCCGTCCGGGATGAGAGGTCCCGGACGTAAGGAGGGC
>CAVJLK010000122.1:0-2305 GCA_963650175.1 Ruminococcus sp. CAG:579 | reverse complement strand
ATTTAAAAGGAGCAGTGTGCAGTCAGTATGACACGGTACTCTTCGTTTTGTAGAGTCTGTCGGAAACCGGCCGTTCACGGCCCCAGCAGGGCGATCGGAATCACATGCACGCCGTCCTCGCGGGTGTACGCGTACCTCGTGCCGGTGACCACGGCCAGGAAGACGGGCTCGCCCATGGTCCCGGAGTCGATCCTGTCCCTGAGCTTCAGGAGGTTCCCGGCGCCCTCGTCGATATGGCCCTGTCCGAGCTTCACCTCGATCGCGGCCCACCTGCCGTCGTGCAGATGGATGACGGCATCCGCCTCCAATCCGGTCTTGTCCCTGTAGTGGAAGACGTCCCCGCCCATGAACTGCACGTAGGTGCGGAGGTCGCGGATGACAAGGGACTCGAATAGCAGGCCGAACGTGCGGACATCCCTGAGCAGGTCCCCCGGGGAGGCGGACATGAAATGCGCTGCGATCGCCGGATCGCAGAAATGGACCGTGGCCGCGGTCCTGACGGGGGTCTTGGAACGGATGTTCGGGCTCCACGCCTCCAGCTCCTGGAGGACGAAGATGCCCCTGAGTGCCTCCAGATACGCGTCCAGGGTGTTCCGGGAGAGGGCCATACCGGTGTCGGCATGCCATGGAGGATCCTGGCCTTGGACAGGGGCTGGGAGACGAGGGCCGACAGGGATCCCATCACCGCGCGGACCTTGCCCCCGTCGCGTGCGATCCCCGATGAGCCGTCGAGGGCGACCCGCATCCGAGCATGGATAGCGGTGTATAAAGAGATTTCAAATTCTCTATCGATGGTCCGATATCCTCCGAGAACCGGACCAGAATATCCCAGATCCTCGCACATCGTCCATCGACAATCCCCGATAGGACACCTCGTACTTCTTCAACAGGGGCTCCAGCGCCCTCCCCTTTGCCTTCAATTCCCCCATGTCCAGCTTCGCGGGGTTCCGCTTGACCTCGATCAGCTCCGCCTTCCTCGAGATGTCGTCGAGCACCACGATGTCGATCTCCACGGTCCCGTCCCTGCTCCAGTACCCGCCGATCTCCGTGTACTCGGACTCCTCCGCGATCCTCCTCCTGAAGTAGTCCTCCAGCGCCCTCCCCTCGTACTCCTCCAGTCCCGCGCGGACCGCCCTCAGGTGCAGGTCGCTCCTCCCCATCTCTATGTAGTCCGAATAGGGCTGCACGAACCGGAAGTAGAAGCGGAGGTACATGTCCGACACGACCCACCGCGAGTTGCGCTCCCTGGGCCTCCCGGGCACGGGGGAGATCTGCTTCGCGAAGGAGTACTCGTCCTGCAGCCTCGCCAGGTAGGCGCCCACCTGCATCCCCAGGATGCCGTCGATCTCCGACCTCCTCTCCCTCCCCTGGGAGATGAGCTGCAGGATTGAGAAGTACGTCCGGTAATCCTTCCCGAACTCCGACACCAGGATGTCCTTCCCGTCGCTCAGGAACACCGAACCATTGGACAGCGCCGCCTCCAGCATGGCGTCGGAGGTGACCGCGCCGGCGTCCATCAGCGCGCCGATGTAGTGGGGGACGCCGCCGGTCAGCATGTACAGCGTCAGCTCGTCCTCGTGCGAATGCCCCGGATTGTGCTCCTCCAGTATCTCTTTCATCTGCGCCGGGGGGAAGGGTTCCACGCGGATCTTCGCCGTGGGACGGCGGAACAGGGGCTCCTTCTCATCCTCGATGGCGGCCATCATGGAATGGACCGACCCGCTGACGATTAGATCGATATGGGAACCCTCGCGGAACGCGTCCCAGACCGTCTGGATGTCGCCGAAGATGGAGGGGTCGACGTGCCTCAGCTCCTGGAACTCGTCGATGATGACGGTGATGGGCTCGACCCGGGAGTGGATCATCAGCGCCTTCAGGATGTCGCCCACGGTGTCGATCGTGCCGGGGACGTCTATGCCGGCGTCCGACATGGCCCTCTGCATCCTCTCGCAGAGGACCTTCTGGTCCAGACGGGTGACGAACAGGTACACGTACCTCGTGTCCCGGACCGATTCCATGATCAGGGCGGTCTTGCCGACCCTGCGCTTGCCGAGGACCGTGGTGAAGGTGCTCTCCTTCAGGGACCGCTCTTTGATGCTGCGGAGGGCGGAAAGCTCCTTCTCGCGGCCGTAAAACCTCATGATTATAGTAATGAAAATTACTGTAATATAGATTACGGTAATGGCGATTACTATAGTTCGCTGAACGAACTGATCGCGCGCAGGAGTCTCCGGCCGGGGCTCCGCCCCATCGGAGCCTCAGCGCCGGGTCCCTCAGATCCAGCAGCGCGACGTCGCGCCTGTCG
>CAVJLK010000121.1:0-2414 GCA_963650175.1 Ruminococcus sp. CAG:579 | reverse complement strand
GGGCATCTGCAGCCTGGCGACACCGGCTCCATCGGCTCCGGCGTACGAGCACCAGTTGCAGCAGAAAGTCACGATTCTCGGTTCGAAATCTGCCATGGTAATCACTGTCCTCCCACGGGGTAGTCGAGACAAGCGTCGATCTCTGCGATGATCTGCTTGCTCCTGAATCCTCTCTGCTCCATCGCGCCTGCGGGGCACGAGGCGACGCAGCATCCGCATCCCTTGCACAGACCGGCGTTGACGAAGCTCTTGAAGCCTCCGTCGGCCTGCTCGACGAGGGACACGGCGTTGTAGTCGCAGCATCCGACGCAGACTCCGCATCCGTCGCAGCGGTCGGGGTTGGCGACCGCGGTGATTCCCTCGGAGATGATCTTGTCCTTGGAGATGACGGTCAGCATCCTGGAGGCGGCTCCGGAGGCCTGGGCGATGCACTCGTCCATGAACTTGGGCCAGTGGGCGGCTCCGGCGACGTAGACACCCTCGGTGGCGAAGTCGACGGGCCTCAGCTTCTGGTGGGCCTCGAAGTAGAATCCGTCCTTGGAGATGGGGACCTTGACCATCTTGGCGAGGTTCTCCTTGTTCTCCCTGTCGGGCGAGATTCCGGCGGCCAGGACGACGGTGTCGACGGGGATCTCGAGGTCGGCGCCGAGCGTGGCGTCGAAGACCTTGACGACGTTGCCGTCGTAGGCGGGCAGAGGCTGCCCCTCGGGGTACCTGACGAACTTGACTCCCATCTGGCAGGCCCTCAGGTACAGCTCCTCGCGGAAGGCGTAGGTCCTGATGTCCTTGTGGATGATGGAGACGTTGGCGGTGGGGTCGGCCATCTTGATCTTGATGGCTTCCCTGCAGGACGCGGCGCAGCAGACCCTGCTGCAGTAGGCGACCTTGTCGTTCCTGGATCCGACGCACTGGATGAAGACGACGTTCTTCCCGTTGAAGGAGCCGTCGTCGATCTTCTGCTCGGCCTCGACCTGGGTCATGACCTTGCTGTCCGATCCGTAGTTCATCTCGGTGGGCTGGTAGGGCGTCGCTCCGACGGCGAACAGGACGGCTCCGACGGGGTACTCCCCGCCGTCGGCGAGCTGCAGCTTGAAGTTGCCGACGTATCCGGGGATGTCCTTGACGGTGGCGCCGAGGTGCACGGTGATGAGCTTGTTGTCCTGGACCTTCTTGATGGTCTCGGCCAGGAAGTCTGTGACCGCGACTCCGTCCTCCTTGAAGCGGAAGTTGCGGGCGTATCCTCCGAGCTCGCTGTCCTTCTCGACGAGGTGCACGGGGTATCCCTGGGCGGCGATGTCAAGGGCGGCGGTCATACCGGTGATTCCTCCTCCGATGATGGCGGCGGCGTTGGTGACCGGGATCTCGGCTCCGACGAGGGGCTCGAGGAGACGGGCCTTGGCGATGGCCATCCTGAGGAGGTCCTTGGCCTTGGCGGTGGCGGCCTCGTGCTCGTGCATGTGGATCCAGGAGCACTGGTCGCGGATGTTGGCCATGTTGTAGAGGTACTTGTTCAGTCCTCCGTTCCTGCAGGCCTCCCTGAACAGGGGCTCGTGGGTCCTCGGGGTGCACGAAGCGACGACGACCCTGTTGAGGTCCTGCTCGGAGATGGCCTTGGAGATGGCCTCCAGGCAGTCCTGTGCGCATGCGTACTGGGACTCCTCGGCGAGGACGACGTTGGGCAGGGTCTTGGCGTAGGCGGCGACGGCGGGGACGTCGACCACGGATCCGATGTTGATTCCGCAGTGGCAGACCCAGACACCGATCCTGGGCTCCTTCCCGGCGACGTCCTTCTCGGGCGGGTACACCTTGGGGGCGCAGGGGGTGAAGTCCTTGTCGACGATCCATGCCCCGGCCTTGGCGGCGGAACCGCAGGCCTCGGCGACGGAGGTCGGGATGTCCTTCGGGGCGGCGAACGCTCCGGTGACGAAGATACCGTCCTTGGTGGTCTCGAGCGGGTGGAACACGGTCGTCTTGCAGAAGCCGTACTCGTTGAGCTCGATTCCGAGGGTGTCGGCGAACTCCTGGGCGTTCTCGGGCGGGACGAGACCGACGGACAGGACGACCATGTCGAACTCGTCGCTGACGGCGTCGCCGTCGGCGTTCGTGTAGTTCACGGTCAGCTTCTTGGTCTCGGGGTCCTCCTCGATGTTGGAGACGCGGGCGGCCCTGTGCATGTTGATGCCGTACTCGCGCTCTCCCCTGTGGATGTAGGCCTCGAACTCCTTCCCGTAGGACCTGATGTCCATGAAGAAGATGTCCTCCTGGAGGTCTCCGTGCTCCTTGGTGATCATGGCCTGCTTGACGGCGTACATGCAGCACACGGACGAGCAGTACTTCTTCCATCCGGTCTTCTGGGACCTGGATCCGCAGCACTGGATGTAGGCGATCTTCTTGGGGTCCTCTCCGCTGGAGGG
>CAVJLK010000120.1:0-2421 GCA_963650175.1 Ruminococcus sp. CAG:579 | reverse complement strand
AGCCGTCCCCGAGGGACAGCGTGAACTCGTACTTCCGGGCCATCTCGAGCAGGTAATCGTAGTTCCTGAACAGCGGGTTCTCCTCCCCGTTGTGGAGGATCCAGGCGGTCAGGAAGGAGCCTCCTCTGGACACGACGTCCATCAGGCGCCCGCTCCTCTGCAGCCATTCCACCGATTCGCGGGTGATTCCGCAGTGGACGGTCATGAAGTCCATCCCGTCCTTGGCGTGCTTCTCGATGCCGTTGAAGATGTCGTCCTCGGTCATCTCCACCACGGCGTTGCGCCGGGCGGCGGTCAGGCCGGTCTGGTATATCGGGACGGACCCCATCATGACCGGGCATTCCGACAGGAGCTTCGCGCGGATGGTGTCTATGTCGCCTCCGGTGCTCAGGTCCATGACCGCATCGGCGCCGTACCTCAGGCCTATCCGGAGCTTCTCGATCTCGGAATCCAAGTCCACGATGTCCCTGGACGTGCCGAGGTTCACGTTGATCTTGACGGAGAGCCCCCCGCCGATGGCGGCAGGCTCCGGGTCGTGGACGGGGTTGTGGGGGGCGCAGATCCTCCCGGATGCGATCCCCCTGCAGACGGATTCGGGGGTGACGCCCTCCTTCTCGGCGATGCGTCTCATCAGATCCGTGATCTCGCCCCTGCGGGCCTGTTCCATGATCGTGCTCATTGCACGGCATATCGGGGCGGTCATGTTTAGCCTTGCGCTTCCTGTGGCATCCAGGCATTCGGATTATGGGGTCAGTAGGAGCGGGCGCCTGATGGACGTCGCTCCCCGGTCCCGATTCCGAACAGTTCCAGTCCCCGGTCACCTCCTCCTTTAATTACGCGCGTATACGCTCGCACGCGCGTGCAATATTAATATAATCACACCTTCGCCCCTACGAGGTTAGATTATGGATGGGAACTTCGAGAAGGCCGAGGAGGACTACGGCGCCGATTCGATCACGGCGCTGCACGGTCTCGAGGCCGTCAGGAAGAGGCCCGGGATGTACATCGGATCCACCGACTCCCGCGGACTCCACCACATCGTGTTCGAGGTCGTCGACAACTCCATCGACGAGGTCATGGCGGGATTCGCCACCGAGGTGGACGTGACGATCAACGAGGACGGCTCCATCGCCGTCGTGGACGACGGAAGGGGCATCCCCACGGGAATGAACCACAAGGAGGGCAAGTCCGCCCTGGAGATGTGTCTCACGGACCTGCACGCCGGAGGGAAGTTCGATCAGAACAGCTACAAGGTCTCCGGAGGTCTGCACGGGGTGGGGGTGTCGGTGGTCAACGCACTGTCCGACAGGCTCATAGCCGTCGTGGACAGGGAAGGCAAACGCTTCAGGCAGTCGTACGCCAAGGGCGTTCCCGACGGACCCGTGGAGGTCATCGGGGACTCCGACAGGCACGGGACGACCATCACCTTCTGGCCGGACCCCACGATGTTCGAGACCGTATCCTTCGATTACGCGGTCCTGCAGAACAGGTTCCGCAACCAGGCCTTCCTGAACACGAAGGTCACGATCAACTTCGAGGACAGGCGCGTCGGGAAGAAGGAGACGTTCCACTACGACGGAGGGGTCTCCGAGTTCGTGCAGTACCTCAACAGGTCCAAGACGCCCCTGCATCCGAACCCCATACGCTTCGACGGGGAGAGGAACGGGGTCGAGATGGACATCGCCCTGCAGTGGACGGACGGGTACAACGAGGAGATCGACTCGTTCGTCAACACCATCTACACCCCCGAGGGCGGGACGCACCTGACCGGGTTCAGGACCGCGCTGACCAAGACGCTCAACGACTACGGCAAGTCCAACAACCTCCTGAAGGACACGACCCTCGAGGGCAGCGACTGCCGCGAGGGGCTCACTGCGATCATCAGCATCAGGATGCCGGACCCCCAGTTCGAGAGCCAGACCAAGGCCAAGCTGGGGAGCTCCGTGGCTCAGGGCGCCGTATCGGCCCTTGTGAACGAGAAGCTCGCCGAGTTCCTGCTGGAGAACCCGCAGGTGGCCCAGACGATCCTCAAGAAGGCCATCTCCGCCTACGAGGGGCGCGAAGCAGCGAGGAAAGCGCGCGACGCCACCCGCAGGAAGAGCGTGCTGGAGACCACCAGCCTGCCCGGGAAGCTCGCCGACTGCTCCGAGAGGGACCCGTCCAAGTGCGAGCTGTACATCGTGGAGGGGGACTCCGCAGGAGGCAGCGCCAAGCAGGGCAGGGACAGGCAGTTCCAGGCCATCCTCCCGCTGAGGGGCAAGATCCTCAATGTCGAGAAGGCCCGTCCGGACAAGCTCCTGGACCACGAGGAGATCAAGAACCTCGCCATCGCAATCGGAGGGGGCATAGGGAAGGAGTTCGACGTCACCAAGATCCGCTACCACAACGTGGTCATCATGACCGATGCGGATGTGGACGGAG
>CAVJLK010000119.1:0-2429 GCA_963650175.1 Ruminococcus sp. CAG:579 | reverse complement strand
CGGCATTCCGGATCGACAAGGATCAAGTCGCACCCGCACCAGATTTAGTAGAGGCAAGTCAGACCGCCCGAGACCATCGGGACCTTCATGCCCGCCGCGTACGTCTTGCCGTCGCTCGAGCACCGCCAGCCCTTGAAAGCGGACCCGTCCTTGGTCCCGCTGTATTCGGCCAGGGTGATCTTCTTGCCCTCGCGCACGGGATCCTGGGTCGGAGGGTCGGCGGATCCTCCGCCGACGTCGTAGAAGGTCGAGTATTTGACGGAGGGGCCTGTCGTCGGTTGCGCATAACTGTTGTTGTTGTAGAACGTGCTTCCCCTGTATTCCTCCGGAATCGGACACAATATGTTGCCGTCCGGATCGTGGAAGAGGAATTGGAACGCGCTGCTGCCGTATTCCATCCTCAGATCGGACGTCAATACGGTAGCGACGGGAGAACCGGAGAAAGCATCATAGTCGACATACACGACATCGGACATCGAGAGATCGAGGGTTGTCAGCATCAAGAGATTGCAGAACGCTTGGCGTCCGATCGTCTTGATCCCATCCATGATCACAATCTTGTAAATCGCGTAATCATCACTCCCATTGGGATTCCAAGGGCCCCCGTCTGTTGCGGTGTAGTCCGGTATGTCCGAGAGGCCTCCGGTCCAATCGTCCGCCTGATATATCATCAGCGTTTGTTCGGAACCGAGGTACGCCCTGAGCTCCGAATCGTTCCCGAACACCCACGGATCGTCCGGCACACCGGTTCCGCTGTACAAGGTGGCACCGGTCGACTCCGACGGATCCCCCCAGGGACCGACCGAGACCACGGCCATGAGGAACACGGCGACCGTGAGCACCATCGACGCGGTGAAAGGGATCCTGCGATCCCGAACGACCTCGAAAGAACGGGCTGAGAGGGGCGTGCCCCCCCCCCCCGCTCCAAAATTCTGTTTGTCTCTTCGTCATACGACTTCGAACTTCGGACGTTATCCGTCGTATATATGGGGTACCTTCTGGGACATGGGGTCCCAGAAGTAAAATGGACAGCCGGAACAGACGGTTCGCGGCCCGGTTCGTATGGATCCATCCTGGAACCGTCGTCAGTCCTTCTCGGAGACGCTCATGACAGCCAGTATCGCGATGATCGCCACCAGGATGCCGATGACCAGAACGGTCCTCCCGTCATCCCGCGCCCCGTCATGCCCGGAATCGACGACCTCGATCGCGTCCTGCTCGTCGCCGGGGAAGATCGGGACGATCGTGGATGAGCTCCCGTCCGCCTTCCATTGGGCGGTGAATGTCATGTTCGAATTGACAGTGACCGTCTGACCGGCGGAGTATCTCGCGCCGCCGCAGTACCAACCGTCGAACGTGCAGGAATCCTTCGTGGGTTCCGCCGAGCTGATCGTGATCGTGTCGCCCGGATGACAGGACATCTGGGGGAACGATCCCTTCCCTCCGTTGAGAAGGAAGGATACGGTGTACACGGCCTCTTGTTCTTCCCATACGGCGGTCAGGACGATGTTCTCATTGCCCATCGTCATCCTGTATCCGGCGGGGTGCGTATCTCCGAGGCAGTTCCAACCGACGAAGACGGAACCCTCCTTGGTGGCCTCGCATCCCGCGAGCTCGAATTCGGCGCCCTTGGCGACGGATACCGTTTCCGGGGTCGGCCCGATGGCGCCCTCGCCCAGTTCATAGGTGACGGTGAACTCCTTGGGCTGCCTGACGTATTGCTGGGTTCCCAATTCGAATGTGTATCCGATGATTTCATCGGGGTCGTAATCCTGGTTCGAGTCGTCGATATAGTATATCAGCTTCCCGCCCTCGTCCACAAGATCCCAAGGAAACGCTCTCAGTCCGATATGCAACTCCTCGACATCCTCCGGGAATACGATCGTCTGCAAGTATATGGAAAGGCTGAAACTGGTGTCCCCGATGGTGGTGACGTTGGACCCGCTCAAGTCGATCACCTGGAGATTGCTGAAGGAATTGAATGAATTGACATTGATCGTCTGGATGTCCCCGACGACTATGATCTTGGTCACATTGAGCAACATGCTCGTTCCGTAGCCACTCGAGTTCGGCAGCACTCCGGGCGTCGCTGAATCCCCGTTCGGGGAGATCCGCATGACCGTGCCATTCTCCTCGAGCTCGTACTGTATGCCTCCTTCTATCGTCGGAACGGCGACCGCATCCTCGCACCCCGACGTCCACACCGACACGGTCGCCAGGGCCATCACAACAGTCGCGAATACCGCCAATGCGGTCAGAGGAACCCGGCGATCGTTGACGGCCGCCCTGCGGATGAAATTGGAAGGGGCATACCCCCCCCCCTCCCCCGTTCCAGAATTCTGCTTGTCCTTCGTCATACGACTTCGGACGTTGATCGTCGTATATATGGGGTGCCGTCCGGGATGAGAGGTCCCGGACGTAAGGAGGGC
>CAVJLK010000118.1:0-2584 GCA_963650175.1 Ruminococcus sp. CAG:579 | reverse complement strand
TGAGTGGTCCCCTTGAGATTCGAACTCAAGACCTCCCGGTTATCAGCCGGGCGCTCCAACCAGGCTAAGCTAGGGGACCGCGCAATCCCCAGGATATTGAGGTACCATATAAAGATTACTGATTCGGCGGAAGTCTGGGTATCGAACCGACAACCGTCATTCCCAGACACCCCCCGGCCCCCATCCGCCCCTTTATAAATCCCCCATCCATCCCGCAAACATGGAAGATGCCGTCTATGCAGAGGGGAATCCGATACTCCCCCGGAACCTCGCGTACATCATCGCGGCCGTGCTGATCGTCGCGGTCGTCGGGATGCCGATCTCCGGAGCCGAGACGTGGATGACGGCCGTATCCGCGATCGTGTTCGCGGCTGCCATCCTGTTCTGCCTCTTCGCGAAGCTCGACGTGAAGGTGTTCGACGACAGGATGGAGGTAAAATATCTCCTCAAGACGCGCATCTACGGCAGGGACGAGATCCTGGAGAAGAGGTCCGGCGAGCTGGCCGACATCAGGAGCTACTCCAACTGGGACCTCAAGGGCGTGAAACGCAGGAACTTCTCCCGCATAGGGGAGGATTCCGGGATCGCCCTGAAAGTCAGGGGGATGAGGGTCGTGACGATATCATCGCAGGACCCCGAGGCCCTCCTCGCATCGGTCCCGCTCGCCGAACCGGAGGGACAGCATGCCTAACGTCACATTCCACTGGATGAGGGTCCAGACCTTCTGCTACGCCACCGAGAGGAAGGAGCTTCTGGAGGAGGTCATGGAGAACCTCCTCGGCGACGCCGACGAGTACTCCGAGGACGAATCGATCGGGGAGCACGGCAACGCCATGAGCATCCTCGAGGCCAGACTCACCCATCAGAGGCAGTACAGGAAGCTCTTCACCGACCTGGGCGGACCGATCAGGCAATGGATCCTCGAGGACATAGACAACAGGATCGACGAGGACTGCGTGTTCTACATCAGGCTCGATAAGCAGAAGGCCGTTCAAGGGATATACGAGCCCGCGCACCACGGCGACGTCATCGCCATAACCGGGAAGATACAGGCGCATCCCGCGAAGAAGGAAGTGGCCGCCAGGGTCCTGAGGGAGTTCCTGGCGGGTTTGGATCAGGCCTCGGCCGATCCATCGGCGTCCTGAACGACGCCGTTCCTGGCGAAGACGCACTCGACCGCCCTGCGGCCCTTGACCGTCTTCACCGTGATGTCAACGCCCCCGCACCTCACCCTGTCCCCTCTGGAGGGGGCGCGGTTGAGCCTGTAGAAGACGTATCCCATCACCGAGTAATCTTCGTAATCGCCGGGATCGAAGGTCTCGCCGACCTCCTCCATGGCGTTGTAGATGTTGGCGGTGCCCTTGACCAGCCATGTGCCGTCGGCCTGGGGCGCCACATCCTGCTGGATGTCGTCGCTCTCGTCCCAGATCTCCCCGACGAGCTCCTCGAGGATGTCCTCCAGGGTGACGATCCCCATCGTCCCGCCGTAGGAGTCCAGGACCACCGCGATGTGGACCTTGGTCTTCTGGAAGTCGTTGAAGATCGCGGCGATGCTCATGGTCTCCGGCACGTACTTGACGGTCTTGACGATCTCCCTGAGCCTCACATCCTCGCCGTTGAACCTGCGGGAGTAGTACTCCTTCGCGTAGACCACGCCGACGATGTTGTCGATGCTGCCGTCGTACACCGGGATCCTGGAGAACCCGGTCTCGGAGAACAGCTTCCCGAGCTCATCGGAAGAGGCGGACGAATCGATCGCCACGACGTCCATCCTCGGGACGTACACCTCGGACACGGGGGTGTCGTCGAAGCGCATGGCCGACTTGATCAGCTCGCCCTCGGTCTTCTCTATGACCCCGTCGCCCTCGATCTCGTCGATCATGACCGCCAGCTCGTCCTCCGTCATGGCGGCGGAATCGGTGCCCCCGGTCTTCTCTCCGATGAAACGGGTGAGCTTCCCGAACAGCCAGGACAGGGGAGTGAACACGACCTCCACGCCGCGGACGACGCCGACGACCCTGAGTGCGTACTTCTCGGGCCTCCTCTTGGCCAGGGTCTTCGGGGTGATCTCCCCGAAGGTCAGCACCACGAGGGTCATGACCACGGTGGACACCACGGAACCGGTCGCCTCGCCCAGGAGCACCGCGAACACCAGCGTGGCCACGGTGGTGGCGGCGATGTTCACCAGGTTGTTGCCGATGAGGATCGTCGTCAGGAACTTGTCGTAGTCCTCTAGTATGGCCACGGCGCGCTCGGCGCGCTTGTCGCCGTCACGGGCCATCTTCTTGAGACGGACCTGGTTCGCACTGGTGAACGCAGTCTCCGACATGGAGAAAAACGCGGAACAGACGAGCAGAACAGCTATGAGCAGAATGTAGATTATCGTCAGGGTGTCGATCATATGGTCGCAGCACACTCCGACGGCGCTTTATTTCG
The DNA here is from genome assembly GCA_963650175.1 of Ruminococcus sp. CAG:579. Lineage (GTDB taxonomy): Archaea > Thermoplasmatota > Thermoplasmata > Methanomassiliicoccales > Methanomethylophilaceae > Methanoprimaticola. Next base: position 148 of record CAVJLK010000118.1, on the reverse strand, counting down.
ATCCAATTCAATCAAACCGTATGGAGTGATTCGTCATCGCATCGATATAATCGTTACGGTAACTATTCAGAACCCCCTCTCGACTGAGATCTAAACCCCCTTCCTGTTCTCCCCCGATTCTTCCCGGACCTTCCCGAATCCTATTCTG
>CAVJLK010000117.1:0-2615 GCA_963650175.1 Ruminococcus sp. CAG:579 | reverse complement strand
CGGTTCCTGTACTTCTCTGCGTACAGGGGGTACTCGCGGCACTGCTCGATCTTCAGGCCGGCGAAACTGTCATTCTCAGCCTCCTCCGGAGCGTACTTGACGCTGAAGAACCTGTCTATGATCGAGAGGCCGAGCGATTTCCCAGTTCTGCGGGGCCTCGTTATCATGATCGGGGCGGGTCCGTGCTCTATCAGATCTCTGATGAGGAGGGTCTTGTCCGCGTAATAGTACCCTCCCTTGGAGATCGTTCCGAAGTCGTATCCGCCGATGAGCACCTTCATGTTCTTCGGCGTGATATCGACGCCATCGATTTTAACTCCTTCTCCGACCGCTCTCCGACAAGTGTCGGAGCCCCTCATGGACACGTGTTTCTCATCCATGCGAACGGACGTTTCGTATCCGTATTTAAAGCGCGCCTGCTGCAGTCAGTATGACACGGTGGTCTTCGTTTTGTAGAGCGACCCGGACGCATCGCTCGCGCGACGCTTTATCCAGATCCTCCTTCAGCTTGGCGTACAGGCGGTGCATCGGTCCGAGGTCGACCATGTCCGCGGGCGCCTGATACAGTTTGAATCCCAGGTAATCGACCAGGTCCTTGGCGCTCTCGTCGAACTCCTTCCTGTCCTCCAATCCCGTATCGATCTGGACCGCGGAGTTGTACCCGCACATGATCAGCAGGTCCTTCATGTCCTTCTTCGGGTCCCCGCTGCTCGGGATGAGCCCCAGGCTCTTCCCCAACTCTCCTGCCTTCAGGAAGTCGTACCAGTTCGTGGCCATGGCGGGCGTGAGCAGGAGCATCCCGGTGAACTCCTTCAGGAGCCTCTGATATCCGGCCAGTCCTCCGACGGCGGTACCGATGCAGTCGTCGCAGACCCTCCCGTTGCAATCGCGGAACACCTCCACCCTGAACGGAAGGTTCTCCTCGGACCATTTCGTGACGTCCCAGCCGTAGTTGCCGCACATCCCGTAGTAGAGCCCGACGGCGTCGACCCTCCCCTGGAGCATGATCAGCTCGTCCGTGACGAAGTTCTTCAGCTTCACCGGTTCCGCGTGGAGTCCCAGATTGTTCATTTTCACGATGACGGTGAACTCCGACGGGTCGATGTCGATCCACTCGTTCATGAAGTCCGTCTCGTCGGCTTCCTCGAATTGGACACTCTTCCATTGGAGCTTCCTCTTCAGACTGCCGTTGTACGGCGTGTCCAGGACGATGACGCGTTTCTTCTCCGGATCGTCGGCCAGACTGCCGATGAGCTCGTCCTCCAGCATCGGGCATGCGACGATGCCGAGCCTGCCCTTGGTCATGCACCTGGATGGGTCGGATGATATAGAGCGGTTCGGTAACCGGGGTGTTACCGAATCCCCCGCACCCTTGGCCGTCTCCCGGCCGATTTATTCCGGCATGTCGCAGAATGTCGTCTCTCGGAATCCCTGGTCGTATGGGCTGAATCCCCCGTCGATTTCCGTATGCTGGCACTATGCGTTTTTGATCGAGGTTCCGACGGCATGCCGTCCGCGATATGATTCCCATACAGTATCCCGATTGCGTGAAAAATACCGGCCCGAACGTCCAAGGGTGCGGAATGCTGCTCTCCGATTACGTCGGAACGGTTATCATGGCTTCCGCGTTCGGATGCGCATGGAATTCCAGGAGAACGAGACGGTCTTCCTCGAGGACGCGTCCGGCAAGAGGCATTGGCTCAAGGTGTCCTTCGGGATGACGAAGGTCCAGGGTCTGGGGGCCGTCGACGGCTCCAAGCTCAAGGGGTTGGACGACGGGGACTCCGTAACGATAGTCGGGAAGGCGTACACCGTGTTCCGTCCCGGCGCGATCGACCTGATCGGTTCCCTGGACCGCGGGGCGCAGATCATCACGCCCAAGGACGCCGCCACGATCCTGATGAACTGCGACGTCAAGGCCGGAGACCGCATCCTGGAGATCGGGGCGGGCTCGGGGGGTCTGACCACCGCCCTGCTCACCGCCGTGGCGCCCACCGGCCGCGTCCACACGCTCGAACTCAAGGAGGAGAACGCCAAGAGGGTCGAGCGCAATGTCTCGCGCACCGGACTGGGAGAATGCTGGTCGTACACCATCGGCGATGCGAGGGAGGCCGACCCGGGCATCGACTGGCTGGCCGACGCCCTCACAATGGACATGCCCGATCCGTGGCTGGCACTGTCGAATCTGGACCCCCGTCTGAGGTCCGGCGGGAGGATCTGCATCTACGTCCCCAACATGAACCAGGTCGAGAGCTCCGTCATCGCCCTGAGGGAGATGGGATACGCCGACGTCCGCGCCCTCGAGAACATACAGAGGTACCTCGAGGTCCATCCCGGAGGGGTGAGGCCGTCCTTCGACACCCTCGGACACACCGGGTACCTGGTGTTCGCGCGCAAGAGGGGGCCCCTCGGCGCGCGATCGGAAAGTCGATGGAATCGAGCGATTCGGCGGGTCGCGGACGGAAAAACGCTTCACATTCTTCGACGGGCCTTCGGGCCCGCCGATTCTATTATATACAATCACCCGTTCCCCGCTACTTACAAGCTTTAAGCTATCCATGGGCCTGTAGCTCAGCTAGGTAGAGCATCTGACTTTTAATCAGGTGGTCAAGGGT
>CAVJLK010000116.1:0-2647 GCA_963650175.1 Ruminococcus sp. CAG:579 | reverse complement strand
CCGGGCGAGCGAGGCCGAAGCCCCCCCCCCTCGGCGAACTTCTTCCCGCTCGCTCCCATGAACTTGTACCTCCCGGAATCCACCGGACCCAGTCCTTCAGATGCTTCCCTTCCAGGCGCATCCCCAGTGGTTCAGACCAAGTGTATGCGCTATTTCAGCTCTTCGCACTTGGCCACGAAGTCCTACGACCCGTCGGACGAAACTTCCGGTTCCGCCATGCGCTCGGGATGCCCATGGACTGCACCCAGCCAGTATCTTGCGGAGCGATCAGACGGGGCTCGACCCATCCGCGTCGGGGCCGATGGAGACATCCATCCGACGAAAGATCTCTGCTGACAGCTCTCCATCGGGATGCCCTCACCTCTTCCTCGATATGCTCAGCACCGCCAGTTCGGCGATTATCGCCACGATGATGGCGATGAGCACGACGGTCTTCCCGTTCCTATCGATCCATGGCTCCGAATCCTCCGGAACGATGACCTCGATGGTCTCCTCCTGATCGGGGAAGATCGGAAAGATGTTGACAGACCATACCGCGATCAGCGCGATGTCCGATCCGCCCATGGTCATCACCTCGCCAGGACCGTGCATCGCATGGCCGTCGGACCATCCCACGAAACCGTAGCCTGCCCTGACTGGAATGACGCTCGACACCGTGAACTCCACACCCTCGGGAACGTACTGGTCGGGAGGCGCGTCCCCCGACCCCTCCCCCGATGCGTATGAGACCCTGTGCGTAGGGGCCTCGGCCCACAGCGCGCGGAGCGCCATGCTCTTCGCCCCCATCGTGACCTCGGTGCCCGAAGCGTACGTCTCGTTCCCGTCGGACCACCCCTCGAATACAAAACCGGCCTTGATGGGGGCCGAAGGCATCGCGAACCGATCCCCCTGATGGAGGTCCAGCGTCGGGAAGGCGCCCTCCCCGCCCGCGGTATCGAACGTCGCGTGGTGTATCGCCACGGGATCGGCGTCGAACACCATGGCCAGACGGGAACCGTCGTTGCTGAATCCTCCCAGAAAACCGCGGTCGATGCACGTGAGACCCGAATTGGCCCCGTAATCCCAGGGGCCGCCGACTATGAGCGAATAGCCGGATTCGTCGCTGCGGATGAAGTCGATGCCGCCAGCCCCGACGGCCGTGGGAAGCCCCCAGGAATCCAAATGAGAGGTGTCCGGGGATATCCCCGACCCTTCCATCCCTGATACGAGATTCGTCTTGTTCCCAGGTTGAACGAGTCTCTGATCGGAGACCTGCTTCGAATTCTGGCCCGCGTAGAGTCCGCCGGACCAGTACGTATCGCCGACGAAGTCCCACACGTTCCCCCAGGCGTTCTCGATGAACAGCCTCTCGCCTCTCGAACTCTGTCCCGTGGTCCCGTAGTACGGCCCCTCCCCGATCGTCGAACCGGTCTGCTGTCTCGTTCCGCTCGAATTGCCGTACCCGATCTGCTCCTGGGAATCGAAGTTCTCCATGACCGCGAGGGAGCAGAAACGGTAGAGCTGCCACTGATAGAAGTTCCATAGCATGGAGTGCCCTCCCTCGCCGGCGCCCGTGTTGCCGGCATAGGTCTGGAAATTCCCCATGGACACGCTGACGGTCGGCCATTGACCGGGGAAGGAATAGACCTTGGAGTCTTTGACGTATCCTTCGTACACCCCTATGGCCAGATAGTTGTAGACCTTGCCGTCGATGGTGTGCGCCGGGGCAGTGGCGCCGTCGGACGCCTCGCTCGACAGCGTCAGGGTCCCGTCGTCCCCGAGGGACATCCACACGGTCGGGAGGACCCACATGATGTTGTACCCGGTCGCATCGACGTCCGTCCCGTCCAGCGCCTTCGACAGATCGGACGGCTTCAGATGCTTGCAGATCTTCCCCGTGGAGACATCGAATGCCGCATAATACGAACCGAACGGCCCGTATCCCGTGACCTCGTCGAATCCCCAGGATCCGGTCGATGCTGATCCGTTGTTCCCCTTCACCGGATCCGTGTCTCCAAGTTCGGCCCCGTTCTCGGCATACTTCGTCACGATCTTGCCGCCATCGCCCACCGATATGGTGCACGTCCAAACATCCGACCAACCGTTCGCGGACGTGGCCGGATCCCCGGACGTCATCGGCGCAACGGTGGCCAGGAACATCACGGCGACGGCGATCAGCACCGCGATGTGGGGTCCGCGACCCGCGAGGAGCGCACGACGGTTCGATATCGGACGACCGGAGGACAGGCCCATCCCCCCCCCCTCCTTTCAGTTTCTACAACCGATATCGTTATGATCATTCCTCCCTGGCGCCGCGACATGGTTCCTGCAACCCCCGACCGCTCCGGTCGAGGGCGTCCTTAATGCTCCGAACCAAACGTCGACGATATATCATCTCTTCGGACGATGCAGTACGGACCGAATAACCGTCCCTCCGGTCCATCCTACTGCCACATCGGAACCGCGACCCACGAGATCGCTCGGGGTGGCCGCCCGGATATGACATCCGGGATGGTGGACTGTGCGAGACCGCGTCCGTATATGGGGCCGACCTCTCGGGATCGGCCCCGGACGCATACGTCCAACAGAAATCTCACCTCTTCCTGGAGACGTTCAATACCGCCAGTTCGGCGATTATCGCCACCGCTATAGCGATGAGCAGGACATT
>CAVJLK010000115.1:0-2712 GCA_963650175.1 Ruminococcus sp. CAG:579 | reverse complement strand
CGTAATAGCTCAGGATCTCCTCGACCTCCGATTCCGTGAATCCGAACCTCTCGTCTGAGCTCTCGGAGAAGATGTTGTCCACCGTGACGTTGTTCAGATCCGAGAAGATGCTCTCCTTCGCGATCTGCATGACCCCGGTCAGGTAGGCCATCCCCCTGTTCGGGTTGGTCTTCAAGGTGGAACGAAGGAACCTTCCCAGAAAGTCCAGCGTCTTCCTGTGTGACTCGCTCCCGAAATAGTCGGACACGGCGCAGTCGTACTCGTCGATGAGGATGATGGGCTTCTTGCCCGTGGATCCGAAGATGGCGGCGGAGAGATTCTTGATCGATGTGACCAAAGTGTCCTCCGATGCCGCCCGTCTCTTCACGGATCTGAACAGGTCCGCGAAATCGGGATCGGCATCCGGACCGTCGAGGACGTATTCGTGGGGGATGTACGCATCCGCTACAGCGTCGCGCATCATCCCTACGAAGGATCCGTAATCGGGCGCCTTCGTGTCGTTCAGGTTGAGGTGGATCACCGGGAAGGCGTTCTTGTACCTCTCGAACTCCGGATGGTCAGATATAGCCAATCCATCGAACCACGTGTTGCCCTTGTACTTGATGTTGAAGAACGCGTCCAGCATGGACAGGTTGGTGGTCTTTCCGAACCTGCGGGGGCGCGTGAACAGGTAGACCCCCTTGGGATCTCCGACGAGGAGATCCCTGATGAGGAGCGTCTTGTCGACATAGTACGCGTCTTCTTCGCGGAGCTCCGCGAACGACGACCCTCCGAGGCTCACATGCTTCATGCAACCCATAATCCATCACGCATTCATAAGCGTTCGCAACGCTCGGGAAGCCATCAGGATACTCGTCGATTCTCTTCAGACTGTGACGATCTGGGACCCGGCCTTGGCTTCTTTTCCTTTGAAGCATATCCCGAACAGGAGGACCTCGCCGGAGAATTCCTTGTAGTACTTCATCTTGTGAATCTGTCCGAGGGCCTCGTCCACCCCGGCATCCAGATCCTCGTCCTTCTTGGCGATCTTCAGTTCGATTACAATTGGAACGTCGTCCTGGACTTTCGGTGTGAGGATGACGTCCGATCTCCCGTGTCCCATCTCGCGCTCGGCCCTGACGGTATATCTCTCGCAGAGACCTATCAGGAGCGTCACCACCATCATCTCGTAGGGGTTCTCAGGGGTCTTGTCCGTGAGGTTCAGGTAGCTGGTGGTCATGAGGAAGTCCTCCAGAAGGCTCGCTATCCTCTCCGCATCCCCTTCCAGGACGGCCTGATTGAACTCGACGAATCCCTCGTCGGTGACCGGTCTGAGGTCCTCGGCCATATCCCTGACCATCTCCATGACCTCCAGGTTCGGTATCGAGATGTCGTACACCCTCCTCCCGACCGGGACGGCTTTCAGATACCCGGACATGGCCATGAGGCTGAAGAGCGATTTGTCCGAAGAGTAGACATCCTTGTAGACGAGGGACTCGACGAGCTCGACCCGCGCCTTACCCCCTGTGACCAGACCGGTTATCGTGGACAGATTGGCGTTGTTGATGCGGTTCAGGAGGCTCCTCACGATCCCGTCCCCTCCGGAGTTGACCCAATACGTGTCGGGTTCGCATCCGTTGCGGATGTAGTTCATGATGCTGTACGGGTTGTACACGTCGACGTTCCCGAAGCGGTATCCGTCGTACCATTCCCTGACCTCGTCCAGTTTCTCCGGATGGCCGTAATAGCTCAGGATCTCCTCGACCTCCGATTCCGTGAATCCGAATCTCTCGTCGCCCAGTTTGGAGAATATGTCGTACACGGACACGTTGTTCAACCCGGAGAATATGCTCTCCTTGGCGATCTGCATCACGCCGGTCATGTAGGCCATCTGGAAATCCTGGTTGGTCTTCAGGGAGGCTTCGAGAAGACCCCTCAGGAGCTTGAGGACCTTCCCGTGGGGTTCCTTCCCGTACGAGTACGTCGCCGCCGCGTCGTATTCGTCGATGAGGATGATCGGCTTGATGCCGGTCGCTTCTGTTATGGCCTTGGAGAGGTTCTTTATGGAGGACGAGAGCAGATCCTCGGAGATGTCCAATCTGTCGAGGGATTCGAAATTGCTCCTAACCACGGCATCAAGGTCCTCATCCTCCAAAAGGTATCTGTGGCGATCGTATGCATCCCTCACGACTTCCCGCATCCTGTTGAGGTGGGATTCGTACGTGTCGGCCTTCGTGTCGCTCAGATTCAGGCGGATCACCGGGAAGGCGTTCTTGTACCTCTCGAACTCCAGACGATCGGATATGGCCAATCCATCGAACCACGCGTTGCCCTTGTATTGAATGTTGAAGAAGGCGTCCAGCATGGAGAGGTTCAGGGTCTTTCCGAACCTGCGGGGACGTGTGAACAGATAGACGCCCCTGGGGTCGCCTCTCAGGATGTCCGCTATCAGGAGGGTCTTGTCTACGTAGTAGTAGTTCTCCTCGCGGAGCTCCGCGAACGACAGGCCTCTGCCGTCTATCGGCTTCATGCAACCCATAATCCATCACGCATTCATAAGCGTTCGCAGAGAGCGTCTCGGGGGCGGCCGGCGCCGTCCCGTTCTGTACGGGTTCCTTCCGGGGGATGTCGGTCCGCAGAGTTCACGTTTCCCTTCCGAAGATGACGCCGTTAAGAGTACGGAAACATACCTTCGTACATACACGTACTCCGAGCGTGAGGTTGGTACAGATA
>CAVJLK010000114.1:0-2857 GCA_963650175.1 Ruminococcus sp. CAG:579 | reverse complement strand
CGGGACCCTGGAGAAAGTCATCGAAGCCAACGGCTACGACATCCCCGGATACGAGGATGTCCGCGAGATATTCCTGAACGGTCCGAGATCGGACGATTACACGGTGAAGCAGGGGACGATGGACCGCGACGGGGTCATCGACATGATGACCGGCTACGGCTTCGCGCAGGAGCGCGTGAAGACGGTCCTCGACAAGATCGAGGCGTCCAGGAAGGCGGAATCCGACAGGAAGAAGCAGAGGTCCCTGGATTCGTGGTTCCGATCAAGCCCGGATCGCCAGCTTCGAGATGCAGCGCCCCTCGGCGTACATGCGGCTGTAGACGTCGCGGCACCTCCTGTAGGAGCGGAAGCGCTTCTCCGCGCTCTCCACGTCGCCGTACACCTTCCAGCATCCGATGCACCTGCAGCACGCGCCCTTGTTCTCGATGTAGCCCTTGACGTCCTCCATGGGATAGTCGAGGAACACGCCCACCTCGGGAGGGCATGAGGGGCACCGGGAGAACCTGGCCGTCAGCTGGGCGACCATCCCGACCGTGTCGGAACCGTCGTATCCGTATCCCGACAGGAACTCCCTCGTCTCCTGCTCGAAGAGGCGTTCGGAGAGCTGCTTCGGACGGTAGACGTAGATCAGGCTCGCCGAGTCGTCGGAATCGATGACCGCGATCCTCACCCCGCGGGGCATGAGCATCAGGCTCAGGTCGTGGAGCTGGGGGCGGATACCATCGAGGTCGGATTCTACCCTGAACATGCTTCCGCACTTCAGGCCCGCCAGAGTCGGCGAACAGTGGCGGACTACGCGTTCCTGCAGGTCGGGTACGGAGGTTTCCGTCCGCCCGGGGCATGTCTCTATCGTCTTGGGGCGGACAGGCTCATGGATCTCTGTGTTGTCGGAAAGTCCCCTTCCGCGGGTTGCGTTGGCGTGGTTCTCCGACCTCATGGTGATTAGGACATCCTAAATTCACTATATAAGGTTTAGGAGAGCCTAATGATATTTCGTCGGGCTTAAAGAGAAGGTATCTACGAGTATGGTTATCGGGGGAGCATGACCCGCTTCGCGGACGCGCACTGCCATCCGACCGACATGACCTCGCATTATTCCGATTACGACGATGCGCGGATCGTGTTCGCGTGCTCCTCGGTCCCGGGGGACTGGGACGCGCTGGCGCGCATCCCCGATACGCGGATGACAAGGTTCTACGGGGTGCATCCGTGGAGGGCCTCCGAGTGGGACCGGAACGCGAAGAGATTGAGATCGTTCCTCGAGAGGGACGGGAAGGCGGGCGTGGGGGAGGTCGGGATGGATTCCTTCAGGGACGTCCCGGGCCAGAAGGAGGCATTCGTAGCCCAGCTGGCTCTGGCGGAGGAGTACGGCAGGCCCGTCCAGGTCCACGACGTGGGGTGCGAGAAGGATATCCTGGACATCCTGAGAGGAATGAGGCCGGATGTCCCGGTCGTCATGCACGCGTTCTCCTCCGAGAGCTACTCGAAGCCGTTCGCCGAGCTCGGATGCTACCTGTCGGTGAACCCCCGCGTACTGAAGCGCTCGGACGTCCGCATAAGGAGGCTGATGGATTCGATCCCGGCGGACAGGCTCCTGCTCGAATCCGACCATCCGTTCTCGCCAGAGGTGTTTTCTGGGATGAGAGGGTTCGCGGAGAGGCTGTCGGAGGCCTGCGGCATCCCCGCGGATGCCCTGCTCGGCCAATCGTACGACAACGCGAGGAGGATCATCGGATGAGCATGTCCGAGAGGACCGGTCTCCTGATAGGGGACGGCGGCATCGAGAGGATCGCGAACGCTTCAGCCATAGTGGTCGGCAACGGTGCCGTGGGGGGATACGCTCTGGAAGGGCTCGTCAGGGCCGGATTCGGGAGGATCCGCACGGTGGACGGGGACGTGTTCCAGGAGAGCAACCTCAACCGCCAGATACTCGCCACCAGGGAGACCATCGGAAGGCCGAAGGCGGTGGTGGCCTGCGAGAGGGCCAGGTCCATAAATCCGGACATAGACATCGAGTGCCTCCAGCTCCATGTGGACGATGAGACGATACCGACGATCCTGGAGGGGGACTTCGATGTGCTGGTCGATGCCATCGACACCGTCCGCTGCAAGATCTCGCTCCTGAGGGCCGCTTCCGAGAAGGGCATCAGGACGTTCTCCTCCATGGGCGCGGCGCTGCACACGGATACGAAGACGATACGCGTGGCGCCGGTGATGGAATCCAGGGTGTGCCCCGTAGCGGCCGCCGTCAGGAAAGGGCTCAGAAGGTACGATGCGTCGATGATCACCTGCGTCTACAACGAGGAGCCGCCGATCAGGGTGGACGGCGGGAGGGACGAGCACGGGAAATCGGTGCTCGGTTCCATGCCGACGGTCCCCGCGGTGACCGGGATGACCCTCGCGAACGAGGCGATAAGGTACGTTCTGGGTTTGTAAGAACGTCGGAACTTTTGATTCAGCCTGGTAAATCGCGGTTTGGCATCAACATAATGTGAGACAGTTACCTCATCCATAAGGAATGATATACTCGAATGTTGTTACAGAAGATGGTTCGGAATGTTCGAGAGGTTGAAGAGTAGGTTCGGGAAGAGAGGCTCGGTTGTTTCATACAATTATGGGGATCAGTACACCCGTTGCAGGAAGGCCATCCTCCGGATCCATCACGACGCGATTGTGGATTCTGGCGAGAGTCGGGAGATCGGCCTGGAGGACGCGGTGATACGCCCCATGGCGCTCGACGGATTGTGCGACAGGCTAGAATACTGCCCGGACTGCTATTCCAAGGCAGCATTGGCGATCGATTACATCGCTAACTTCCACCCTTTTATTGAGGGGAACAAGAGGACGGCGTTCCAGG
>CAVJLK010000113.1:0-3097 GCA_963650175.1 Ruminococcus sp. CAG:579 | reverse complement strand
GCGTACGGGGCCTGCGGACTGGCGATCCCGTCGAACTTCTCGCTGGAGGACTACGTGATCGAGATGGGGTTCCGATGTAGTCATACTTTCACACGTAACGTAGGTTGAGGGGATGGCCGATCTCATCGAATCCCGCTACAGTCCGGTCACGGAGGTACGCGACGTGGACAGGAGGGCCGTGCTGGCTCTGTGGTGTCCCACCGGCTCTTCGCGCCCCTATTCATGTCCGTCCGGACATTCCGACGACGGCACGGAGGGGGAGCGGGCCATCCACGTACGCAAGGCTTCGGGCGTCATCCGCGCCGAGGCGGAGGACGAGCGCCTTCTGTATGAAGAATCGAGAAGGCACCCATTCGACCTGCAGGCCAATCGTTCCGCATCGATGGGCGACATACGCTATCCGCTGGTCATGGATTTCCTGCACCGCGTCCGCAGTTCCCTGTACAAGCAGCCTCCGGAGACCGTGGCCGAGCTGTGTTCCAGCATGAGGATCGTCGGAGGTCCTCCGGAGGATCCGAGACCGCTCAACGCGGGTCTGATGTTCTTCAACGACCGGCCGCATATGTTCTTCGAGCGCGCATTCATTAATCTCGTCGACAAGCCGGTCCCCACGGGGGACGGCATGACGGAGATGCGCTTCACCGGTCCGCTGGACAGGCAGATCATCGACGCGCTGAGCGTTCTGGAGAACAGGTACATCCGGGAACGGGTCTACAAGTCGGACGACGTCCCGCAGGCCAGACGGGTGAAGAACTACCCGGTCGTCGCCGTGAGGGAGCTCCTGGTGAACGCGGTGTACCACAAGAGCTACGAGATCTGGGAGCCGGTGAGGGTGACGATCACGCCCGAGGCGATCGAGTTCCTCAACTACCCGGGACCGAGCCGCAAGGTGTCCGACGAGGATCTGAAGGCGAACCGCATCAGCGTCGGGATATATCGCAACCCGAGGGTGGGGGACTGCCTCAAGGAGCTCGATCTGGCGGAGTCCAGGTTCACCGGCCTCCCGAAGGTCGTCAAGGCTCTGGAGGACAACGGTTCGCCTCCGTTGCGGATCGTCACCGACGAGGAGCGTTCGTACTTCAAGGCCGTCCTGTCCATCCATCCCGATTTCCTGGGGGATTCGGAACCAGTCGGCGGGACGATGGAGGAGAGGATACTGTCCCTGCTGGAATCCCGCGGGTGCATGTCGGTGGCGGCGATATGCGAGGCCTTGGGGTACCGCTCGATCAACAAGAGCGTCAAGGCCTGCATCGACGTGATGATGGCCGACGGAACGGTGGCGTTCTTGTATCCGGACAAGCCGCGCAGTCCCAAGCAGAGGATCTGCATCCCGAAGCGGTCGTGATTCGGGTCCGACTTATGTCGAGACTTAAGTTGCGACTCAAGTCGGGACATATGTCCGGTCCCATCCGCCGGACCGTCCCCCGCACCTGCTGGATTTATTATCGGGAACGCTATTGCCCAATATGGTTCCCAAGAGCAAGATCGACGAGATTCTGGACGAGTACGACACCGGCGACATAACGATCGCCACCCTGTGCTCGCATTCCTCTCTTCAGATCTTCCACGGTGCTAGGAAGATGGGATTCAAGACGCTGGGTCTCACCATCACGCACAGCACGAAGTACTACGACGCGTTCCCTCTCGCCAAGCCCGACGAGATCCTCCGCTACAAGGATTTCGACGACTTCGAGGAGCGCACCGGGGAGCTCTTGGACAGGAACACCATCATCATACCCCACGGGTCGTTCGTGGAGTACATGGGGCCCCGCAGGTTCGCGGAGCTGCCCGTGCCGTCCTACGGGAACAGGGCGGTCCTCGGGTGGGAGTCGGACAGGGACAAGCAGAGGCAGTGGATCACGTCCGCCGGCGTGCCGATGCCCAAGCTCATAACGGATGCCAGGGAGATCAACGAGCCCGTGATGGTCAAGTACCACGGCGCCAAGGGCGGAAGGGGGTACTTCATCGCCATGGACTATCCCGATTTCAAGATGTCCATCGACCAGAGCCAGCCCTACACGATCCAGGAGTACTGCCTCGGCACGAGGTACTACCTGCACTTCTTCTACGACCCGTACAAGACCGACGGCTACAGGTGCGAGCAGGGAGGTTCCTTGGAGCTGATGTCAATCGACAGGCGCGACGAGTCCAACATCGACGAGATGTACAAGCTCGGGTCCATCGAGGAGTCGAAGAGGCACGGCCTGTATCCTTCGTTCGTCGTCACGGGGAACACCGCGGCGGTCATCAGGGAGTCGCTGCTCCCGAGGGCATTCGAGATGGCCGAGGCCGTCGTCAACAAGTCGTACGAGCTGTTCGGCGGCATGTGGGGGCCGTTCTGCCTCGAGACCGTCGTCTCCGACAAGCTGGAGTTCAAGGTGTTCGAGATCTCGACCAGGATCGTCGCCGGGACGAATCCGTTCATCTCCGGTTCGCCGTACGCCGATCTCATATACCCGGGTCTGAGCACCGGTGCCAGGCTCGCGATGGAGATCAGGGACTCGATCCAGCAGGGGCATCTCAAGGACATCATGTCGTGACGGTGTCCGGTCCGGGCCGTTTTGCGATATCTCGGTTTCGTATCGGTCATCCGTATTGACACACCAAGAAAACATTGTATTTTAGAATCATTAGGTTCTAATATGCGATGACTCATATGATCATTCAAGGCGGAGACGATAAAGGTGCCCGTCGTCACGGGTACTGGATCCGGGAGGACATCGTTTGAGCTTCGGGTCACCAGAGCCAGACGATGATGATTGTCGACCCGAGGGCCATCGGCTCGAACGGGTGTATCTCCGGTACGAGTTAGCGATACAATCAGGCTATTCACCTCCTATCGTTAGTACCGGAAAGGGAGACCCGGAAAGGACTGCCCTTTCCGGTCTACCGCCTTATAATTCTCAATCATAATAAGAGTAATGTACATTAATCTTAAATCGATTGCAAATTAAGTATCCGCATTATGATCCCCATGTTGTTAGTTGGAGTTTTTACGGTCGAATGATGTGATGAAGAATGTTTGCGATGTCCACGTGGTCCTATAGGAAACGAACAAACTCGATTCAGCTTGAGGGTGTACCCCCGGACCCCTTCA
>CAVJLK010000112.1:0-3110 GCA_963650175.1 Ruminococcus sp. CAG:579 | reverse complement strand
ACCAAGATCCGCTACCACAACGTGGTCATCATGACCGATGCGGATGTGGACGGAGCGCACATCGGGACGCTGCTCCTGACCCTGTTCTACAGGCAGATGAAGCCCCTGATCGAGGCCGGGCACGTGTACATAGCCATGCCTCCCCTGTACAGGGTCTACAAGGGCAAGAAGCAGATCTACGCCTACAACGACGAAGAGATGACGGCCGCCATGGCCGAGCTGGGACAGGGCGCGAACGTCTCCAGGTACAAGGGTCTGGGCGAGATGAACCCGCAGCAGCTGTGGGAGACCACCATGAACCCCGAGACCAGGATAATGAAGAAGGTGACCATCGAGGACGGGATCCTGGCGGACCAGCTGTTCTCCGTCCTGATGGGCGACGACGTGGAGCCGAGGCGCGAGTTCATCATCGAGCACGCCCACGAAGTGATCAACCTGGATGTGTGATACCATGGACGGAGAGAGGAAACTCATAGTCCAGCCCATCGAGAAGGAGATGCAGCGCTCCTACATCGACTACTCCATGAGCGTCATCGTCGGGCGCGCCCTGCCCGACGTCCGCGACGGTCTCAAGCCGGTCCACAGGAAGATCATGTACGCCATGGACAGCCTGGGTCTGCAGTACAACCGCCCCCACAAGAAGTCCGCGACCGTGGTGGGAGAGGTCCTGGGTAAGTACCACCCGCACGGCGACTCCGCCGCCTACGAGGCGATGGTGAGGATGGCCCAGCCCTTCTCGCTCAGGTATCCGCTGGTGGACGGTCAGGGTAACTTCGGTTCGGTCGACGGGGACTCCGCGGCAGCCATGCGTTACACCGAGGCCAGGCTGACCAAGATGGCCAGCGACCTGATGGCCGATCTGGACAAGGACACCGTCGACATGGTCGACAACTACGACGGGTCGCTCAAGGAGCCGTCCGTCCTGCCCTCCAAGTTCCCCAACCTGCTGGTGAACGGTTCGGACGGGATCGCCGTCGGAATGGCGACGAAGATGCCCCCGCACAACCTCCGCGAGGTGTGCGACGCCATCGTGCACCAGATCGACCACCCCGACGCGACCATGGAGGACCTGATGCAGTTCGTCAAGGGCCCCGACTTCCCCACCGGAGGGACGATCTACGGCCTCGCCGGGATACGCTCCGCCTACGAGACGGGACGCGGCAGGCTCAGGGTCAGGTCCAACACCCACCTCGAGGAGATGGGCAACGGGAAGGAGAGGATCATCGTCGACGAGATCCCCTACCAGGTCAACAAGTCCATGCTCATCGAGCAGATCGCGGACCGCGTCAAGAACAAGGACATCGAGGGGATAACGGACCTGCGCGACGAGTCCGACAGGCACGGGATGCGCATAGTCATCGAGCTGCACAAGGACGCCATCCCCGCGGTGGTCCTGGAGAACCTGTTCAGGAAGACCAACATGGAGGTCACCTACGGGATCATCAACATCGCATTGGTGGACAACAAGCCCACCATCCTCAGCCTGAAGGCCCTGATCGGCCATTACATCGACCACAGGAAGCAGGTCGTCGTCAGGAGGACCCGGTTCGATCTGGCGCAGGCCGAGAAGCGCTACCACATACTCGAGGGGCTGATGAAGGCCCTGAACATGCTGGACGAGACCATCGCCCTCATCCGCGCGTCCGAGGACGCCGAGACGGCCAACCAGGGCCTGCAGTCCCTGCTGGAGATCGACTCCGATCAGGCGAAGGCGATCCTGGACATGAGGCTCCAGAAGCTCACCGGGCTGGAGATCACCGCCCTCAAGGACGAGTACGACGCGCTCATCGTCACGATGAACGACCTGAAGGACATCCTCGCCCGCGAGGAGAGGGTCCTGGGCATCATCAAGACCGAGCTCGCGGAGATGAAGGAGACCTACGGCGACGACCGCAGGACGGTCATCGACCCGAACCCCATCGACTCCGACGACGAGGACCTGATCCCGAGGGAGCAGGTGGTCATCACCATCTCCGCTGACAACTACATCAAGAGGATCCCCCTGAGCACCTACAGGCAGCAGTCCCGCGGAGGCGTGGGACTTATCGGCATGCAGACCAAGGAGGAGGACCACGTGGCGTCGATGTTCGTCACGTCGTCCCACGACTACGTGATGTTCATCACCAACCGCGGCCGCCTGCACTGGCTGAAGGCGTACAGGATTCCGGAGGGCAGCAGGCAGTCCAAGGGCAAGCCGATCGTGAACCTCCTGGCCGATCTGGAGGAGGGCGAGAAGGTGGTCAACACCATCTGCGCGTCCGGATTCCCGGAGGACAGGTACCTGGTGTTCTGCACCCGCGAGGGGCTGTTCAAGAAGACCTCCCTGGCCGCGTACGGCAACGTCCGCGTCCGCGGGATCAAGGCCATCAAGCTGGACGAGGGCGACGAGCTGATCGAGACCGCCATAACCGACGGTTCGGACCAGATCATCATCGCCTCCGCCGAAGGGCAAGCAGTGAGGTTCGACGAATCCGACGCCCGCGCCACCGGCAGGGACACCATGGGCGTGAAGGGGATGACCCTGAACGAGGGGGACCGCGTGGTCTCCATGGCCGTGGTGAAGCCGGGCGACAGGCTCCTGACGGTATCCGAGAACGGGTACGGGAAGATCTCCGACGTGGACGATTACAGGAAGACCCGCCGCGGAGGGAAGGGCGTCATCACCATCAAGACCGACGAGAGGAACGGCCGCGTGGTCGGCGTCAGGAAGGTCAACAACGGCGACCAGCTGATGCTCACCTCCGTATCCGGAAAGATCATCCGCATCGACACGGACGAGATCAGGGAGACCGGGCGCAACGCCAAGGGCGTCAGGATCATGGACATGCGCGACGGGGACAAGGTCGTCGCCGTGGAGCCGATCATGACCGAGGAGCAGGAGCAGGAGATCGAGTACGAGGCGTCGGACGTCCCTTCGGACCCCGAGGTGCCAGACAACATCCCCATGGAGGGGGACGAGTGAACCCGGCGGGGCCGGCGACGGTCCGGTCCCGCACAAACCTTATAAACAGGCCATCTATAGGGGCGAATTACGCCGTGGTAACTCAGTTGGGAGAGTGCAAGACTGAAGATCTTGAAGTCGCTGGTTCGAGCCCGGCTCACGGCACCAT
>CAVJLK010000111.1:0-3156 GCA_963650175.1 Ruminococcus sp. CAG:579 | reverse complement strand
CCCAATGGGAGCAGGTGCCGATGGTGATCTTCGACCATAGCAATCTCACGGGGATCGTGGGAAAGTCCGCCAAAGGAGTATCCGATCTGGAGACGAGCATGCTCATCCAAGGGAACGGCAACTATCCGCAACTGCCGAACACCGCCGGTTACAGGCATATCGGATGGGACATCGGCGGGAAGATCGTGGATCCCACGGCCGCATTGGAATCGCAGGAGACCCATGACGCCAAGTCGCTGTGGGAGAAGATACCCGACTCCTCGGACTCGTTCCGTCCCATCCCGATAATCCCCGGCGATGAGGGCGATTCCATCGAGGTCGTCGTCGAGAAGGACTCCGAACCCTGGCTCGGGAAGAATGGCAAGACGGTCCTGCTTACGGCCGTCGTCGTCGCGATCATCGCCGAGCTGGCCGTCCTCTGCATCTCCAGGAAGAGGTGAGGACGGTCGGTGGGGAGGCTCGTCCGATTCCGTGACGGCCTCCCCCTCCGATCGAACAAACACGACCCCGAGGGGATCTCCCCCTCGGAGCCATTCCTGCTTTTCGTTTCAGTCCGTTATGCAGGGACGGAGAACCCATCCTGTGGCGGGGAAGGGGATTTCTTCACAGATATCTCCGAAAGAGAAGCGATATGCAGGGCCTCGGAGCTGTTCGAGGCCGGTATTCCGTAGACGTACTTTCTTCTGGGCTCGCGGGAGTAGATGTGGCTGGCAGGAACCGGGGCGGTGTTGACTTCGCTCTGTTGAAGTTCACACTCATCCAGCGCGACCGGTTCGGGGAGCGGGGGAGACGGATGCTCAATTGCAGTCGTACGATCGTCGTACGCGGTGCATCGGGACTCGTCCGGAACGCCCGCCCGTTTCCGTAAATCCTTTTATCTCCGGAACGGACCTAGTGGCATGCCCCATTCAGGCAGGAGGAACGTCAGTCGTCTGACTGACCCGGACATCACGATCGATTCGGTGGGTGGCAAGGCCGTAAACCTCGCGCAGATGACGAGGGACGGGTTCAGGGTCCCGCCGGCGTTCGCGATCACCGTCGACGCTTACGATTCGTTCATCACGGACACCGGGCTCAGGGAGAGGATCGGCGCGGTCCTGTCGGGGATGGACTTCGACGACGAGAAGTCCCTCTCCGAGGGCACCCTGGAAATCCGCGACATGATCGTCGCCGAAAGCATGCCCCAGTCGCTCGTCGACGAGATCGACGCCCTCCTGGAGCAGTTCGGGGACTCCTATTACGCGGTCCGCTCCTCGGCGGTGGCCGAGGACCTGCCCGAGGCGAGCTTCGCGGGGCAGCAGGACACCTTCCTGTTCATCGGGCCCGCCGACGTCCCGAGGATGGCCGTCCAATGCTGGGCCTCCTACTGGAACGAGCGCGCCGTCAAGTACAGGCACGACGCGGGCATCGACCACCTCTCCACGGGGATGGCCGTGGTGGTCCAGAGGATGGTCTCGTCAGACACCAGCGGGGTCATGTTCACCAACAACCCGGTGGACGGCAGCGACGACGTCGTCATCGAGTCCTCCTGGGGCCTCGGCGAATCCATAGCCTCCGGAACGATCACCCCGGACAGGTTCGTCCTCGGACGCGACGGGACGGTCAAGCAGAGCAACATCAGGCACAAGGACAAGGGCTACTTCCTGGTGGACGGCTCCAATCGGCTCACGGACATCGACCCCTCGAAGACGGACATCCCCTCGTCGGACGACGGGATCCTCAAAGACGTCCTGGACCTGGGGCTCAGGCTCGAGGAGCACTTCAATGCCCCCCAGGACGTGGAATGGGCGGTCGAGGACGGCGTCCTCTACGTCCTCCAGTCCAGGAACATCACCACCATCAACGAGGGGGAGCGCGATGGCGTCCTCTGGACCAGGGGCTACGGCGACGAGTATTGGGCCGACGCCACCACCCCCATGTTCTTCGAGGTCATGGGCAAGATGCTCACCGAGTACGTCAACCACGAGGGCGCCAAGATGATGGGCTACAAGGACCTCACCTCCGGCGAGCTCATCAAGCTCCACAAGTCCAGGGCGTATTTCAACGCCCACACGCTGGAGATAGTGTTCTCCTACTACCCAAGGTTCGTCCGCTCCAAGGAGCTCCTGAACTACTTCCCGCTGAAGGACCAGGAGCGCATCTCCCAGTACCCTGCCCACATGGGCAAGGCCGTCTGGTCCCAGATCAGGGTGCTGTTCCTGGACCACGACGGGTTCATGCTCTTCACCGACCGCGCATACAAGAAGTGGGCCGCGGGGTTCATGGAGGTGTGCAGGGAGTTAGACGCCACCGACCTGACGTCCCTGTCGGACCGGGAGCTCATCGACCTCTACAAGAAGGTGGAGAAGGCGTCCATCAAACACTACCAGCTCATTCGCTACGGCATGGTCTCCCACTCCATCGCAACCAACCTGATGGTCAAGAACTGGCTGATCAAGTGGATCGGCGACACCGACGGCGCGTGCTACGCCGGCCTGATCTCCGGACTGGAAGACAACAAGACCGTGGAGACCAACATCGGGTTCTCCGAGATGGCCAAGACCGTCAGGAACGACCCGGACCTGAAGTCGAGGATCGACTCCATGACGTCTGAGGAGTTCGTCTCCTGGTTGGAGTCCTCCGATTCCCCGCTGAAGGGGCAGTTCGATACCTTCATCGACACCTACGGCCACCGCTCCAACACAAGGGAGATCTACTACCCCAGGTGGAGGGAGAACAAGCCATACGTGATCGACGTGGTCCGCCTGCTGTCGCAGTCCGATTCGGACCTCAGGGCCCTCGAGCAGAGGAGGCGCGAGGAGCGCCTCGCGCTGGAGAAGGACGTCAGGAGGAGGATCAGGAGGAGCGGGGCGACCGGCGTGTTCAGATGCGCCCTGTACGGCAGGGTCCTTAGGCTGGCCCAGAAGTACCTGACCTTCAGGGAGAACCAGAGGTTCTACCTCGATCACATCCTGTTCAGGGAGAGGCTGTGCATGCTGGAGGTCGGGAGGCGCCTGGCGGAGCGCGGGGTCGTACCGGAGGCGAGGGACGTGTTCTTCCTGTTCGAGGGCGAGGCCCTGGACGTCTTCCTGTCCGGATCGACCGAACCCTTCAAGGACGTGGAGGCCCGCAAGGCGGAGTTCTTCAAGTACACCAACGTCCTGCCGCCGAAGTTCG
>CAVJLK010000110.1:0-3200 GCA_963650175.1 Ruminococcus sp. CAG:579 | reverse complement strand
CTCAAACACGGCCCCGTCGCTGTATATCGTGTATTCTCCCGGGGCCTTCCTTACGCCCGGACTCTCCATCCGGGCGGTCCTTTCCCGTTCTCACAGAGCACGGGACATCACACCTGACGCTAAACCGGGACCCCGTCTCGAAGAGTGTATTCTTCGGGGTCCCCTCTTACGCCGGGGCTCTCACTCCCCGACGGTTCAAAGAAACGCCTTAACCCGCGGGGCTCTCCCCCTGCGGGACTCTCCACTGCCGACGTACAGGATGATTCGGAGCACCAAGCGAGTGCACCGTCTCATTCTCGGACATCGAAGGATACTCGACTGTCGCCATCTCCGACGATCCGGAGAAGGTCATCCCTGCCGGCATTGGATTCCCGATGACCGCCGTCGCATGACAGGGGCCCCTCCATCGAATGAGGGGGCGTTCGACGAGAACCCTCGCCTCACCGCCATCATCGCGGTGCATATCTGGATGATCTCGTTCACAGCGACCCTGTCCGTCAGCCTGTAGTGGATTTCCTTCCCTTCCCTCGAAGCCTTCACCAGGTTCCCGTCCTTCAGCAACTTCAGATCGTGGGACACCAGCGAAGGAGACTCCTCCAGCACCCTCGACAGCTGCCCCACGCTCATGCTCCCCTTGGACAGCGCGATCATCATCCTCAGCCTCTTGGGATCCGCCAGCGCCTTGAACATCGGAACTATCGACACATCGGAAGAGAAGATCTCCTCCGACAGCTGCTCCACCATCTCCTCGCGCACGTACCCCGAATCGTCCTTCTCCCTCTCGTAGGGCGTCCTCGCCAGGATCGTGAACCTCGACGGCAGCTTCATCATCCCGTCCTTGGTCAGCACCGAATAGGAATCGGAATCCAGCGACGTCACCCTGATGTCCACCAGCCCCATCCCGAGCATCGTCGCCACGTCCCACGACGGCCTCCTCTCCCTGCTCATCGGCAGGACCTTCGCTATCTCCTTGATCCTGTTCAGATCGACCCCGTCGATGTTCGTCTTCGCGTGCAGGTTGTTGTCCACCCCGTTCTTCATGTCGAGGTACCTGCGCCTCTTCGCGTAGTCCTCGTCGTACAGATCCAAGTAATAATTCCCGTCTATCACCAGGATGTACCCTCCCGGCCTCAGGAAGTGCACCCAGTCCATGTACGCCGCGACCGGATCCGTCAGGGACCACACCACGTCCTTCGCCACTATCACGTCGAAGGAGAACTCGTCCAGGTCCAGGCGCTGGATGTCCGCCTTCACGAACGCGATGTCCACCCTGAACCTCCTGGCGTTGACCCTGGCCCTCTCCAGCATCTCCTCGGAATCGTCCACGGCCACGACGTCGTGCCCCATCTGCGCCATGATGATCGCCGCGTACCCGGCGCCGGTGCCCACGTCCAGAACTCTTAATCTCCTGTTGTCCGGGAGGTTCTCGCGGATGATCCTGCGTATGCCGTCGTCCTTGTCGTTCAGGGACATGCGGGTCGCCAGGCTGTACCCCCTCGACCTCTCGTCCCAATAGCGCATGGACTCGCCGTGGATGTCCTCCCTCGCGACCCCCGCGTATCCCGTCCTCCCCTCCGATTCCGCATCCATCGGATGATGCATCCAGCACCGTTCCGATAATACCTCGCATCGTCAACGGTGACCATCCTTCCCATCCAAACATGTGAAAGAAATTTTGAACGAAATATAACGAACCGTCATCCTTTAAATACAACTTCGAGAAATCGGCGAAATATTGGATGTATCGTCCAATTGGTGATAGAATGGATAAGAAGATACTGGCGGTGGCCGTCGTGGCCATCGTCGTGATCGCGGGTGTCGCCGCGTTCCTGGTCCTCAACAACGGGGACAGCAAGAAATCGTACGGCACCAGCACGAACACGGAGAGCCGCCTCACGATATTCGGGAACGCGAACGGGGACGACTACATCGACCAGAGGGACGTGGACACCGTCAAGGCCATCATAGCCGGCGAGCAGGAGGCCACGTACTTCGACTGCTACCTCTCCTACGGAGGGAAGGTCGTCCAGAGGTCCTTCGCCGACGCCAACGCCGACGGGAAGATCGACCAGGCCGACGTGGAGATCATCCAGAACATGGTCGACCGCAAGCAGAACATGCAGGTCAAGTTCTACGACGTCGACGGAGTCATCGCTTCCTGCACATACCCCCTCACGACCGCCGCGGTCGGATACAAGTCCAATTACGAGGCGCTGCTGATCTGCGACGCCGCCGACACCGTCACCTACGTCTGCGACCAGGTCGGGAACAACGGAACCTACTCCAAGTGGTACCAGATGTTCCTCGGCGAGAACGTCAAATGCTTCGGAAGCAGATACACCCCCGACTACGAGGTCTTCAAGGACAACGCCCCCAGCTACTATCTGTCAGGTACCCGCGCATGGTTCGACGAGAACATGGAGGAGACCGTCGCGCCCCTCGGGATGGATGTCGTCAGGCTCCCGTTCTGGGAGGACAACGGCGCCGTCTCCGCGGTGCTGACCCTCGGATATCTCATCGGCCACGAGGACGCCGCGTACAGCTACGCGGAGAAGGCCGACAAAGTCTACAACACCATCAACGAGGCCCTCAAGGACGTCCCCCTGAAGGACAGGCCCCTCGTCTTCGCCTCCTACAACGGTTCGAAGATCTCCACGATGCACAACGGCATCCACGAGCTGGTCACCGCCGCCGGCGGACGCACCGTCATCGACGAGGGCTACCCGACGGGCGACATCGACCAGGAGGCCCTGGCTCTGACCATCAAGCCGGACTGGATCATCCTTGACCAGTACTACGGGTTCCTCGAGACGTACACCACCGAATCGGAAACTCACGCCAAGATCGTGGACCAGCTGACCAACACCGAGAAGAAGTACATCAACGCCATCAACATGACTGACGCGTACAAGAACGGCAACGTCCTGTTCCTCCAGCAGGGAATCTACATGGGCCCCGCCGCGTACATCGCGACCGCCTACGTGGCCAACCAGATCTGGGGCGACAAGTTCGACTTCGACGTGGATGCGATGTTCAAGGACTACATCGACACGTACCACAGCGACTACTCCTTCGAGGACTTCGACGAGATCGAGTACTTCGACCTGGCGGACCTCAATAAGTACCTCGGCAAGTGATCGAAACAATCGGGTAGGTCGGCAGACCCGTCGCTCGACGTATTCGAGCAACGTGGCCTGCCT
>CAVJLK010000109.1:0-3302 GCA_963650175.1 Ruminococcus sp. CAG:579 | reverse complement strand
GTCTCGAAAACCGCTGGAGTAATCCTCGGGAGTTCGAATCTCTCCCTCGGCGCCATCCCGATTTCTAGATCCCCCGCATACGGAATGCGGGAAATGGAAATAATGCCACTTCCGACGAAGCGTCGTTCTTCATTCGACAGTCTAAAATACGGCCCGGATTCGCATCCGATATGAGCGAAACACTCTACCATGAGACCCAACGCATGATGCAGCCTCTCGGCGTCGCCGGGATCACCCTGCTGTTCTTCGGGATCGAGATCCTCGCGGTCATGTCCTACCGCGGGGACATCGACCTCGGACGCGGGACGGACACCGTCGGCCTCTGCATAGTGACCGCCGTCGTGGTCGCCGTCGACATGCTGGCACTGTTCCTGAAATTGGATGTCGCCGTGAATACGGACGGCATCCGCATAAGGACCGTCGGGACCCGCTTCATCCCCGCGGGTGAGATAGAAGGCATCGAGACCGTGGACAGGATCAGAGCGGTCCGCGAGTGCGGCGGATGGGGCGTCAGGCTGTGGTTCCGGGGGGTCGGGTACATCGCGCCCGGAAACGACGGCGGCGTGTATGTCCGCATCACCGGCAGGAGGGCGGGGATCCTGATCTCGTCCCGCGACCCGGATTCCCTCCGCGATGCGATCTCGATGCTGCTCCGACGGGGGCGAGAGGATGAGCCCCACGGAACGGAGCCTCCTCTCCCCCTCTGCACCCCTCGATTCGAAACCGGTCACCAGACGGCCGATGTCCTCCATCAGCTTCCGGACCTCCCCCTCGGTGCCGCATACCGGGGCGGTCCAGTAGCCCATCGTCGGCACCGTGCCGACCTTCCCGGGATCGCTCTCCGCGTACTCCCTGAACCTGTTCGCGAATTCGATGCAGAAGACCAGGAACATGTCCGCCATCTCCGGATAGGTGATGTCCGCCTTCGGAGCGCCGTCCGCTCCGGGCAGCGCCCCCTGGCGGAGCGCGTACGTCTTCTCCACCGTTCCACGCTTCTGCCTGTAGTCGACGACCTCCAGCAGGCCGGCCCTCTCCATCTTCGTCAGGAGGCGGTACATGGTGGAGCGGGGGATCTCCGGATTCCTGTCGCACAGCTCCTTGACGGTGATGCGTCCGGCCCTGACCGTGTCGAGGAGTATCCTGCTCGTGCGCGGGTCGACGAAAATCTCCATGAGCCTATCGTCCATGGTGGGGGATTATTCCCATCGATGAGATAATTCCTTCGAAGCGAGGTCGGAGATTGCAAAAGTGGCAAAATTCACTTTCTCCAACACTGCAAAAGTGGCAGAATTTTATAGTCCAGCATCGTCCAGTATCCCATGGAATTCCGCAGGAAGGTCTACGACGAGTTGCTCGAATGGAAGAACACGTCGAAAGGACGCTCTGCGGTCCTGCTGCAGGGAGCCAGACGGGTCGGCAAGAGCACGATCGTCGAGAAGTTCGCCAAAGAGCAGTACAGGAGCTACATCCTCATCGATTTCACCGACACGGATGCCAGGATCCGCAACTGCTTCACCAAGTACCGGACGGACCCGGATATGCTGTTCGCCCGCCTCCAGTTGGATACCGGTATCAGACTCTTCGAGAGGGAGAGCCTGATCGTATTCGACGAAGTCCAAGCGTTCCCGTTGGCACGGGAGATGATCAGGTCCCTCGTGAAGGACGGCAGATACGACTACATCGAGACGGGCTCGCTCATCGCCGTGGAATCGAATGCGGCCAAGATCAGGATCCCATCGGAAGAGCACAAGATCGACATGCACCCCATGGATTTCGAGGAGTGGATCTGGGCGAACGGCGACGATGTCGCCGCCGATATGCTGAGGACGCTGATGGATAGGAACGAACCTCTCGGCGACGACGCCCATGGTTCGATCCTGCGGAGGTATCTCGAGTATATGGTCATCGGCGGGATGCCGGGCGTGGTCTCGAACTACCTCGAGAACCACGACATCATGATGGCCGAATCGGTCAAAGAGGAGATCCTCGACCTCTACCGCGACGGGATACGCGGAATCAAAAGCCGGAAGACGGCCGAAAGGGCCATGAACCTGTTCAACGGCATCCCTGCGCTGCTGTCATCGCCGCACAAGGTCCTCTCCCCGACGAAGATCGAGAAGGGGACCAGGATGAGGGACTACGACAGGGCATTGGAGTGGCTCTGCAACGCGGGGATCATCAACAGATGCCGTTGCGGTACCGATCCTGGGACGGCCATAGGCCTCGGCGAGGATGAGAAGAGAGTCAAATGCTACCTCCTGGACACCGGACTTCTCATCAGCCTCGCGTTCCAACACGACAGGGAAGGCCTGGCGGAGACCTACGGGCTCCTGCTGGACGGGGAACTGTCCTTCAACAAGGGGATGCTGTTCGAGAACATGGCGGCCCAGGAGCTGGTCTGCAGAGGATACGACCTCTGGTTCACGGAGTTCGAGAAGAAGGGGTCCGACAGGAAGTACGAGGTCGATTTCATCCTCCCCGGAAGGGGAGGCATCGTCCCCATGGAGATCAAATCCGGCAAATCGTCGTCGCACCCGTCCCTTGACGCCCTGATCGACAAGTACAGCGACCGCGTGGTCAAGGCGTTCGTCGTCCATTCGAAGGACATCAGGACCGACGGGGAGCTCACCTACGTGCCCATCTACATGATGCCTTTCCTCAGATGGAGGCGACCGGGGCCGGCACGACCTCCCTTTATAGGCTATGAGCGCGATTCTCATCCATGGAACCCAACATGGTGAAGAATCAGCTCAGCCTCGACGAATGCCTCAAACTGTTGGATTCGACGGGGGTCTGCGTGCTGTCCCTGAACGGTCCCGACGGCTGGCCCTACTCCGTGCCGGTGAACTTCGTCCGCATCGGCGACAAGCTCTACTACCACGGCAGGAGGACCGGCACCAGGGTCCGCTGCATGGAAGGGGACGACAGGTGCACCCTCGTGGCCTACACCGAGGACGGGTACGAGGACTACGGCGAGAACGCCTGCGACACGACCACCCTGTTCGGATCGGTCGTGGTGCGCGGCCGCGTGAAATCTGTGGAGGACGACGAACTGAAGCTGACCGTGCTGAAGGCCATGCTCGAGAAGGTCACCCCCAACAAGAAGGACTTCCCCATCAACAAAGACATCGTCCCCAGGACCGGGATGTTCGAGATCTCCATCGAGGAGATCACCGGGAAGCACCGCGAGGCCAAGCCCGGCAGCAGGGTCATGCACGCCTGAACATTCTGAAAACTCTATAGACCTCCCATCGGGTAGGTCGGCAGACCCGTCGCTCGACGTATTCGAGCAACGTGGCCTG
>CAVJLK010000108.1:0-3310 GCA_963650175.1 Ruminococcus sp. CAG:579 | reverse complement strand
TTCCAGTCTGTCGAAGGTCTCTGCGAGCTCGGAGTAGAGCATAATCGGAGCCATGTGGGACGACGTAATATCAGTATCGGAGCTGGAGCTCGCCCTCGAAGACCGGGCAGATGCGCTGCTTCGGATGACGGGGCGAATCCGGGTACAGGTACGATATGCGCTCGTCGGCTATCAGTTGGGACACGGCCCGTCTGATGTTGTCCGTGATGCCGTCGTATCCGAGTGCCGCGCAGAGGTCCTTGGTGGAGATGCATCCTTCGCGTCCCACTATCTCCAGGATATCGGAGCGGAGTTCCTCGGCCGTCCTGCTCCTCTTCTTTCCGACACTCGGCTGTTCGGTCTTCGTCGGTCTGTCGCGGAACCTCTCCTGTATGGGTATCATCACCTTGAGGAACGTCCTGTCGGGATCGGTGATGTATTTCGGAGGTTCGGAGCCGTTCCTCTTCAACGCCCTGATGATCTTGGGGATGCCGCTGTTCCTCCCTTCTGCCAGATGCAGTTCCTTGAGGTAATCTCCGAGGCGCTTGTTGCGGTAGTGCGTGCAGCTGAGGGTGAGGTTCGCTATCGCTTCGTCGGAGATGCTCCTGTCCGGCCCGGGGAAGCTCCTGATCTCGACATGGTCGGGGGTGAATGTCACCGTTATCTGCTCTGGGATCAGGTAGTCCTTGTGATAGGCCGCGTTGACGATTGCCTCCTCCAGAGCTTCGTACGGGTAGTTGAACACGCGGACGGCCTCGGCGCGGTCCTGGAGTTTGAAGATCCTTTCGGCGATGATGCCGTTCCTGATGAAGTCCAACGCATCCTGGAGCTGTCTGTCGATCGGTCCCTTGAACGAGCGCTCGGTCATCCCCTCTCCAGTCGGATCAGGCATGACGACCACGTCGATCCATGCATACGGAAAGAAGTCGTCCGGCCGGCGGTTGAACATCATGAGCCCGATGTTGAGCGGTTTGACGACCTCCGGAGGGCCGCGGACCAGGCGGAGGTTCCTTAGTATCCTGTCCTTCCTGTCGATGTCGACGTCCATCGTGCTTCCGACGCTATTCAGATATTCCTCGATCAGGGACAATCTGATGTCCGACGTGTCGGCCTCCCGGTTGATCTGGTCGTCGAATGTCCGCTTTCCGGAGATGGAGATCAGGTCCTTCTCCTCGTCCTGGGATGCCCTCACGGTGTTGGAGAGGCGCCTGACGTAGTACGCGTTCTCGTTGGTGGTGCGGTCCTTTGCCAGGGAGACCGGGCATTTGTAGGGGCGGGATTCTCCGGCCAGCACCCATATCACGACGACCTTCTTCCCTTCGTAGGTCTCCTCGGAGACGACAGGGGTGTATCTCGGAGACATGAGGTTGCAGAGCCTGGACATCTCTTTGCTGATCTTCGAGGCTTCCTCCTCGCTCACTCCGACGACGGTCCCAGGACGGCTGTTCTCCTCTTCGATGCCTATCAGGATGTAGCCTCCCCCGATATCGTCGAGGTCGTTCGCGAACGCGCACATCGTGTGAAGGACCTTCTCGGGGTTCCACCCAAGCTTGTACTCGAATCCGGAGTCATCGATGACTCTGTCCTTGATCAGGTTCTCGATGTTTATGGGCAAAGGCATGGCCAATATTCCTGCTTCTACGGGTACATATGCCGAACTTGTACTTGTACTTGTACTTGTACTTCAACTCGAGACAAGTACAAGTCGATGTGACGGGCAAAGTACAGTTCCCCTGCCAGATCGCGACCTCGAAGCGCTGTCCACCAGGTCGCATCGGGATCCAGGCGCCGAGTCCCCGACCTTCTCCGCCCACCCTTTATCGATGCAGAACGCCGCGTAGAGCGGTATGCTGTACAGTCCGTCCTCCAGGCCGAAGTTCTTCGATGACAGCCTTATGGCGGATCTGGGGGAGTACTTCTTCCTGAGCTTCGCCAGGCTCTTGGAGTCCACGCGGTCGCCCGATTTGACCTCCACCGGCACGACGCATCCGTCCGCATCCTGGAAGAGGAAATCTACTTCCGTATACTGGTCCGGATTCCAGTAGTACGTCGCGAGGTCGTTGGCAGTCAGCGATTGGGAGACGTAGTTCTCGGCCATCGCGCCTCTGAAACGGTCGCCCGCCCTTCCGGACACGACGGATTTGAACGGCACCTCGGCCTTCGAGCAGAGCAGGCCCGTGTCGGCCATGAACAGTCTGAAGGACGAACCGTCCGCGAAGCCGGACAGCGGGGCCGTCGGTTCCGTGACCATGTCGCAGCGGTCCACCGTGCGGGCCGCCGTCAACCAGTCCACGGATGCCGAGTACTGGGCGGAACGGCCGCCGGAGGCGACCCTGCTGTATTGGAACTTCAGGTTGTCCTTCATCAGCTGCGAGACCATGCTGTTCCACGTGCGGATCGTCCTGACCATGGTGTCCGGGGATTCCGAATGCTTGGCGATGTCCCCGAGCAGGCTGTCGTCGAGCCCCCTCTGGGCGGTCACGACGGCGTTCGGATCGCCCGTCCGGACGAACTCCGATACGGCCTTCGGCATCCCGCCCACGGCCAGGTACTCGCGGTACATCCTCAGGGCGGTGTCGTGGAGGGGCATCTCCGACATCTCGTCGAAATGCACGCGCACGGAGTCCGTCAATGCCTTCCTGCCGGTGGCCCAGGCGTACTCCTCCAGGTCCATCGGGTGCATCCTGATCTGCCGGACCTTCCCCACGGGGAACGAGCGTCCCGGCCCGTCGGAGTCCCGCCGGCCGATCGTGAGCCCCAGGAGGCTCCCAGTCGCTATGACCGGCTGTTCCGGCAGCTCCTCGGCGAAGTATTTGAGCGAGGTGACCGCGCGGTCGCATTCCTGGATCTCGTCGAAGACCACCAGGGTCTCGTCGGTGATGGTCTCCTGGGAGTACGCCGACAGCTCCATCAGGAGACGGCGGGGGTTCAGGTCCCCGTCGAAGATCCTGTGGAGCTCCGGGGATTCCTGGAAGTTGAGCAGCACGTAGCTCCCGAAACGGCTCTTGGCGAATTCCATCGCGGAATACGTCTTCCCGACCTGCCTGGGGCCCATGATCATGAGCGGTTTCCGGTCCTCGGAATCCTTCCATCTCTCCATTTCGGAGACGATTTTCCTCTCCATGTCGGCTCTTCCTTGTAATTAGTGTAATTTGAATACATTTTTTATTATTAAAAAATGTTCTAAACCCACCTTTTATAAAATCAGCAGAGACGAGACCCGTCGACTATCCGGATAGGAATGATCGAAGCAGACGGACATGGAGACTGCCGTCTGAAGGAGTAGAATGGAAGAGTGGTTGACAGCGTGTCTGAGTTCCCGTACGCTTGC
>CAVJLK010000107.1:0-3366 GCA_963650175.1 Ruminococcus sp. CAG:579 | reverse complement strand
CCCCGACGTCCAGCTCGAGACCGAGTGGGTCTCCCAGATGGGTAACCCCAAGATGGCGACCCCCGTCGTCGAGGGACAGAAAGCGATCTGCGAGAAGTACCACGAGGAGTACGGCATCAACTGCGCCGTCAGGCAGACCATCCCCGACCAGCGTGAGGCCGAAGAGGGATACAGGCCCGGTATGGGCGGCAAGCACGCCTACCCCGAGGCGCTGTTCAACTGCGCCGAGATCGCCTGCGAGAACGGGGCCGATGTCCTGTCCTGCGAGACTCTCGGCGGAAAAGAGCTCGCCGACTTCGCCGTCACGAACGGGGACATCGTCGCCTTCCTGTTCGGTGTCGGATACCTCGGATCCATCGACATGGAGTACGTCTGGTCCCAGTTCGTCGACATCTGCAAGAAGAACAAGACCGTCGCCGGAGGGGACACGAACTGCTCCGGAGCGAACACGTCCATGTTCATGGCCGGCGGATACCTCGACAACGATGTCCAGAGGACCTTCTCCGCAGTCACCAGGGCGATCTCCGCCGCCAGGACCCTCGTGGCCCCCGAGTGCGGAGCATCCGGACCCGACAAGGACTGCGGATACGAGGGACCCATCGTGAAGTCCATCACCGGAAAGCCCGCCGCCCAGGAGGGTAAGAACTGCCAGTGCGCCCACTGCGACCTTCAGGGCAACCTTATCGCCCAGTGCTGCGACCTGTGGTCCAACGAGTCCGTCGAGTACCACCCCGAGTTCGGAGGAACCTCCGTCCAGTGCTGGCTCGGATCCATCGGATACGAGGCCTCCCTGATGAACACCGCCATCCAGTGCGGCCAGGAGAAGATCCTCAGGGACCTGTACATGATCTCCGACAGGGCACGCGGACCCGAGGGATACATCCTCGCGTACGACAACGCCTACGCCATCGGAAAGGCGATCGCGGACAACGGCGACAACATCTACCTCAGGGCCAGGGCCGCCGGACTGACCGCGGCTAACCTGATCAAGAATGGATACGAGATCAAGGAGCTCGCTCTGACCAACAAGCAGCTCGACGTCCTGAATGTCATCATCAAGGACCTCGAGGCTCTGCCTGACGACGAGGGCAAGTTCTTCGAGTACTGCGACAAGAAGTACAAGGACCTCGTGCCTCTCTACGACCCCAAGAACTACGGCCTCTGAGCCATGTGAATCTCCCCTAAACCTCTTACGGCGGGTCCACCGCCCGCCGGTTTTTTCTTCAAGTTGCATCCATCCACGATCATCCAATATGGTGGGTCGCGATGCCTTCCGCACTGGCTCGGATCGGGTCTGTTTCTGGGACGGCCAGATGTCCGTCGTTTCATCGTTTCCATGTTGATCCGGGTTGGACGGGTCGATGGATAATATTGGATGTTTTACATCCAGAAATAGTATATCTTTAAATAATAGATGATATAACTGCCTGGTTGGATGGGTTTCTGTGGTTTTTGTTTAAATAAAGCATCCGTTAAATGTATGGATATATGAATCATCCATCAAATTCCATAAATAGGATTTCACATTTTTCGACAAACTGTAGGGTGTCCGTAAGGGCCCCTGCGGAGGAATAGAATGCTTAGTTGCGAAGGTGCAGACTTTAGCAAGATCCTCAAGCGCTATGATATCGACATGCAGGTCGAGATCTCGCCCGAGGAAATGGCTAAGAAGCTCCTCCCCACCGACCCTGTCTTCAACAAGGTCGCCGAGGAGGTTATGTACATGAGGTTCAAGACCGTCGGACCCACCGTCATGCAGGCCCTGAAAGAGAGGGACCCCCTTGACATCATCAACAACGGTCTTGTCGCCGGAATGGAAGTCGTTGCCAAGCTGTACGCAGAGCACGTCTACTACCTGCCCGAGATCATGATGGCCGCCAAGACCATGGAGATCGGTATCGCTCTCGCCGAGAAGCAGGTTCCCGGTGGACTCCAGCCCAAGGCAACCGTCGTCATGCACGCCGCCGAGGGAGACCCCCACGACATCGGAAAGAACATCGCCGCCGTCATGATGAGGGCTTCCGGATACAACGTCATCGACATGGGACGTGACGTCCCGATCGTCGACGCCGTCGCCAAGGTCGAGGAGGTCAAGCCCCTCTTCATCTCCGGTACCGCTCTGATGACCACCACCATGACCGCTTTCCCCGCCGAGGCCAAGATGCTGAAGGAGAAGGGCTACAACACACCCGTCATGGGATGCGGCGGAGCCGTCAACAGGGACTTCGCGAACTCCTACGACCTCGGAATATACTCCGAGAAGGCCCCTCAGACCCCCATCATCGCCCAGAAGCTTCTGGACGGATACGACTGGAAGGCAATCAGGGAGCACTGGGACGACATCGTCAACGGAGCGTGATTAGGATGACAGTTACAAGATACACCAAGATGGCTTACGAAAAGGCTGACGACATGGTCTTCGGACACTCCCAGCACCCTCTCTCCTACGGCTGCGGCCTGAAGATCGGTGCCGGATTCGTCGTCCCCGAGGTCAACTACGCTCCCAGGCCCGGAACCGAGAAGGACCCGGCCAAGCTGAGGAAGGAGTACGTCGACTACATCTCCAAGGACATCCTGAACAGGTACGTCACCGCCGGATTCCCCAACGTCCAGATGGAGACCGAGTGGGTCTCTCAGATGAACCAGGAGAAGCTGTGCGCCCCCGTCGTCTCCGGACAGAAGGAGATCTGCGAGAAGTACCACGAGGAGTACGGAATCAACTGCGCCGTCAGGCAGACCATCCCCGACCAGCGTGAGGCTGACGAGGGACTCAGGCCCGAGGTCGACAAGTCCGAGCACGCCTACGCCCACAAGTTCTTCGAGTGTACCGAGTTCGCCTGCGAGAACGGTGCGGACGTCTTCTCCGTCGAGTCCGTCGGAGGAAAAGAGTTCGCCGACTACGCCGTCACGAATGGAGACATCGTCGCCTTCCTGTTCGGTGTCGGATACCTCGGTGCCATCGACATGTCCTACATCTGGGAGGAGTGCACGAACATCTGTAAGAAGCACAAGACGATCTCCGGCGGAGACACGAACTGCTCCGGAGCCAACGTCGCCATGTTCATGGCCGGCGGATACCTCGACAACGATGTCCAGAGGACCTTCTCCGCAGTCACCAGGGCGATCTCCGCCGCCAGGACCCTCGTGGCCCCCGAGTGCGGAGCATCCGGACCCGACAAGGACTGCGGATACGAGGGACCCATCGTGAAGTCCATCACCGGAAAGCCCGCCGCCCAGGAGGGTAAGAACTGCCAGTGCGCCCACTGCGACCTTCAGGGCAACCTTATCGCCCAGTGCTGCGACCTGTGGTCCAACGAGTCCGTCGAGTACCACCCCGAGTTCGGAGGAACCTCCGTCCAGTGCTGG
>CAVJLK010000106.1:0-3473 GCA_963650175.1 Ruminococcus sp. CAG:579 | reverse complement strand
AGAAGATCTCGACGGTCGTCCCGATCATTCCGGGCATCCAGATCATCCCGGGCGACGACGGGGAGGCGGTGGAGATCGTTGCCCGGGGCGACTCCGGATCCCGGTCCGGGGATGACGGGAGGACGCTCCTCCTCACGGCGGTCATCGTCGCGATAATCGCCGAACTGGCGGTGCTGAGCGTCTCCAGGAAGAGGTGAGGATGCTCCGTCGGGGATGTCTCCGACACCCACCACGTATAAACAGGGTTCCGGGACCGTACGTTCCGGGGCCCACCTTCCGTCCGGACCGGGTTCGGAGGATCGCGCGCGCAGAGGAGAGGAGAGGTTCTTCAGATGTCCGGAGGTCGTGTCATTCGGAGCATCCTGGCGGATCGGCATGGGTCGGAGTCTTCGGACGGCCGTCCGGATTGCATCGTCCGAAGACGTGATATATCGACAACGCGTGGCCGATGCAGGATGAGATCCTCATGGCCGGGAAGGTCGGGGGATATGGACCGGGCTTGGACTCCGGATGCCCCGAAGGGGGAATACTAATTATGGTAAACGACAGCATATTTGATAGGAGGGGGGGGGGGCTTCAGCCTCCTTCCGTTCGAGGCTGATTTACAAACGGATCTCTGAGGATCGCCAAACCCACAGGGTCGGCCCGTTCGCCGTCCTGGCGGTTCTCATCATGGTGGCGGTGGTTTTCGTACCGGCGTTGGATCAGGTCGAATCCGAATCGACGGAGGTATATTGGACCTACACTGTCACGTCTAAAGGAGTGGTGACAGGTTCCGGTTCCGCTCCGGTCAGTACCGAGGCCGCCGGACCTCATGGGAAGGTAGGGGAGTATACGAGTGCGGACGGGAAGAATGTGGGGTCCTGGGGATTTGACAGCGAAGGATACGGCCCATTCGGTTCGTTCTATGCCGCATTCGATGCCTGCCATAACAACAAAATGGTCTGTCATTTGAATCCGGACAATCTCAGATCGTCGATCGATGCGAATATAGAGATTGACACCGAATCAAAATACATCGACTCCCAAGGGGAGAGACACACAGTTAACATAATGTGGGTCCTTCCGACCATCTACTGGAGCGTCGACGGCTCCGGCAACCTCGTGCTGTCCAACGACCCGTCCAAGGGAGTGGCGTACGCACACACCTTCACGGACAATGGGAGATCGACGACCTCCAAATATCTGGCAATAGGCGTGTACGAGGCCTCCGGGATGGAGCAGGACGGAAAGACGAAGCTCACCTCCACCACGAATTCTTCGCCAAACCTGAGAACTTCGAGGTCTGGGCTCAGGGACTACGCGAATAACAATCTTGTGGCCACGCAGGACGGCACCACGCCCAACGGGCATGCAATGCTCTGGAACTTCTACGCATGGCAGCTCTACAGGTTCTGCGTCCTGACCGTCGGCGGCGGGTGGAACTCCCAGGGAATCTTCGGGAACGGGGACGTCTACGGGGCGCATACCGGGAAGGATGCAAAACCCACCGGCAGCCTGGACGGTTCCGGTCCGTATGCGGGAGTTGTCGGGAAATCCGCCAGCTATACGGATCTCAACTATCACTTCTTCCCCGTCAAGGCGTTCATCGAGAACGCGTGGGGTTCTCAAGATGATTTCGTCGATGGCGTCCTGATCTACAAAAAGGATTCCGAAGTCCAGATGTACGCCACCCAGGACGTAGTGCCATCAGACTCTGCAGAAGATTACACGGCCGATATGAAGATCGGTGTTCTGCCCCATTCGGGTTACTATGAACACGCGTCGGACTGCGGATTCTATGGCCCGTCCACCTCCTCCGAATCTCCGGCATTCTGGGGAATGCCTGTAAGCAGTGCGAAGGGTTCTGCATCATCGGGGCTTTACGACAGCATCTGGTCCGATCCGAAGTCCTCGAGCAGCAAGCCTTACGGCCTCCTGGTGGGAGGATACTCGTTCGGCTCCTTCGGACAGTCCGGGCGGATGTACACCGCGGACTTCGGGCTCTCGTTCATGGATGCAGCCTACAGTCTACAGTATGATAATCCCAAAACCTGTGGCCGTCTGGCCATCGCATTCGACGACGACCCGACCATCGTTCCAGAGGTGACGTACGATCACAGCGACCTGTTGACGCTCCTGAAGGAGTGCGGACTTGATGCGAGCTATGCGAGCGGGCTTCCGGACAGGGCGACGGGAAAGGGGACCTACGACCGGCTGGAGGATGTGGCGGAATTCAAGCACGCGGGCTGGATCATCGGAGGGGAGTTGTATCCCGCGGAATACCCGTTCGTGACTGCCGAGGACCATGTGGCCAAGTCCGTATGGATAGGGACGCCGGCGGTGACGTACGACCACAGCGAGCTCGTCAAGGCGACCGGGGATCGGAGCTCTGAGGTGGGATTGAGCCAAGGCATCCAGGTCAAAGGGAACGACGGGTACGAGCAGCTCCCGAGCCGCGACGGGTATTCGCATGTCGGATGGCGGATATCGATCGAAGGAAAGGATGTCGTGGTCGGTCCCACCGACGGGTTCGTGATCTCGCAGTCGCACACTGCGGTATCGTTGTGGAAGCAGGAGCCGATGGTGATCTTCGACCACAGCAATCTAACCAATGTCGTGGGGAGGACCGCCGAGGGGGTCTCGGATCTGAAGTCGAGCATGCTCATCGGAGGCAACACCAAATATCCGCAACTGGAGGACACCGCCGGATACAGGCACGTCGGATGGAGGATCGGGAATCAAGAGGTGGGACCCACGGCGGCGCTGGTATCTCAGGCCACGCACACCGCCGAGTCCCTCTGGGAGAAGGCCTCCGACAAGTTCCGTCCGATCCCGATAATCCCCGACATCGTGGATCCGTTCGATCCGGGGATCGCCGTACCGGTCGTCCCCGTAGAGGAGGAGCCGGGATTCTGGTCGCAGAAGGACGGGAAGTCGCTTCTGATTATAGCGGTCATCGCCGTGATCGTCGCCGAACTCGCGGTGCTGAGCATCTCCAGAAAGAGATGAGATCCGGTTGGGGCGACTCCAAGTCATCACGAAGCACAAACAGGCCCCAGTGGATCAGGGATCCCGGGGCCGTCTTGCTATTGTCTTGACGGTTCTCGAGAAGCCGAGGTTCACCATCGTTTCGAAGCGGAGGCTGGATCAGGAGCGAGATGGTGCATCGCCCGGACACGCCCGGATGAATGTCGGGTGGACGTGGTGTTCCATCATCTGAGGGCATAGTACTTTCAAATCGTAGCGCTATAACAATAGGATTAAATATGTCCCGGATGGTGTCTCACTCATGCGATTTCCGGCCCCCGAAGGGGCCGGTGGTCACCGACTGCCATTGGTGACCATCGCTGGACATCACCGTCCGAACGTGAGTTCGATGGTGATGACCCCGAGGGAGATCTTGATATGGACCTCCTTCAAGGGTGGCAGCATCTTCGTCATGCTACACCTCCTGCAGGGAAGGAGTCCAACCTCCTTTCCTGCAATCCCTC
>CAVJLK010000105.1:0-3477 GCA_963650175.1 Ruminococcus sp. CAG:579 | reverse complement strand
CTGTCCCGACGGGGTCGCCCGTCGGACGCGGAAGCGGCCGACGCGCACCCGCAGCTCGCCTTAGCGAGCGGAGGGTGCGGGCGACAAACAGGCCGTGCGGGCGCCACGCGGGGCGCCAGCCCCGGCGACCGCCGGCCGTCTTCCCAACGGCGACGTCAGTCGCCGCTTCCTCCCCTCCTCCGAGAGGGGAGGTCTCACATTCGATCAAAAACGGGTCCGAGGGAACCCGTTCACCGAATCCCTCATCAACGGCATCACATGAACCAACTGGAGGATTTCGATCTCAACGCGGAAGAGCATCGCATGCGGCAGCTCGACGCCCATTTCGAGAGATGCCGCATCCAAGGAATGGCTGAACAAGCCGCCATGATGGAGCATCCCGTCGTGGAATACGTCAAGAACCTGCCGGTGGAACCCCCTACGTATCCTGCCATAGAGTACCTTAAACTTGCACAGCAGGTTGGAAGGCCCGTCCAGGAGGTCTATTCCCTCGTTCAGGAGGGGGCCACTCAATTTCGCGACTAGGATGGAAATCCCGTCCAATTCATCCCCGAGGATCACGAATACATCTGCTGGTCCATGCCCGGAAGGGACAGACAGCGTGCCATCGACAAGCGCTGCGGCTTCATCGTATCGCCCGCAGGAGGTATCGTCCACTCCAGGTGTCCCGATCACCCGGAACACTACTGCAAGGGCAAGAGGCATCACTGCTGGTCCATGGCGTGCTACGAGTGCATTAACGACACCGCCCTCCGCCAGGGTGTGAAGGCTGAAACGAAGCTGAAAGCCTACAAGCGTCTCCATGAGAAGCAGGGCGAATACGTCGGCGACATCGGCCATTGGGTCGTCTCCCCTCCGCAGGAGATCGCCAAATGTCTCATGCAGACCAGGAGGGAGTTCGACAATCTCGCGAAGTACGTGGAGCTGTCCCTCCAGGATGTCGGCGCCACCGCAGGAATAACGATATTCCATCCCTGGAGGATGAAGGAGGACGGTTGGGAACTGTCCCCTCACTTCCACAGTCTTCTCTACGGCCGTCTCGACACCGACAGGTTCCGTCGGAACAATCCCGGCTGGATTATCAAGAAGGTCCACCCCCGCGAGAAGATCCGCAGCATCAGGCACACCGCCGCCTACCTCTACACGCACATGGGTATCGGCCTCTCCGAGGTGGATCCGGACAGCGTGGATTGGGATACCGATTTCCTCGACCATATGATCCCCGGCATCAAATCCCCCGGTGCGAGCTTCACCGACAAGGATTACGAGGATCTCGCCGACGGCAAAGGTCGCCTTCTGGGGGATACCAGCACGATAGATTGGGAGAAGTGGACGGAGTACCGTCTCTCCAGGGAGCTCCGCGTCAGGCAGTGGGGAGGCGTAGCAAGGAATCAGATGCGCGTCCTCGGAATCCACCGTCAGTACAAGATCAGGGTCTGCAAGGAATGCGGGGAACTTCTCAGGACATACGAGGGAAGCAACGATCCGACCGGCAACTACGTGAGGTACATCCAGGACAACCAGATATTCACGCTCGCCCATAACTTCGATCTCGCCTATTCAGCCTCAGATGAAGCCACTTTTAGCATTAGGTCAGGTCGAACATCATGTCCGACCTGTATTTCGAGATGCTTATTCTGTCAGGGATCTGCATATCGAACAGCTGATAGGCGCGCTTGGCCTGCTTGTTCGGCGGGTCGATCAGGAGCAGGTCCTTCTCGGTGCGGCAGCACCTCAGCGACTGGAGGTCGTAGATGTAGTCGGACACCGACCTCCCCGTGGGCACCGTGACCTTGCGGATCATCATGTACACGATGACGTCCATCAGGTCCTGCATCAGCTTCCCGTTGACCGTTTCGGTCTTGTGCTTGTTCAGCGGGAGCATGTCCAGATACTCCTTCCCGCAGTTGATGGCGCTCTCTATCTCCGTCCTTCCGTAGTAGTTGTCCAGCATGCGGTCCGGCTCGGTCTCGATGTTGGAGACTATGACGAAGAACCCTCCCCTGTAGCGGGTCCAGTTCTTCTCCTTCATGGTCATCTTCTCGTACTGGTCCATGTGGTCGTGCAGGAAGTCCTTGTAGACCGAGGAGGCGTTCTCGAAATCCACGTAGACATAGGCGTACTCGCGGCATCCGAAAGGCGCTATTTCCTTCCTGATGCCGAAATACGAATGGTTCTGGCGGACGAACCCGTACTTGGCGTTGGAGAACAGGTTGTGGGTCTTCTCGAACAGCTCGTCGCGCCCGTACCCCGGCTTCCCGGGCATCCTGGCTATCAGCGTCTTGTCCTTGTTCTTGTCGCGGTTGTACGCCGTGACGACGTCCTTGCACACGTACCCCGCATCCAGGACCATGTCCTCCACATGCACGTCCAGGAGCTTGGCCACCTTCTCTGTCTGGTTCATGATCGTGCTGAGGTCCAGGACGTTCCCGGGGATGAGGTCGAACCAGACGGGGAGTCCGGTCCTGATGTCCAGTATCAGTACCAGACGGGTCTGGATCCCCACTGAACCGAGCCCGTGGGAGCACATGGCGTTCGTGGGGAGGTCCGATATGGTGTTCGGAAGGGGGGTGGAGTCCACGTAGCATCCTCTGCCGAACCCGGGCGTGTGGAGCCTCATCTCCTTCACGAAGCTCCTGAAGAACCCGACCCTGAAGTCGAAGTCGCCGATGGTCTCGTAGTACGGGGTGTCCGTGCGCAGGGATGCGGGTCTGATGGTCAGCCCGTTGGATACGAACGACCTCTCGATGAAACGGTCGCATTGGATCCTGGCCCCGTCCCGGAGCACGCCGTGGAGCGTGTGGCAGACCACCTTCTCGAAGAGAGCATCGTTCCCGACGGTCAGGTTCCTCAGGATCCTCAGGATGCCGGTACTGTACATCAGGCCCATCACCAGATGGGCGTCCCCGAAGAACGTGCTGGCGCTCGGCGTGAACATCGCATCCGTGCCGGCGATCCGGGGATCGTCGGGATCGACGGAGGAGAACTCGTCCTTCTCCGAATCGTACTCCACCAGACCGCGGGTCTTGGAGACGAATATCCCCGAACGGCGGTCGCTCATGAACACGATCCTCCCGAGGCTCTCCTTCAGGACCTGCTTGCAGGCGCTGCGGCCGTCCTTCTGATACACGCTCTCGACGATGGAGGCGCTCCCTCCGACGATGTTGCCGAACTCATCCTTTTTGGCATTCTGGACCCTGATGAACGTCATTCCGATCATCCCTTCTAATGCTATAATAGCATCAGAAGTATTTGTATTCGTCGGTCTTTTCAACAGTTGCGTAAAGCCAAGACAAGGCCGGGAACGGTCGGATTCCGCCCGGCCGGACGGAGAATCGCGGAGAAATCGGCGGAAATCGGGGCTCCGGAAGGAGGATCCCGTCTCGCTCGGAGTCTGATGCTAAAAGTTGCGTCATGTCAGGTTCAGTATTGTGATGCGCTTGTTCAAGTCGAAGGCGGACGGGACCTTTCCCGTCT
>CAVJLK010000104.1:0-3484 GCA_963650175.1 Ruminococcus sp. CAG:579 | reverse complement strand
CGCGGAGCATCTTCAGGAACCCTCCTCCGCCGCATCCGATGTCCAGGACCTTGTCCGCCTTCTCCGGCAATCTCGACATCGCCTCGCCCCACATCGGGGCATGATGCGAGTTCATCCCCTCGAGCACCTTCCTCCCGAGCTCCCCGGTCGGATTCCTGCATTGCTCCGTCTCGTCATCCATATGATCGCACCCTCGCAGAGCCCTCTCCGACGCAAGGATCTCCCATGCCCTCGGTCGCCGTGCGCCCCGTTCGGCAGACCCCTCCGCGCCTCTTCTTGAAGGACGGATGGTAGACGATGTTCAGGAACCCCGTATCCTCGTCCCTTCTCACGGTGGCATCCACTCCGTACGTTTCGCGGATGTTCTCCGGCGTCAGGATCTCCTCCGGGGTGCCCACCTTTATGGCACGACCGTCCTTCATCAGCACGAGCCTGTCGCAGTACGCCCCCGCGATGTTCAGATCGTGCAGGGCGCACAATACGGTCAGGTCCAGGTCCCTGATGGTGTCCATCAGCTGCAACTGATACTTGATGTCGAGGTGGTTCGTCGGCTCGTCCAGCAGAAGGATGGGCGTCTGCTGCGCCAATGCCCTCGCGAGGACGACCCTCTGCTGCTCCCCTCCGGAGAGCGTGAAGAAATCCCTGTCCGCAAAAGCCTCCATCCCGATCTTCCCCAGCGAATCCAGGGCGATCTGGCGGTCCTCCTCAGTATCGGGCTCCATGGGCTGTTTGTGGGGGGATCTCCCCATCATGACGACGTCCATCACCGTGAAGTCGAAGTTGTAATAGTTGTGCTGGGCCACCACAGCGGTCCTCAGTGCGCATTCCTTCAGCGGAAGGGAGGATATGTCGTCCCCTCC
The DNA here is from genome assembly GCA_963650175.1 of Ruminococcus sp. CAG:579. Classification (GTDB taxonomy): domain Archaea; phylum Thermoplasmatota; class Thermoplasmata; order Methanomassiliicoccales; family Methanomethylophilaceae; genus Methanoprimaticola. Next base: position 2,624 of record CAVJLK010000104.1, on the reverse strand, counting down.
GATCCTGATGACCCCCGCCACGGGATCCAGAACGCGGTAGATCGTCTTCAGCAAGGTGGACTTCCCGCTGCCGTTGGGTCCGATGATTCCTACGAACTCGCCCTCCCCGTCGGTCAGCGACACATCGTGCACGATCGGTTTCTTCCCGATGTTCACGGAAACATTGTCTATCTCTATCATGCTCGTGCGACCCACCTCAGTTGAACGAATACGTCTTCTTGATCATGATATAGGCGAATATCGGCGCCCCGCATACGGCGGTGATGATCCCAATGGGGAGCTCGCCCGTCGGCAGTATGCATCTGGCCACCAGATCAGCCCATACCATGAACAGCGCCCCCACGACCACGGATATGGGCATGAGCTTCCAGTGGTTGTTCCCAGCTATCCCGCGGACGATGTGCGGGATCATGAGCCCCACGAATCCGATTATTCCGCAGAAGCACACCGCGCACGCGGTGAGCAAAGCGCACAGGAACACGTACGTGCGACGCTTCGAATTGAGATCCAACCCCAGGGACTTCGCAGTCTCGTCCCCGGTCAGCATGATGTTTAACGACCTCAGCTGAGTCGAGAAGTAGATGATGCAGATGCACAGAGCGCCCAGAGGCAACAGCACCCTCATCCACGTGGCCGCCCCGAAGGAACCCAAGGACCAGAACGTGATGGACTGCATCTGCTCTGCATCGGCGAACACCGTGATTATGAGATTGGAGAACGCCCCGAACAGGCAGCTGATGATGGTTCCCGACAGGACCAGCTTGACCGTCGTCGTCCTGCCTCCGGCGGACGACAGCACGAGGACCGCCATCGCGGATGCGAAGGAACCGATGAAAGCGAAGATCGCCAGCGCCACGCTCTCGGACACCGCCGGGATCATGGACATCGCCCCGCATCCGATGGCGAACGTCGCTCCGAAGGAGGCTCCGGACGACATCCCCAGGATGTACGGATCGGCCAATGGGTTCTGGACGGTCGCCTGCATTACCACGCCCGCTAGCGCCAGAGACCCGCCGACCACCGCTGACATCACTATGCGGGGCGCCCTCATCGTCCACACGATGTTGTAGTCCACCCCGCTGAGATACTGCGGATCCCCTCCGAGATGGAGGAGATTAAGGAGTTTGTTGACCACGACGCCATAGACGTCGGACATCGGGATGGACACCGAGCCCACGGATATCGAGAACAGCATCGAGACCGCGAGTATAATCGAACCTCCGACCACCAGCGCGGTGCAGGAGTACTTCCCTATCCTCTCCTTCGCGTAGCCCGTGTCTCCACCCCCTCGGAATCAGGCTTTCGCCAGGTTCGGATACATCAGCGCGAACATCTGGTCCAGGACGTCCTCGTCGAGGACTCCGGCCATGTACATCGTGTAGAAGGGCAACGCGGTGACCCTGTCCCTCGGGATGTCCATCGATGCGAACACCGGGATCGAGAAGAACCAGTCCTTGACCTTCTCGACCTCCTCGTCGGAAATGTGCGTGTATGCGGAGACGTAACCGACCATCATGACGAAGTCCGCTCCCGTCTTGGCGATCTCCTCGAAGGTCATGGTCGTCATGCGGCCGGAGCTGACGCAGATCCCTCCGGCGGCCTCGATGAGCTTCCCTGTGAGCATGTCCGTGCCGTAGACGATGTTCTTGCCGTCCGCATTGGCCTTGTAGTCCATCACGAGCACGCGCGGCTTCTCGCTGTCGGAGATGCCCTTGATCTTCTCGGCGATGGCGGCCTGGATGCCCTTGATCTCGGCGATCTTGGCGTCGGTCTTCTCCTTGACGTTCCAGATGGTGCCCATCATGTCCAGCATCTGATAGTACGTGTCGAGGCTGGAACCGGATCCGTTGCCGTACTGGTTGGTCTTGATGCACTGGATGCCGTACTGGTTCCAGTAATCGACGGTTCCGAGGTTCGAATCGGTGAACACGCCGGACCATCCGATGATGACCTCGGGGTTGCACTGCATCACATACTCCTTGCTCCACGTGGAGAGGGCGCCCACCTTGGTGGTGGACTGGCTCAGGATCTTCGAATAGGGTGTGGCGTATTCCTCATTGAGGGGGATGTCGTCGGTCGTCCTGACATAGGCGCCCACGATGTAGTCCTCCAGTCCAAGAGAGCACATGAGCTCGACGTTGGCCGCCATACACACGAACACTTTGGTGGGCTTGGCGTTGAATTTCAGTATGTTGTCCGTTGTACCGCTGGGAATCTTGTCGTTCACGGTGATGCCGTTGGCATAGTACTCGTCATCCGACTGCTTTTTGTCGTCCCCGCCCCCGTTGTTGCCGTTCAGCGCGATCACCGCTACTGCGGCGAGAGCGATGACGACGACCACGGCGGCCACGACTATCTTCGTATTCATTCGATACCTCCATTTCAATGTAATTGGATGTATTATCCAATCTATTGGATTGGCCATCCGTATTAATAATTTAGTAGCTCCGAAATCGCTTCTCCATAAACGTATCGTTGTAATTGGAACGGGATTTCATGAGCCCTCTGGGATGCGGGCGGATTCGGGGCATCCTATAATGGTTTGATAACAATCAATAACACTCGCATGCTTAACAAATATATTTCGTACCCCGCTCCTCCTCCGCTTATATACTTCTCAAACA
>CAVJLK010000103.1:0-3498 GCA_963650175.1 Ruminococcus sp. CAG:579 | reverse complement strand
GCCCTGCACCTCTTCCCCGAAACAGGATCTCTGTCCGGGTGCATGATTGTGATTCTCAGCCGTTCCCGGCTGGGCGTGAAACCCGCGTAGTCGAGGGAAGTATATAAGACTTCCGCGACCGCAGGATTCAATGCGAATCTCTCGGCGGACTATAATCAGCCAGCCACGCGACTTCACATCGCGCAGGCTCCTCCATCACACGCCCCTATTTAACGATATGTTCTCACATCGTGAAGACCATCAGATAGCAGTCTGGAATCTGCTCCTTCAGCACCCTCAGGTCGGGATTGTAGAGCCTCAGGTACCCCTCCCGGTGCACCTTCTTACCCAGGATCTTCGCGACGACGGAAGCTTCCACGGTCCCCTCGACCTTCCATGACGACGTCTCACCGGTCGTATCCGTCCCGACGTAGATCGGAAGCCTCAGACGGATCCTCTCGGAATCGTCGCAGACGTCCCACAGACGCATGACCTGCTCCTCCGGGACCTCGATGACGGACCCGTCGCGCATCCTGAACGTGCGCTCCCCGTCGACCATGTCCTCCAGTGACCGCTTCTCGGCCGCGAGGTTGCGGTTAAGATCCTGCATGATCGACGCCACGAAATCCATGCTCCGTCATATCCTATATGATATATGGCGGGCTCGCATCCTTAACGGCGTTATCACATCATCCCGCCCGTGGCATCCATTTATATCGGAACCCAGGAATCGTCGCATGCATGTCCCTGGATCCCCGGATAGAGGAAGCGTTGGAGAGGCACCCGTGCTACAACGAGAAGGCGCACCGCGAATTCGCGAGAATGCACCTCCCCGTGGCACCCAGGTGCAACATCCAGTGCAACTACTGCAACAGGAAGTTCGACTGCTGCAACGAATCCCGTCCGGGAGTCACCAGCGAGGTCCTGTCGCCCGAACAGGCCGTCGAGAAGATCGGGATCGTGAAGGAGGCCGTGCCCAATCTGAGCGTCATAGGCATCGCCGGACCCGGGGATCCCCTGGCCAACGAGGAGACGTTCCGCACGCTGGAGCTTGTCTCCCGCGAATTCCCCGACCTCACCCTCTGCATATCCACCAACGGCCTCGCCCTGCCGGACGTCGCGGACAGACTGTACGGCCTCGGGGTCAGGTTCGTCACCGTCACGATGAACGCCGCCGACCCTTCCATAGGGGCGAGGATCTACGATTCGGTCGTTTTTAAGGGCGAGAAGCTGACCGGGGAGGAGGGCGCTCTGACCCTGCTGTACCGTCAGACCGAGGGTATCAGGAGATGCGCGGAGCTCGGGATGGCCGTGAAGATCAACATCGTCATGATCCCCGGGATCAACGACGAGCACATCCCGGCCCTCGTCAAGAAGGCGAAGGCCCTCGGAGCGTACATCGTCAACATACTCCCTCTGATCCCCGTCGAGGGCACGAAGTTCGCGGACCTCCGCGCCCCCACCCCGGCCGAAAGGAAGGATATGATGGACAGGTGCGAGCTCGACGCCAGGATGATGAGGCACTGCCGCCAGTGCAGAGCCGACGCCATCGGGCTCCTCGGCGAGGACAGGTCGCAGGAGTTCGTGCATCTCGGAGGATGCGGATCGGGATGCGGTCCCGTCAAGCCCGTGACCGTGGAGGAGGGCCGCCTCATAGCCGTCGCCGACGACGGCCGCGGTTCGGTCGGGGGCTTCGGCAACGCCTCGTCCTTCTTGATATATTCCTATAGGGAGAACGGATGCAAACGGGTCCGCAGGGTCCCCGTCGACCGTTCCACGCCCGTGTCCGGAGGAGGGCACAAGGCGCACATCTCCGCCATCGCATCGTCCCTCGGCGGATGCGACAGGGTCGTCGTCAGCGAGATCGGCGACATGCCGATGCGCGTCCTCGGCGGTTCCGGGATCTCCGTGTCCATCAGGGAGGGGCCCGTGGACGACGCGGCCCGCGAGGTCGCGTCCGGAACCGAGTGAACATCCGCCGGCACGCCGGGTTTTCCGGGTCCGGACCAATAGTTATCTATGGATTGAGTATAGCGGACGCCATACAATCGGAGTGCTATCATGGACGCTCAAGAAATGAGAGAGACCTACATCGACTTCTTCAAGGAGCGCGGACACGCGCAGATCCATTCCGCACCTCTCGTGCCGGAGAACGATCCCACCGTGCTCTTCACCACCGCGGGGATGCACCCCCTCGTCCCCTACCTCCTCGGCGAGAAGCATCCCGCCGGAAGGAGGCTGACCGACTTCCAGAAATGCGTCAGGACCGGGGACATCGACGAGGTCGGCGATGCGAGCCACCTGACCTTCTTCGAGATGCTCGGGAACTGGTCCCTGGGCGACTACTTCAAGAAGGAATCCATCGCATGGAGCTACGAGCTCCTGACGAAGGTCCTGAAGATGGACCCGGACCATCTGGCGGTCACGTGCTTCGAAGGCGAGGGCGACATCCCCCGCGACGACGAGACCGCGTCCCTGTGGAAGAGCCACGGGCTCAGGGACGACCAGATCTTCTTCTACGGGAGGGAGGACAACTGGTGGGGCCCCGCCGGACAGACCGGGCCCTGCGGACCCGACACCGAGATCTTCTTCGACGACGGTCGCCCCAAGTGCTGCCCGACCTGCGGACCCTCCTGCCACTGCGGGAAGTACACCGAGATCTGGAACAACGTCTTCATGCAGTACAACAAGCAGGCCGACGGCTCCTTCGTCCCCCTGGTCCAGAAGAACGTGGACACCGGGATGGGGCTCGAGAGGATCCTGCGCATCCTGAACGGCGTCGAGACCGTCTACGACACCCCGCTGTTCACCGGGATCATCGGGAAGGTCGAGGAGCTCTCCGGGAGGAAGTACGGCGAGAACCCCGACGACACCAAGGCCTTCAGGGTCGTGGCCGACCACCTCAGGGCCGCCACCTTCATCCTGGGCGACGGGGTCGTCCCGGCGAAGGTCGGGCAGGGGTACATCCTCAGGAGGCTCATCAGGAGAGCCAGCAGGTACCTCTCCAAGCTGGGCGTCGACGACGTCTGCATGGCCGGCATCTCCGAAGTGGTCATCTCCGAATATTCCAAGGCGTACCCCGAGCTGTCCAGGAACAGGGAGGTCATCCTCAGGGACCTGACCGCCGAGGAGGAGAAGTTCCACAAGACCCTGACCAAGGGTCTGAGGAGGTTCAACGAGATGATCGCCGAGTCCGGCGACGCCGAGACCCTCGACGGGGCTGCGGTGTTCCGCCTCTACGACACCTTCGGATTCCCGATCGAGCTGACCCAGGAGCTGGCCGCCGAGCAGGGGAAGAAGGTCGACGTCGCCGACTTCGAGAACCGCTTCAAGAACCACCAGGAGAACTCCAGGATGGGCGCGGACCAGCAGTTCAAAGGCGGACTGGCGGACCATGCGGTGGAGACCACCAAGCTCCACACCGCCACCCACCTCCTGAACGCGGCCCTGAGGAAGATCGTGTCCCCGGACATCCAGCAGAAGGGTTCCAACATCACCGCCGAGAGGCTCAGATTCGAC
>CAVJLK010000102.1:0-3514 GCA_963650175.1 Ruminococcus sp. CAG:579 | reverse complement strand
GCTGATCTCCGGGGACACGCTCTTCTACAACGGATTCGGCAGGACGGATTACGGCGGTGGCTCCATGACGGCCCTTGCTGGTTCTTTGCGCAAGCTTAGTAACATTGACATAAGGGGACTGTTTCCGGGTCATGGTAATACGTGCGAACGCTACAGTCCAGGCGATTTAGCCAGGGTACTGAGGATGGCGGGTGTGAATGAAGATAATCAAGTGCGACTACTCCCACGGGTTCGATGCCCAATGCGATGACGCGGTCGCCGTGGCGGCCGAGGACGTCGCCGCAGGCAAGCTGATCGTGTATCCGACCGAGACCGTCTACGGCATCGGCGCAGACATCTACAACGAGGCCGCGGTCAAGAATCTGTACGTTGTCAAGAACAGGCCTTTCGACATGCCGCTCTCCGTGGCCGTCTCCGACAAGGCCATGCTCGAGAGGGTAGCAGTGCTGAACGAGAACGCCGACAAGCTGATCAAGGCGTTCCTCCCGGGTCCGCTGACCATCATCATCAAGAAGCAGCCGGACGTCCCGGACATAGTCACCTCATCCTCCCAGAAGGTCGGGATCCGCATCCCCGACAACAGGTTCGCACTGGAGCTGGTGAGGCGCACCGGGCCCATCGTGGCCACGTCCGCCAACCTGCACTCCCACCCGGATGCGGTGGACGTCGATTCCGCCATAGCGGACTTCGGCGACGCCGTCGACACTTACATCGACGCCGGATCGTGCACCATCGGACAGCCTTCCACAATAGTCTGGCTCATGGACGATCAGGTCGAGATAGTCCGCCAGGGCGCCATACCCGCGGATAAGATCAGGGAAGTCTTAGGATGCTGAGTTCTGAGGATCTGGAGAAGCTGAGGAAGGCCGGACGCGTGTCCGGCGAGGCCAGGGAGCTGGGTCTCTCGCTCGTCGACGAGGGCGTCAAGCTCTACGACGTGGCGCAGGAGGTCGAGGGCTACATCCGCGCCCACGGGTGCGGACTCGCGTTCCCCTGCAACATCAGCAGGAACGAGATCGCCGCCCACTATACGCCCACATGCAACGACAAGACGGTCTTCGAGCGCGGGGACGTCGTGAAGGTCGACTGCGGCGCGGAGCTGGACGGTTTCGTCGGAGACACGGCGGGGACCGTCGAGGTCGGCACAAACGCGTACAAGGAGCTCGTGGAGACCTCCAAGAGGGCCAGGAACCTCGTGGCCGAGTTCATCGGCGACGGAGTCTCGCTCGGAGAGATCGGGAGGGCGGTGCAGATGAGCATCAATCGCGACGGGTTCGTCCCGATCGAGAACCTCTGCGGACACCAGATCGAGAAGTACAATCTCCACGCGGGCATGTCCGTTCCGAGCTACGACTCCGGGGACACCCAGCAGATCAAAGCCGGCATGACCGTGGCCATCGAGCCCTTCGCGACCGACGGAAAAGGTTATGTGAAGGACGGCAAGTTCGGCAACATCGTGCGCATAGCCAGGGACAGGCCCCTGGCGGATCCGAAGGCGCAGGAGTTCCTCGACTACGTCAAGGGGGAGTTCCACCAGTTCCCGTTCTGCGCGAGGAGCTGCGAGTTCCCCGACGCCGAGAAGCACGTCAGGAACCTGATGCGCCACGGCGTCCTCGCGGGGTACGCGACCCTTGTTGAGGCCGGCGGAGGGATGGTGTCTCAGCACGAGTACACCTTCTACATCGACGGCCACAGGGGAGAGGTCACGACCCTCCCGTGAGAAACCCCTTTCAAACCCCTACCGAGTGCTGGAGTTGCCAAGCCTGGTCAAAGGCGAAGGACTCAAGATCCTTTCTCGTAGGAGTTCGCCGGTTCGAATCCGGCCTCCAGCACCTTTCTTCACTTTTCAGGGATGTCTGGCTATCCTTTTCGTCCTGTCCGGATCCGGAGACGTTCGAATCCGCACGCCCGCACCCCCGGCGCAGTTCCCAACACATGCTCGGATCCCTCTGAGAACGACACCGTCGGGAAGATCCAGTCTGCCTTCGTCGAGTAGACGTTTGCAAACTACGTAGGATTGTTGGTCGGTGAGGCCGTAGTCCATCAGGTCGCAAGGCCAGAATTCCGAATCATCCCAATGAGCGATGGCGAACAGTGCTATCCTTTCGGCCCAGCGATCCGTGGTCACTTCTCCCGGATCGAAATCCTCGAATCCCGAACCCGCATCGCTGCGTTCGAGTTCAGGCATTGGACAGGAGCCGTCCTGTTCGTTCCGGAGGATGCTGTAGAGGGTTTTCCAGTGCATCAATTCGATGATGAGCTCATCCTTGGATAGTTCCTCCAGTTTCTCCCATTCGCTCGTCATTTCCCACTCCCCGTGCATCGCATCCGACCCAATGGGCGATAAGCGGATCCCGAGGATGGTCGGAACGGATGTTCAGGAATGCGGGCGGTCCCGGCGCCTCCTCTCCCCCTATATTTATTAATAAGGAGCCCATCGCCACGCTTGCGTAAACTCAGGACCCTCCGTTCGGGAACGGGCGGAGAACACTGAGAGCTCCTTCCTGTGGGAACCGGAGCTTGAGCATATCCTCCCCCCGGGGGCGGATACATTTACGGAGGCTATCATATGGCTGAGAAGAAGAAGTCGCAGAAGGCGGCGGTGGACGAGAACTTCAACTTCATCGTCCGTATCGCCAACACCGATATCGACGGTCAGAAGAAGACCGTCGTCGGCCTGCAGAGCATCAAAGGCGTGGGCAAGAGGGTCGCCCAGATCGTCGCCAAGAAGGCGGACGTCGACCCCCACATGAAGATGGGTTCCCTCTCCGACGACAAGGTCAAGGAGATCGAGTCCCTCGTCAAGACGTACGTCGAGTACGCCCCCACCTGGGCAATCAACAGGCAGAACGACTACGAGTCCGGTGCCGACATGCACCTCATCGGAAACGACCTGGACATCATCCAGAAGGATGACATCAACAGGATGAAGATGATCCGCTGCTACCGCGGAGTCAGGCACGAGGGACGCCACAAGGTCAGGGGACAGAGGACCCGCTCCAACGGAAGGCACGGCCTCACGCTCGGAGTCCAGAAGAAATCCTGAGGTGATTTGAATGGGAGATCCTAAATTCTCACGCAAGACATACGACACCCCTTCCCACCCTTGGCAGGGCGAGAGGATCAAGGCGGAGGTCGAGGTCGTCCGCGCATTCGGCCTCAAGAACAAGACGGAGGTCTGGAAGGCCGAGACCATCCTCAGGAACCTGAGGAAGCAGTCCAGGGACCTTCAGGCCCGCCTCAGGTCCGGGGACAAGCAGGCCCAGGTCGAGGCCGACGCCCTTCTGAACAAGTGCGGCAGGCTCGGCTACCTCCCCGTCGGATCCAACCTGAACGACATCCTTTCCCTGAAAGACGAGGACGTCCTGTCCCGCAGGCTCCAGACCATCGTCTTCGAGAAGGGTCTGGCCAGCACCATCAAGCAGGCCAGGCAGATGATCACCCACGGACACATCTTCATGAACGGCCACAGGGTGACCGTTCCCGGATACCTCGTCACCAGGGCGGAGGAGTC
>CAVJLK010000101.1:0-3606 GCA_963650175.1 Ruminococcus sp. CAG:579 | reverse complement strand
AATGTCCTGCTCATCGCTATAGCGGTGGCGATAATCGCCGAACTGGCGGTATTGAGCATCTCCAGGAGGAGACGAGGGCGATCTGGCGAGATTGCGTACTCTGCTCGGCAGGCTCGATGAACACGGCCCTGTGGCGGGTTTCCCCACGGGGCCTCCCTCCTCGGGCATCCGAGCTCGAGCGGTACGAGGGATACGGACTCCGGTGTCGATTATATGGTCCGAAGATATGATATAGCGTCGACGTGTGGTCTGGCTCAAGATGCGGTGATGCCGACCCGATGGGATTCAGGTCATCGCCGGGCTCAAGGCTCAGCATGGGTCGATAGGATCCGAAACCCCGGTCCCGGTCGTTCCAGGAAGGTTGTATTTATGGAAGCGGAAACGAATATGCATTGGAGGGGGGGGATTTTGCTTCTTCCGTCCGAAAGTCTCCTGGATAAGGTCTCTCAAAAATCGCGGTATCGACAGGGTCGGCCTGTATGCTGTGTTGGTGATAATCGTCATGCTGGTCAGCGCTATCGTGCTCATGGCGTCCGACGACTCGGACGCCTCCTCCGGAAGCTGGAAGTGCACGATCGAGATCGACGGGAACGACATCAAGACAATGTACTCCAAGGACGGCTCCGAACTCGTCCCGATGAGATCGGTCGACGGGACCGGTAAGACACTGAGCGAGAGGGCGGGGGACTGGGGGTTCGATGAGGACGGGTATGGACCGTTCGGGTCGTTCTACGCGGCATTCGATTCGTCCGGGAAGCTGGTGTGCCACCTCGATCCGAACAATCTCAAACACGACCTCGACGGGGACGACATCTCCTCCCAGAAGTACAACATAATGTGGTGTCTTCCGAAGCACTACGTCTCGGTAGACGGCAACACCCTCACCATTTCGAGCAGCAAGTCGGACGGCGAGGTGGCCAAGTCGTTCGTCATCGAGGATATTGAATACAACTATCTGGCCTTCGGAGTCTACGAGGCCACGTTCGACAGCACCACGAAGAAACTCGGTTCGAAGGCAGGGACCACTGTTCAAGGGACCATACCTCTGGACCAGTTCCGTTCCTATGCCGCTGCGAACGAGGTAGATGACGGCATAGCCCTTCTTTGGAATTACCATATGATGCAGACCTACAGGCAGTGCGCGATCGCGGTCATGGGGGGTGTGAATTCCCAGGGGGTGATCGGGAACGGCATCTGCCAGCCGTCGAGCATTCTCATCACGGGGCGTCAGGACGGGGAGGGGCCTTATGAGGGCAATACGAACGGTTGGACGGACGAGGTCAGCTGCTTCATCGACAACGCCTGGGGGAATAAGCGGGAATATGTGGACGACGCCTATTGGACGAGCTTCGGGATAGTCGCCGGGCAGAACAGGGAACCCAAAACGGGTTCTGTCACCGCCTATCAGACCACGATACCGTTGAAATTCCTCGAATCATCGAAACGCGGGTACGGGACGGCCCCCTCGACAGATCTGGATTCCTGGGGCCTTCCGACGCAGAATGTTGCAGCACACGATGACGAGGAAGCCCCGGATTCATTCGGTCCGGGCTTCAATGGACCATTGCTGGCATTCGGAGGAACCATAGGATTCAATTCAGACGTGGGCGTATCCTGTTTCGATGCACTCGACAGGGATTACAGGAACGACTCGAACGGATCCCGCCTGGTCTTCCTCTTCCAGACCGATCCGACGGTCCACGTCCAATACGACCACAGCGACCTGAAGGTTCTGCTCGAGGAGTACGGGTACAACCCGAACCTTGTCGACGGACTCCCGGACGGCATCACGGTCGACGGGCACGATGGATACGGGCAGCTGGACGATGTCCCGGACGGTACGGGTTTCAGGCACGTCGGATGGATCGTCGGCGACAAGGAGTATCCTGCGACCCATCCGTTCGTGAAGAAGCTGTCGCACACCGCCAAGTCGGTATGGGTCGTATTGCCGGCGGTCACATACGACCACAGCCGGCTCATCGCAGCCACTGGCGATCCGGATTCCGCGGCGGAGTTGAGCAACGGTCTCCGGATAGACGGGAACGATAGGTACGAGCAGCTCCCCGACAGGGACGGTTACACCCATGTGGGGTGGCTGGCGGACGGGAGGGAGGTCGGTCCGACGGATGCGTTCGTCACCCGGCAGTCGCACACCGCGATATCCCTCTGGACCGCGGTCCCGACGGTGGTCTTCGACCACGGCAATCTGACGGGAATCGTCGGCTCCGACGCGGAGGGCGTGTCGAATCTCGTCAGGAGCATGCCGATCGATGGGAACCCGAGCTATCCGAGACTGCCCGACACCGCCGGCTACAGGCACGTCGGATGGGACATCGGCGGAACGGTCGTGGGTCCGACAGGCGATCTGCAGAAGGATACCACGCATATCGCCAAGTCCATCTGGGAGAAGACCAGCATGGTCATCCCGATAATCCAGGACGACGAGGATGTCATCGAGGTGGTCATGGAAGAGGAATCCGAGCCATGGCTCGGGAAGGACGGGAAGGACGTTCTTCTGGTCGCGATAATCATGGCGATAATCGCCGAGCTGGCGGTGCTGGCGACATCGGAGCGGAGGTGAAGTCCGCATCCGGGCGGGACGATGTCGTCGGCGCGTCTCCATCCCCGTCCGGTCCGCGGGCCCGAAGGGTTACGCGGTTCAATATCTGGATGATAGAATGATTGGTGTAAAGAGATTCAAATGGACAAGTATGGGGGGGGGGGATTCGCAACCAATCCTGTCATCGTGAATGGGTCCTGTCGAGCGGCCCTCTTCTGGCGAGCATGTTCGCAGTGCTGATTCTAGCGCTGCTGTTGACGCTCGTCTCAGTGTCGATGTCCGATATATCGTCCGTCGACGGCGACACCTCCGAGAGTACCACGTATAAGCTCAGCAACGGGCTCATGGCGATCGAGGAGGATGGGAATCTCACCATCCAGAAGGATCCGGACTCTTCGGGGTCGGGAGTGCTCAGCACGACCATGTGGAAATCCAGGACGTTCGGCACGGTCATTATCGGCGATGGAGTCACCACGATCGACAGGGGCGTTTTCGGAGCAACGAAGATCACCGACGTGTTCATCTCCAAGACGGTGAAGAATATCGGATACAACGGACTCCCCAGGAGGGACAGCGGGGGGAGTATGGCAAATCTGACGTTCGAGAGTGGATGCGACATCTATTTCGATCAGGGCGATACAAGGTTGGCGATAACCTCCTCGATACACTTCGGCGACAATGTCAAACTTGGCTGTTATATGGGGTACATACCGGAGTATGTTTTCTACAGGACGTTCACCCACAATTCCACGAACAATCCTCCCTACCTGATGTATAACACCGAATCGGGCTGGAAGAAGGTGACGCAATTCTCACAGATTTCTGGATACACTTTCGTATATTTGAAGGCGGATCGTTATTCGTATTACACTTTCCAAAGATTCGACCCCGTCCAGCTCGAATACAGGTTGAACGACGGGTCGTGGGCTCAGGACACCAGGATCGAGACGAAGGTCCCGTCGTACTCCATCCCCGACGAGGTCCCCGTCAGGCAGGCGTACGAATTCAGGGGATGGAAGTGCGGGGACAGGGTATTCGAAGCAGGA
>CAVJLK010000100.1:0-3782 GCA_963650175.1 Ruminococcus sp. CAG:579 | reverse complement strand
TATCTGTACCAACCTCACGCTCGGAGTACGTGTATGTACGAAGGTATGTTTCCGTGCTCTTAACGGCGCGGATATGTGATGAATCCCGCACACCCGGAATACCGAAACATCCCCCATCCCCGCCTGTCGCATCCCGTCCCTTTGGACATCCTCCGGCCATCCTCTCGATCCCCTTCTGGTAGCACGAAGCCTATATAGCGTATGCATCGGGTAACCCTGAACATGCACATAGTCCAACCCGGATCGGAGATAGACGTCCTCAAGGAGAACAACAGGATCGCCCACGAGAACTACCGCCTGATGAAGCAGCACGGCATCAAGTCCATCGACTTCATGGGCTCGATCGGCGCTGGAAAAACCGCTATGATAATCAAGCTGGCCGAGAAGCTCAGGGCCAAGGGCCTCCGCGTCTGCGCCATAGCCGGCGACGTCACGGGCGACGACGACTACACCAGGTTCGAGAAATCCGGATTGGAATCCGTCAACTGCAACACCGGCCACGAATGCCACCTGGACGCCAACCTCATCAAGAAGACGCTCTCCTCCATGGACCTCGACGACTACGACGTGATCTTCATCGAGAACGTCGGGAACCTCGTCTGCCCCGCGGACTTCCCCCTGGGCACCGACCTCAGGGTGGTCGTCGTGTCCGTCACCGAAGGGGACGACATGGTCAGGAAGCACCACGACATCTTCATCCACTCCGACGTGGCCATCCTCAACAAGGTGGACATCGCCGACGCCGTGGACGTCGACCCGCAGGTGATCGCCAGGGATTACAACAAGCTCACCGGCGGGGTAAAGAACATCTACATGTGCAGCGTCAAGAAGGACGAGGGGCTGGACGAGATCCTCGCCGCCCTGAAGCTCTGAGGTGCATACGATGAAGGTCCTGACCGTCGGAGGAGGCGGGAGGGAGCATGCGGCCGTGGAGGCCCTGCATCGCTCCGGCTCCGAACTCTACTGCGTGATGAAGAACGCCAACCCCGGGATCATCGCGAGGGCGAAGGGATACCTGCTCTGCGACGAGAAGGACATCGGGAGGATCGTATCGTTCGCGAAGGAGAATGGAGCGGAACTCGCGTTCATCGGTCCCGAGGCGCCCCTGGGCGCCGGGATCGTCGATGCGCTGGAATCCGCCGGGATAAAGTGCGCATCGCCCACGAAGGACGCGGCAAGGATCGAGACCTCCAAATCGTTCATGAGGGAGCTAGTCCAGAAGCACGGCATCGCCGGGAACCTCTCCTTCGCCAGCTTCGGGAACGCCGAGGACGCCGAGGAGTATCTCAAGGGGATCGACCACGAGATCGTCGTCAAACCCGTCGGACTCACCGGCGGGAAGGGAGTCAAGGTCCAGGGGGAGCACCTCCACGGCTTCGACGAGACGATGGAATACATCAGGGAGATCTTCGACGGGAACATCGGGGGCGCCGGCGTCATACTCGAGGAGAGGGCCGTCGGCGAGGAGTTCACCCAGATGGTGTTCTCCGACGGGAAACGCATAGTTCCGATGCCCCTGGTCCAGGACCACAAGAGGGCCTACGAAGGCGACGTGGGGCCGAACACCGGGGGAATGGGCTCCTACACCGATTATAACCACCTCCTGCCGTTCGTGTCCGAGGAGGACAGGAAGGAGGCGCTGGCGATAGTCCAATCCATCGTCGACGCCCTGGCCGAGGAGGGATGCCCCTACCGCGGCGTCATGTACGGCCAGTTCATGCTCACCGCCGACGGACCGAAGATAATCGAGATCAACGCCAGGTTCGGGGACCCCGAGGCGATGAACGTCCTCACCGTATTGGAATCGAACTTCGAGGACGTCTGCCGCAGGATGGCCACCGGCACCCTCGACGGAGATGCAGTATTCTCGAAGAAGGCCACCGTCTGCAAGTACGTCGTCCCGAAGGGATACGGCGTGAAATCCGAACCGGGCCACGAGATATCCGTGGACGAGGACGCCATCAGGGATTGCGGGGCGGTCGCCTACTACGCCAACGTCGACATGAAGGACGGCAAGCTCGTCACCGGCACGTCCAGATCCATCGGCGTCGTCGGGATCGGGAACTCCATCGAAGAGGCCGAGGAGAACTGCGAGAAGGCCCTGCAACACGTGCACTGCGACGCCGTATTCGTGCGCCACGACATCGGCACCCGCGAGCTCGTCCAGCGCAGGGTCGACCACATGAACGCCCTCCGTTCTGCATGACCGACCTGGCAGTCAGAATAGCCTACCGGGGCGAAGGGTTCTCGGGCTCGCAGATCCAGCCCGGCCTCGCCACCGTCGAGGGCGCCCTGCTATCCTCGATAGAGAGGGTCACGGAGCTCCCTCCGGAGGAGATAAACCTCAGGCTGGCGAGCCGCACCGACAAGGGCGTCAACGCCACCGGGAACGTGGCGGCCTTCGAATCCGGAGGCGCCGACCCCGTCCCCCTTCTGAAGGCGTTGAATTCGATCCGCAGCGGGGTTCTGTGCACCGCGTACGCCCGCGTGGACGACGACTTCCTCCCGCGCCATGCGGACATGAGGACGTACGAGTACGTCATGAGTTCCGACGGCATGGACGTCGGCCTGGCGGAGCAATGCATGTCCCTGTTCCGGGGGGAGCACGACTTCTCCGGGTTCTGCAAGTCCGAGGGCAAGGGGACGGTCATCGACCTGAAGGAAGCGGGCGTCCGCGAGGAGGAGGACGTTCTCATACTCACCTTCCGCGCGGACCACTTCCTGTGGAACATGATCCGCAGGATCGCCTCGACGGTGTCGAGGGTCTCGTCGGGGAGGATAGACATCTCCCGCGTGGAGAAGGGACTCGAAGGGGGATGGTCCAACTTTGGCCTCGCCCCCGCCGAGGGCCTGACGCTGACCGACGTGTTCTACGAAGGGGTGGAGTTCATCCCCTCGCCGGATCCGGCCCTGATGGTGCGGAAGAGGGAAGGACTCTACAGGGCGCACCTCTCCGACAGGTTCTACAGGTCGCTGCGATCGGATCCCCGTTCCGAGGGAGCGGAGCATTCGGGGGCACCCCGATGGATGACGGGTGGACGGGATGCTCCATCATCTGAGAGCATAGTACTTTCAAATCGTAGCGCTATAACAATAGGATTAAATATGTCCCGGATGGTGTCTCATCTATGCGATTTCCGGCCCCCGAAGGGGCCGGTGGTCACCGACTGCCTTCGGTGACCATCGCAGGACATCACCGTCCGAACGTGAGTTCGATGGCGATGACCCCGAGGGAGATCCTGATATGGACCTCCTTCAAGGGTGGAAGCATCTTTGCCATGCTACACCTCCTGCAGGGAAGGAGTTCTAGCTCCTTTCCTGCAATCCCTCCTTACGGAAGTTAACTACATAATACCTTGTTCCTAGGCCCTATACTATTGGTATTATCACCATGTAAAAACCGGAACCAGGACCATTAAGAGGCGGAGTTCATCCCCTCGCCGGATCCGGCCCTGATGATGCGGAAGAGGGAAGGGCTCTACCGATCGCACCTCTCCGACAGGTTCTACAGGTCGATACGATTGGATTCTGATTTCATGACTGCATCGTCGAATGTGCACGGGCTTGAATCCGCTCATCTCGGCGATGAGGTCTGCCAGTACACGTCTGTGACAATGGATGTACGAGGCCTCGAAGCACATTATGACGGACGGCCGCTCCGAGACATAGCGCTCCAATTCGCGGACATCATCCATGCGGCAGTCGCGGACATATTGCCTGTATTTCTGCCTCTACTAAATCTGGTGCGGGTGCGACTTGATCCTTGTCGATCCGGAATGCCG
>CAVJLK010000099.1:0-3913 GCA_963650175.1 Ruminococcus sp. CAG:579 | reverse complement strand
AGCGGGCAGGATTCAGCTGCCCTGACCTGTAGCCATACAAACCCGAAGATTTAGGTCGCTGGAATCGTGAGAAGCGTCGGATTCGGCGGAACGTCCATTCCGGCAGGGATGATGGTTCCATCGGCAGAAGCCTCCGAACCGACGGAATTCCCACTCAAACACTAGTATATAATCTGTGCAGATTTTGATTCGAATCATATGCTGGATGTCTACGACGGATGTACCCGGAACCCTTCATTTTGTGGTCATTCATCGAAAATCGCGAACATCATCTGACCATATGTCTCTATTTCTTGGATTTACAGTGTCCGAAGTATGAACAACAACACAGAGGTCAGAATCTACTCTGTATCTTCCATCTGACCTGTATGTCTGTTCAAAGACCAGTCTTTGTGAATTCAGTGACCCCCGAGGGTCTCTGAATTCACAAAGACGAACCCCGTCGGATTCAGCGGGTCGATCTGGAGCACCGGATAAATCCGGAGCACGGTATGACATCGATGCCCTGCTCTGCCCAGGCGTCGCAAATCAGATTCACACCGACGCTGTCCGATGGCATATGCCCCGAGACGACCAGATTGACATTGGCTTCCCTGGCGGCCTCGTAATGGCTCTCCGGGAAATGCATCCCCACGACGGTCCCGACGCCGGCCCTTGCCAGCGCCTCGTACATGCCCTTCGGGCCGGAGGTCCCTCCGGTCATCTTGCACATGACCCTCCCGCACCTGGAATCCTTCCTTCCGACCATGATCCTCGGACGGGCGTTGCTCTTGGCAGCCTCGCGGTACTCGGGCTCTCTCATCAGGATGGAGATTATGTCGCCGAGGGTCCTGGGGCGCTCACTCTCGAACAGCTCGGTGAGATACCATTGGACCATGTTGTCCGCCGCCGAATGGACGTTGAACAGCGGGATCCCCAGCAGGCGCGCCGCATCCACGGCCTGGTTGTGGTTGACACCCATGATGTTCCTCAGCGCCTCGTCGGTGCGCGGCCCCATGATGCCTTCGGCCACGTTGATCGGGACGCCGCAGGAATGGTACATGTCGGCCTGCATGGACATCACCTGCGGGAAGAGGACCTTGGACGACCCGAGCGGATGGTGCGCGACCAGCGCGTCGATCCTGCGCCCCTTCTCCCTCAGACGGTCGGCGAGGAGCACCTCCCCCGTGCCTATGTCGATGCCCCACATGAGGATCTCCGCATCGATGTCCTCAGCTTCCTCGGAACCGTACGAGAACCTGCAGTCCTGGTAGGGGTTCCATAGACGCTCCCTGTCGAAGAGCTCCTTCGCATCGTCGTCGGCCCTCCCGAACTCGGAATTCGCCTCGTCCAGGATGCGCTTCACCTCTTCCACCGGACGGGGGTCCTTGGACATCCCCAGCTCGATCGCCATGCGGTAGGCTTCGTAGACCTTCATGCCGGAGGGTATGATCGGGGATTAGATGAATGCGACTCCCCGAAATCGCGGTTCCCGCGGATGTCCTCCGGACCGACGGTCTTGCACAGGGCCTCGACCCTCTCGGTGTCCTTCGGATCCGTGGCGGCGGACCCGCCCCTCAGCAGATAGGGGCAGATGCCGTGGTCGTAGGCCCCGAAGTACGTGGCGTGGACGCACCACTTCGCCACCAGTCCGCATATCACGGCTCCGTCGACGCCCATGCCCTTCAGCATGGGCCCGAGCCCCGTCCCGCAGAACGCGTTCATCTCGGTCTTGTGGACGACGATGTCGGACGGATCGGTCGCGAGACCGTCGACGAACCCGTCGGGGTCCTGGATGCCCTCGCACCCGTACCCCTCCCCGTCCATCTTGACCAGGACCACAGGCCTGCCGGCCTCCCTGAACATGGACGTGGCCCCGTTGATCGTCGGCAGGATGCCCGCCGTCGCATCGCGGAGAGCGCCCGAACCGTACTTGTTCTGCATGTCTACCACGATGAGCGCGAGTCCCTTCCCTCCGATGTCCGCCGTTGAAATGGTCATGCTCGTCTCGCTTCCGGATCGCACGTGGCGATCGTGGAGGCCACATCGCCGACCATCTCCATGAACTCATCGACCCTGCGGTCGCCGTAGCGCTCCCTCAGACCATCCACGACCCTCTGCAGGATCTCCCCCTCCCAGCCGTATCCCTCGGCCAGCGCGTCGGAGAGCTCCAGGTACACGACCCTGCGGTCGGCGTCCGACCTGACCCTGCGTATGAGCCCCTTGTCCTCCAGACCCTTGAGGCGCACCGATATGGTCGGCTTGGTCAGGGACGTCAGGTCGGCGAGCATCGACGCCGTGCAGCCCTCGGTCTCGGATATCGCATCGAGGATGAGCACGTCCTTGTACGTTATGCGGACGTTGTCCATCGGCGCGGCCCTGACCGGGTCGGCCTTGAACATCCTCAGCTCCAGGAGCGACCCGGCGGAGATCAGCCTCAGCAGCGCCCTTCCCTCATCGGTCATCCCCGGACCTCCTATCGACCTTCAGCACCCACGACGAAACCAGCGCGACGACCGCCAGCAGCACGCAGAACGCCATCGAGAACGTGAACCCGTCCATGAACGTGTCCGCGGACACGTCAGATATGGAACCGGAACCCGCCCCGGACCCTAGTCCGAACAATCCGGCGATCGCGGCGGTCCCCAGGGCGGAGCTGAAGTACATTATGAACGAGATCATCGACGAACCCGACCCCCTGTCCTCGTCCGGCAGGGAATCGACTATCCTGGCCCCGATCGGGCCGCCTCCGATCCCCCATACGGTCCCGCAGACCAGAAGGGATATCGCGATGAACGCGAGGCTGCTGTCCGGACCCCAGAACAGCGTCATCACGGTGAACGTCAGGAGCATGAGGCAGGACAGGATGGAGAACGGACGGTCCCCCATGACGTCCGACTTCCTCCCGACCAGGAGGCAGCAGGCGATCATGGACACCGCCTGCAGCGACAGGAACAGGCCGCTCTTCATCGTGTCGAAATCCAGGACCTCCCTCATGAAGAACGGGACCAGGTAGACCACGCCCATGATGGACATGTTCACCGCTATGTAGGCCAGTATGGCCAGGTCGAAGTTCCTGTTGCGGAACAGCGACGTCTTCAGAACGGGACTGGCCCTGCCCTTCTCATACACCAGGAACGCTACCAGCAGAACGATGCATCCGACGAGCGCGGCCACGCTCATAGCGGTCAATCCGACCGATGGCATCCTCTCCAGCACGAACAGGCCGAGCACGATGGCCCCGAACAGGAGTACGGAACCGACGATGTCCAGATCCCCCTCCTCGAGACCCTCGTCCGACTGGACGGCGCGATGCGCCATCAGTACCGCCGCGGCGCCCACGGGCACGTTGATGAAGAAGATCCAATGCCAGGAGATGAACTCCGTCAGCACCGCTCCCAGGGTGGGTCCGATCGCGACGCCCAGGGACGCGCCCAGCACGACCAGGGACATGGCGAGTCCGAGCTTCTCCTTGGGCAGATACTTCACGCCCAGCATGACCGCCGACGACGCCAGCATCGCCGCCCCGACCCCCTGGAACGCGCGGCTGGCCAGCAGCAGGTGGAACGTGGGGGACAGACCGCACATCAGCGATCCGACGGTGAACACGGCCAATCCGGTCACGAGCACCTTCTTGATGGCGCCCATGTCGCAGATCCTCCCGAAGATCAGGATGAGCCCGGCCATCATCAGGAAGTACACCGTCACTACCCATGACGTGTCGCCGGTGCCAATGCCGAAAGAGTCCGCTATCTCGGGAAGGGCGACATTCACGATCGTCCCGTCCAGTCCGTCCAGGAACATGCTGATGGCGATGGTGGCCAGCAGCAGCCCGTATCCGCTCTGCTTCATCGGACGCGGGCGAACTGTTAGATTTATCCTACGATGCTCCGGATTGTATGACTACACGAATTTTCAGTCTGTCCGCTTTTAA
>CAVJLK010000098.1:0-3992 GCA_963650175.1 Ruminococcus sp. CAG:579 | reverse complement strand
TATATATATATATAAATAGTAGAAGCACATCGTTAAGGGTTATATCGCAATGGAGGATGGCATGAATAGGAAGATGGACGTCGCTGTCTGCGAAGGAATGAGACTGAGGAACGTGATCATGAGGGATATCCCCGCGGGATGCCCCGACATACAGGACGAGATGAAGGATCTCGAGATGGCGTCGAATGTCATGGGCTTCCATCTGAAGGGCCCGATCGTCGTTCGGAGATGGCTTGTCACCGAGGACGACGGGTTGATGGAGAGAGCGGAGATCATCATCCAATGCACCGGGGTCATCCCTGTTGACCTCCCTCCCCATTTGAGAAGCTCGCCCGAACTGCATACGGGGAAGGGGTTGCATGTCAGATTCATCGGTAAAGAGCAGGATCTGGAGATAGTGGGCAGCAAGATGGCCGTATATGCTTACGAGAACGACCTCCAGCTTACCGGGGACACGTACACGGTATCGATCGATCGGGTGGGCGACGTCGTAACTGCCGACGTCCATTGCCCGATATCGGATGCGGAGCGAAGCCATGAAGGAGTACACGCTCGGAGAGCTGAGCCGCAGCCGTCTGCTGTACGACCGCAACCCTCCGCCCCTGATGCTGATCACGGCCGCCATAATCATCGCACTCGTGGCCGGGATACTGATCTGGGCGTGCGTCACCGAGAAGACGGAGGTCGTGAATGCGGCCGGTCTCGTATCCGTCGAGGATGTGGAGTACCACTCCTCGACCGTTGCCGGCATGATATCATCCATCGAGGCCGAGGAGGGTTCCGCCGTCGGAGCGGGGGATCCCGTGATCAGATTGGACACGGGCGAGCTGGAGAAGCAGTTGGAGGTCCACAGCAGTCTGGAATCCCTCTACCTGTCTTATTCCGACGGCTATTCGAAGGCCATCGTATCGCTGCAAGCCTTCGATGCCTCCTCGGCGGTGGGCTCGTGCGAGAGGAACCGCAATCCCTTCGACAGGGACGATCTCCTTTACAGCACGTACCAGGTCTATCTGGACAGCATCAGCAGGGTCGAATCGGAGCATTCGTCCGGAACCTCTCTGACCGAGGCGGTGGAGGAGACGGTCAACCAGGCGCTGCGCGACCTGTATTCCGTGAAGATCCAGTACGAGGCATCGTACAGTCAGTACAGCGCACAGGAGAAGTACTTCAAGGGACTCGACGAGGATTATGCAGAAGCGATCGACACCCTGGCGGCATACGCCGTCGGCAACCCGACCCCGTCCAATCCGTTCTCCTCCGGCGATGCACCATACCTGTCGTTCCAGAATGTCCTGGATGCGCTGAACGCCGCCGCCGATGACGATTCCAGGTCGGCGATCAGGGATGCGGCTTTGGAGAACTACTACGACCTTCGCGCCCAGAACGCCCCGTCCCTCACGTTGTATTCATCGCAGGCGTCGTTTTACGGTTCGCTTGTCTCCGAATACTCAGATATGATCTCCGAGCTGCGGGGATTCGACACATCGTCGAAACCCGGTTCCTCATCCTCGAACAGCAATCCCTATCCATCAGGCGACCGCCGCCATCCGATCTACCAGGCCATCCTGGATTCCATAGACTCGGTGCATCGGGAGCATTCCTCCGAAGCGTCTCTGAAGGAGTCCCGTCAGAGGATCGTCTCGCAGGCCCTGGCCGAGCTGTCGTCAGCCAAATCGCAGTACGACGTGCAGTATACGCAGAGCAGGAGTCAGGCGGACATCTACAGGAAGATGATCGAGGACTCCGAATTCAGAGCGGGGTCGGAAGGCGTCGTCCATATCATGTCCGGATTGGAGGTCGGAACCATGGTCTCTTCCGGACAGGTGCTGTTCACCGTCTCCCCGGAACTGAACGCGGAGACGTGCATCATCACCGTATACCTGCCGTCGGCATCCCGCGCGTACGTGTCCGTCGGGGACGACGTCAGGGTGACGTTCGAAGGGATAGACGGGAACGAGTACGGGACCATACGCGGCGAATTGGTCTCCATCGGTGCGGACAGCACTCAAGACTCGGTCGGCAACGTCATCTACGAGTGCGAGGTGAAGCCCGATTCCGTCCGTTTCCAGGACAGGACCGGGAAGATCGTGGAGGTCGTCCAGGGGATGACCGCGAAGGTGAGCATCCACTACGAGCAGACCACATGGATCGAATGGGTGAAGCATCTCCTCGGATTGGATCGATATGGGAAGATACACGCTCGTGAGGCAGCATGACCAGGCGGATTGCGGCCCCGCGTCTCTGGCCATGGTGTGCCTCCACTACGGGAAGCAGGTCACGTCCGCAATGCTCCACGATCTGTGCGGGACCACCGCCGACGGTACAACAGTCGGTGGCCTCTGCGAAGGGGCCTCGAAGCTCGGTCTCAAGGCCGTCCCGGTGTACGTCGAATACGATGACCTCCTGGACGGGGATGTGACGTATCCCTTCGTATGCGCCACGGTCACCCCCGAGGGATACGGCCATTACGTGGTGGTCACACGGATAGATAGGAAGGGGGCGAGGATCCTCGACCCCGCGCTCGGCCGGAGGAGGGAATCCGCCGAATCGTTCAGGAAGGAGTTCACGGGCAGGATAGTGCTCTTCGCCCCGGACACGGATTTCACGGTCTCCTCCGAGGGGAGGGGAGGGCTCCTCCACAGGTTCATGGGGATGCTGAAACCCCATTCGGGGCTGTTCGCGATAGTCATCGTCATCGGTTTCGTGCTGACCCTGATCGGGATAGGGCTGTCCGTGTTCTATCGGGTGCTGATAGACGACATCATCGGCAACTCGTTGGAAGAGCAGGTGACCGCATTCTTCCTGTTCTATCTGATGATCAACCTCTTCAACGTCGCGCTGTCGACTGTGAGGCAGCGCACCGTCATCCACCTGTCCCAGAAACTGAGCATCTCCATGATGCTCGGGTATTTCGGGCACATCCTCAGACTGCCGATGAGGTTCTTCGGCACCAGGAAGAGAGGGGACATAATCACCAGGTACCAGGATGCCGGAACCGTCGTGGATGTGCTTACCGGGATCATCGTCACGGTGCTGATGGACATCGTCTTCGCCGCGGTCTCCGCGTTCTTCCTGTACAGCATCAGCCCGGAGCTGTTCAGGATAACCCTGGTCATGGTCGGGCTGAGCGCGGTGCTGATCTACGCTTTCCTTCCGTCCTACAAGAGGCTGAACCGCGAGTCCATGGCAGCAGAATCGAGCCTGAACTCGAACATCATCGAGTCGCTGAGCAACGTGGAGACCATAAAGACGAATTCGGCGGAGGACCGCCAGCTGGAATCCATGGAGGGGAGGCTGGTAGACTCGCTGAGCATAGGGCTGAGGGCCGGCATACTGGGGAACATCCAGGGCACCATCTCGTCCGTCTTGTCCGCCGTCGGAGGGGTGGCGATGATGTGGGTCGGAACCCTGTCTGTACTGGAGGGAGAGATGACCCTCGGGACGCTCATGTCCTTCTATTCCCTCTCGGAGTTCTTCACCGGGCCTATCGGCAGGTTCATATCGCTGCAGATCGAGGTGCAGGAGGCGGACATAGCGCTGAAGAGGCTGTCGGAGATATTCGACCTGGAGGAGGAGTCGGAAAGCGGCGGAAGGCTGGAACCCGCCTCGCTCCGCGGGGACATCGTCCTGGAGGGAGTGACGTTCGGATACGGTTCCGGGAAGCCGGTGCTGAAGGACATGGACCTGGCCATACGCGGAGGGGAGAGGGTCGCGATCATAGGGGAATCCGGTTCCGGGAAGAGCACCCTCGGGAAGCTGATCTCCGGACTGTGGAGGCCCGATGAGGGCACCGTTACGATATCGGGGCAATGCGTGGACGACATGGACCTCCAATCCATGCGCAGGAGGATAGCATACGTCCAGCAGGACACGGAGCTGTTCTCCGGAACCGTGGCGGAGAACCTGAGGCTCTCGAAGGAGGATGCGTCGTTCGAGGAGATGCTGGATTCCTGCGAGAGGGCCCAATGCATGCAGTTCATCTCCAAGATGCC
>CAVJLK010000097.1:0-4128 GCA_963650175.1 Ruminococcus sp. CAG:579 | reverse complement strand
TTCTTCAGCGTACCATCAATGATGTTACTGCACCCGCACCAGATTTAGTAGATCCAAGATTTGTCGCGAATCCCCCCCCCCCTCACTTGTCATTTCGAATTTCTTTACACGTATCATCCTATCACTGAGATATTGAATTGCGTGATCATTCAGACCCGCGGACCGGAGGGGAGTGAAGACGCGTCAACGACGTCGTCCCGCCCGGATGCGGACATCACCTCCGCTCCGATACCGCTAGCACCGCCAGCTCGGCGATTATCGCCACCGCTATGGCGATGAGCAGGACGTTCTTCCCGTCCTTCCCCAGCCATGGCTCGGACTCCTTCTCCATGACCACCTCGATGACATCCTCATCCTGGATTATCGGGATCACCGTACCGATCTTCTTCCAGACGGATTTGGCGGTATGGGTGGTGTCCTTCAGGAGATCCGCCGTGGGCTTCACGACGACCCCGTCGATCTCCCACCCCGTGTGCCTGTAGCCTGCGACATCCCCGAGGCCGATGTACGACGTGTTCCCTTGGATCGGCTCGGTCCCGACCAGGGACGAGATGCCCTGGGCATCCTCGCCCGCCAGAGCGTACAATGCGCTGTGGTCGAAGATCACCGTCGGGACCGAACTCCAAAGGGATGCGGCGGTGCGCGATCCGGACACGAATGCCGCATCGGGTGCGACCTGCTTCCCGTCGACCATCCATCCGATGTGGTCGCATCCGTCCCTGGATTCCAGTTGCGGATAGTGCGGATCGCCCCCGACCGCCATCCCGGAGGGCAGTCCGGCGACAGAATCCCGGCTCCCCGTGAGGGCAATCAGCCCGCTATGGTCGAACCTGACGGCGGGGGACGCCATCCACACCGATGCCGCGACATGGGCCTTCTGGGTAACGAAGGCCTGGTCGGCCGGGTACTCCTCCCCTCCGACGACCCATCCCACATGCGTGAATCCGCCGACGTCCGATAGGACGGGGTAT
This sequence comes from Ruminococcus sp. CAG:579, assembly GCA_963650175.1. Taxonomy (GTDB): domain Archaea; phylum Thermoplasmatota; class Thermoplasmata; order Methanomassiliicoccales; family Methanomethylophilaceae; genus Methanoprimaticola. Next base: position 3,157 of record CAVJLK010000097.1, on the reverse strand, counting down.
CCCGAGCCCAGGATCTTCATGGAACCGGTCAGCGACGACACGGGTTCCGTGGGGAGACCGGCGGCCTCCAGCTCCTTCGCCAGAGAGGAGTGGTCGAACGTCACCGTGTTGGGGATCTTGACCATCATGCCGGTCGATGACCCCCTGAAGGTGCATCCCTTCATCTCTTCGAGGTCCTCCGGGATCGACAGCACCCTCTTCGCGTCCGCGTCGTAGAAGGTGTGGTCCGGGAACGCGTCCACGTCGATGGATTGGATGTCCGTCCCGAAGACGATCTCCAGGAGGCTCCCGCATCCCTTGAACGCGTCCTTCCCGATGGAGGTGACCGAATCGGGGATCTCGATCGCCTGCAGGCTGTCGCAGCGTTCGAACGCCTGCGCCCCGATGCTCGCAGTCTTCGAAGGGAACGCGAATGCGGAAAGGGAGGTGCAGTGGAAGAAGGCGCCGGCAGGGATCGATGTCACGGAATCCGAGATGCTGACGGATTGCAATCCGGAGTATGCGAACACGCCCTCCCCCAGGGTCGTGCTCCCGTTCGCGTTCCCGACGGTCAGCTTGGTCAGCTTGGAGCATCCGTAGAACGCGTTGTCTCCGATGAATTCGACCTTGTCGGATAACGTGATCTGCGACATGCTCTCGCAGTTCGAAAAAGCGGAGGCGCCGATCCATTCCAAATCTTTGAACACCAGTTCATACCCCCCGTTTTGTTTGTCCAAGGACTTGCAGTCCTTGAAAGCGCCGTTCCCGATCGATTTGATACCGCTCATCCCGCCGAGCAACCTCAACTTCTCGCATCCCGAGAATGCATTATCCCCGATCTGGGTGACATAACCGTAGAACTGGGACGCGGTAAGATTGGGGCATATGACGAACGCGTTCGGTGCGATGGTCATCCCGCCCGAGAAGTTGAATTGCAGAGTCTTGACGCTGGACCAGCAGTACGACCACGGATATGCTTTCCCATTCCTGTAGTCGTCGTAGCTCTTCGACGGTTCCTTCTCCTCCATCACCCCGTTTCCTTCTTTCTGCGTGCTCTTCGTGAAACACAGGCTCCCATCGTCGTAATATACGACATAAATCCCGCTATTCATGGTCCAGCTTCCCTTGGCGCTTTTGCCTTCATCCTCGGAAATCTCGAATGAAACTGCGAATACGGTCATCACGCCGACCAGCATGATGACCATCGCAAAGACTGCGTATTGATTCTTGGAAGTGTCACGATCTCTGCAGAACCGCTTCTGGAAGGCCTCCAGACGATCGAAGCGAAAGCCCCCCCCCCTCCGATGCATATTCGTTCTCGCTGCCATAAATACAACCCTCCCGGAGAAACCGAGGCTGGGATTCCGAACCTCCATCGATCCGTCGATGTGAGGCTCTTCAGATGCCCCGTCCCAAACCGAATCGGAAGCACCCCGCTATACGACGGGCCAGGGGCCGACTCTATTTCATATCTTCGCACTGCCCGGCTAAGACGTACACGAATGTTCTTGACAGCATGGCTCCGTGTCTGGAACCGCATCGGAGAGATCCGATCCGATCTTCCAGACGGCCGGACGTAAAAAGGGGCCCCGCGGAACATATCGCGGGGCCGCGTTCCATCACCCTCGCCCGGATCGGACGGGGGACATGAGAGCCCTCAATCCCTATCCGAAACGCTCATGACAGCCAGTATCGCGATGATCGCCACCAGGATGCCAATGACCAGAACGGTCCTCCCGTCGTCCCGCTCCACATCATACCCGGAATCGACGACCTCGATCGCTTCCTGCTCGTCGCCGGGGAGGATCGGGAGCGGAACGTAGCTCCCGTTCCACACGGCCACGAACGTCATGTCCGAGAGGACCGTGACGACTGCATCGGGAGAATACGTGGTGCCGTTGCAGCGCCACCCTCCGAAGGCATAGGACCCCATGACAGGGGGCGTGATCTCGGACAGCTCTATCTCCTCCCCGTACTGGCACTCCTCGACCAGGGGTCCGGACCATCCGGGTCCGCTCCCCCCGTTCGGATCGAATGTGGCTGTGAGCATCCCCTTCCCCTCTACCCACACGGCTATGAAATCCATGTCCGTGAAGACCTGGAACGAATCGTTCGGGCCGTGGTCCTGCGTCCCGTCCTTGCTGACCCAGCCCTTGAGGGCGTACGACTCCTTGGTGGGCGCGTACATGCTCATGTCGAGCGTCTCCCCGGAAGCGATCTCCACGACCTTGGGATCGGATCCCTCGGACCATCTCCCTCCGTTCGCGTCGAAGGTGACGACGAACTTCTCCTCTCCGGCATCGTCCCCTTCGAACACGGCCTTCAAAGTCAGAGGATCTACTAAATCTGGTGCGGGTGCAGTAACATCATTGATGGTACGCTGAAGAAAAGAAGAGGCTGAGGAGAGCAGGAATCGTGTACGGAGAAGCCGTACGCGACGCTCCGGGGGCGCCCGGCTGCCCCCATCGCGCCGTGTCCGGTTGATCGACGTCCTCGCTGCGCTCGTCCGTCGGACATCGGGACAGGGCACGGCCTGAATGGGATGGGTCTGAAGCCCCTACGGGGCATGGACGCGCGTCCCCGACGTCGCACGGAGATCGGTATCCGGGCCTTCCTGAAGTAGATGAAATCCATGAAGTTCTTCGGATGCCTGAAACCGTAGGCGTCCGACTTGATCTTCTGGATCTTGTTATTCAATCCCTCGGCCACACCGTTGCTGATCCTGTGGGTGAACCACGGCAGGATGTCGTCCAGCCGTTCCATCATGGACTCGGCCTTCTTGATGAGCTCCTTAATCCCCGATTCCAGGACCCTCCCGTACCACTTCTCGAAGGCCTTCTTTCCCCCTTTCCGGGTCTTGTGCTCGAAGACCAGCCTGAATTCCTCCTTCAGATCGTAGGCCACCGCCAGTTCCGGAAGCACCATGCGGATGTTCTTCATCCGCTTCTCATGTTTCTCGGGAAGGTTGTCGGCGTTGTACAGGACCGTGTACATGATCTTGCCGACCCCCTCCTTCTGCTCCTTGTCCAGCTCCTTGTAGGTGCGTTTGCGCACATTGTTCAGGGCCTCGTTGACGTTCTTCATCAGATGGAAGCGGTCCAGGATGATCTTGGCCTTCGGGAAGTACTTCTTGGCGCCGGCCTTGAACTGCTTGGCCATGTCCATGCTCATGAACTTC
>CAVJLK010000096.1:0-4197 GCA_963650175.1 Ruminococcus sp. CAG:579 | reverse complement strand
GCGGTCAGGTTCTCGGGGATGACCTTGTAGTCCCAATCCTCGACCTTGACCTTCTTTCCCTTGACGAATCTCTCGTAGACGTCCGGGATGGTGAGGGGCCTTGTAGCTGCCATTTCTTGTTCCTCCGTTCGAATATGATTGTTTTCAGAACTCGGCGACGAGCTTGTCGACGAGCCCGATGATCTCGTTCGCAGTCTCGGAGTATCCGTCCGCGTGGATCTCGTCGCACCACTCCTGACTGCAGGGGGCGCCTCCGAAGATGCACTTGTAAGGGGCCTCGACCTCCTTGACGGCCTCGACGAGCTCCCTCTGGGATTCGAGCGTGGTAGTCATGAGGGCGGATCCTCCGAGGACCTGGGCCTCGTTCTCGTCGGCGGCGTCCAGGAAGTCCTGTGCGGTCGCATCGGGTCCGAGGTCGATGACTTTATATCCGGCTCCGCGGAGCATGGCGCAGCACACGTTCTTCCCGATCTCGTGGATATCCCCCTCGACGGTCCCCATGACGACGCAACCCTTCAGGGCTCCGGAACCGGAGCCCATGACGGGTTCGAGGATCTTCAGGGCGAGCTCCATCGTCTTGGAGGCTGCGACCACCTGGGGTAGGAAGATCTCGGCCTTGTCGAATTTCACTCCGATGGTCTCCATCCCCTTTCCGAGTCCGTCTCCGATGATTTCGCTGACGGGGATCTTCTCATCGATGGCCGCCTGGGTGGCGGTCTTGACGAGGTTGAGGTCCCACGTCTCGATGGCCTTCTTCAGGTCTGCAAGTATCGCGTCTTTTGCCATTTCTAGTTCCTCCTTTCTCCTGTGGAGTGAATGAGATATCCGGCTGTGTTTTATTTAAGTTTTATCCTGAATCTCCGATTTTGGTTCATAACTTTATTTAAAACTTTCTATTTATCCGCAAATGTTTGAAAACATCTATAAATACATTTCGAATAGGGGTTCCGGAAAACGGCCGAATCCGACCCCGTAGCATGTTACTTTAAATATGATAAGACAGAGGAGCACCCTCTGGACATACCGGTCTTATGAACCGCCCGTTCCTGCGACCCATCCCCACGTCTAAATACGGCCCCCGGAATCCCGAAATCAGTGATTACAATGGGATTCGAGGAAGAGACGAACATACCCGCGGGGCCCTTCAACCCCAAGGCCCAGAGCTTCGAGACCGTCATGCTGCACGCCGGACAGGAACAGCCCGACCCCACCACCGGGTCCCGCGCTCCCCCCGTGTACCTCACGACCTCCTACGTCTTCGACAACTGCGACGCCGCGGCCGACGTCTTCGCCCTGAGGAAGCCGGGGAACATCTACTCCCGTCTGACCAACCCCACGACCGAAGCGTTCGAGACCAGGATGGCCGCCCTCGAGGGCGCCACCGCCGCCATCGCCGTATCGTCCGGCGCGGCGGCCATCTGCTACGTGGTCGAGAACCTCACCCGCGCCGGGGACCACATCGTCTCCGCCAACACGATCTACGGCGGGACCTACAACTACTTCGAGCACACCCTCAAGTCGCACGACATCGACTGCACGTTCGTGGACCCCACCAAGCCCGGCACCGTCGCCAACTTCGAGAAGGCGATCCGCGACAACACCAAGATGGTGTACATCGAGACCATTGGGAACCCGAACGCCAACCTCATCGACGTGGACGCCCTCGCAGAGATGTGCCATTCCCACGGCGTGCCCCTGGTGGTCGACAACACCTTCGCCACGCCCTACCTCTTCAGGCCCCTGGACCACGGCGCCGATCTCGTCGTCGAATCCGCCACGAAGTTCATCGGGGGCCACGGGATCGTGCTCGGAGGAGTGATAGCCGAGAACGCCAAGTTCGACTGGGCCGGCTCCGGCAGGTTCCCCTGGATGGTGGACCCCGATCCCAGCTACCACGGCATCTCCTTCTCCAGGGACGCCCCGAACGCGCCGTTCTGCACCCGCGTCAGGGCCATCGTCCTGAGGGACATGGGCGCCTGCATCTCGCCGGTGAACTCCTTCGCCCTGATGATGAGCCTGGAGACCCTCTCCCTGAGGGTCGAGAGGCACGTCTACAACGCGCAGAAGGTCGTAGAGTTCCTGTCCAACCACCCCAAGGTGGAGAAGGTCAACCACCCGATGCTCGCCGACAGCCCCGACCACGCGCTATACGAGCGCTACTTCCCCGACGGGGCCGGGTCGATCTTCACGTTCGAGGCCAAGGGCGGGAAGGAGGGCGCCAAGCGCTTCGCCGACGCCATGGAGATGTTCTCCCTCCTGGCGAACGTCGCCGACATGAAGTCGCTGGTCATCCACCCCGCCAGCACCACCCACTCCCAGATGACCGAGGAGGAGCTGCTGGCGTCCGGCATCAAGCCGTCCACCATCCGCCTGTCCATCGGATGCGAGAACATCAAAGACATCATCGCGGACCTCTCGCAGGCCCTCGACAAGATCTGAGGATCCCTTCACGGGGCCCTTCCCCTCGATGAGCGGAGGGGCCCCGGCTTTCTGGATGCGGACCTCCCTCGAGATGGCGGTCACCTCTTAAATGCCCGGACAGCATCGGTCCGTCCGATGAATGGGACCAACAAGACGAGCGTGGGAATCGTCTTCGGGATTGCACTCTTATACGCGGCGCTGTCGCTCGTATGCACGGTAACGGCCATGATCGGAGGCGAAGCATGGCCCGCCCTCTTCCTCCCACAGGGAGACGGGCTGGGGACGCCTCTCGCAGACGTCCCGATAGTGGGCGGGACCCTGACGGATCTGATTAAGGACTTCGCGGAGCTGTTCGGCGATGCGAAGACGATAGGCGTCGCCGTCACGGTCGTCGGATTCGTCCTTGCGGTCGCCGGCATGTTCACCCCCTGGGTGATGGATGTGAAGGGGAAAGAGAACCCCGCCCAGTACCTCTGGACCAGGAGGCCCGGGGCGACCGTCCGCACGATACTCGCGCCGTGGGGCCTAATCCCCTCCGCGTGGAACAAGAACAAGGCGCTGGTCGTCGTGCCGGTGGTCCTGCTGCCGTTCTACTGGTCGTGGGCGCTGCTCCTCACCGTCGCGCTGATCGTGCCCTTCCTCCTCGTCAAGGCTGTCGTGGCCGGGAAGATCCGCAAGGCGGCCAAGCTGGAGCCCAGGAGGTCGGACGCCACTTTCGCAGTCTGCCCCAAGTGCAAGCGCAAGTTCGACGAGCCGAAGGTCAGATGCATGTGCGACCTGATCCTGGACTATCCGGTGCCGAACGAGTACGGGTACAGGGTCCACGTGTGCAACAACGGACACGAGATGCCCTGCGTCCAGGGCACCAGGGCCGGACTCAGGACCGTCTGCCCCTACTGCGGGTCGGACATCGAGACCAGGGAGGCCCTCCCGATCTCGATCGCCATGGTCGGAGCCACCGGGGCCGGGAAGACCACCCTGATGCTCGCATCGGTCGACGTAATCACGCAGGTCGCCAGGGGGGTCGACGTCGCAGTCGACGCCGCCACGCCCGGCGTGTCCAAGCAGGCAGTCGCCGCGAAGGACGTCGCGGCCAAGACCGCGTCCGGCGAGCTGGACTCCGAATGCCTGTTCCTCAGGTCCAGGGGCCTGTCCGACAGGGAGATCGTCTTCAACGACATCTCCGGGACGGAGTTCGAACCGAGGGACGGCAAGGTGCTCTTCGAGGAGTACTACGCCTACGCCAGCGGGATCGTGTTCGCCTTCGACCCCATAGCCCTCGCCAGGGGCGGGAGGGGGGCGTCGCCCATGGACGTCTTCGAGTCGTTCCACAGCATGTTCACGCAGATCAACGGCTTCGGGCCCGGGACCGTCTCGGACATCCCGTTCGCCGTGGTCGCCACCAAGAACGACGCCATGCCCCAGGGGCTTTCCAACAACGACGTCAGGAGGTACCTGCAGGAGAACGAGCAGCAGAACTTCGTCAAGGTGGTCGAGTCCCTCTTCTCCGAGGTCCGCTACTTCTCCGCCACATCGACCGGCGACGACTGCAGGTCGGCGGCCGCGCCGATTTGGTGGATCGTCGGAAGGACCGACAAAGAACTGGCATCCAAGGTGCCGGTACAGTCCGTCTGACGATGCAACGGCCCGTCCTCATGGACGGGCCTCAAACCTTTCCGATCCGTCGCGATCGCCCATTCTCCACAGCTCTACAAAACGAAGACCGCCGTGTCATACTGACTGCACTGGTTTCTTTTATAAACGGGACGCGTATGG
>CAVJLK010000095.1:0-4243 GCA_963650175.1 Ruminococcus sp. CAG:579 | reverse complement strand
CATGGCTCCGATTATGCTCTACTCCGAGCTCGCAGAGACCTTCGACAGACTGGAATCAACAGGCAGCAGGCTGGAGATGTCCGACATCCTGGCCGAGTTCTTCTCGAGGGCCGACAGGCACGAGCTCAGGAGCATAGTCTATCTCAGCCAGGGGAAGCTCCATCCGGATTTCGTGCCGGGAGTCCTCGGCATGGCCGACAGGCTGGTCCTCAAGGCCATCGCGTTCACATCGGGCACCCCGGAGGACAGGGTCGAGAAGCTCTGGGTGGAGACCGGCGATCCCGGGAGGGTCGCGGAGACCCTGATCTCGAAGAAGAAGCAGATGACCCTGTTCTCGGAGGACCTCACCGTCGAGAGGGTGGTCAAGGGACTCACCGCCATCCAGGACGCCGAGGGGAAGGATTCCCAGGACAGGAAGATGAAGACCCTGGCCAACATGCTCCACGACTCAGGACCCCTGGAGGCAAGGTACCTGTGCAGGACCGTCACCGGGAGGATGAGGGTCGGCGCCGCCGACATGACCATCCTGGACGCCCTGGCCATAGCCTTCTCCTCCAAGGAGGACAGGCCGGCCATCGAGAGGGCGTTCAACGTCACCTGCGATATCGGCCTGGTGGCCGAGACGATCACCAACGGCGGGATGGACGCCATATCGTCCATCAGGGTGTCCGTGAACAGCCCCGTGAAGGTCATGCTCGCCGAGAGGCTCCCGTCCGTCGCCCAGATCGTGGAGAGGATGGGCGGCCGCTGCGCCATAGAATACAAGTACGACGGGATCCGCGTCCAGGCCCACATCGGGAAGGACGGCGTCCGCCTCTACTCCAGGAGGCTGGAGGACCTCACATCCAACTTCCCGGACATCGCCCAGGAGCTCAGGAGGGCGTGCAGGTACGGGGAGGCCATCGTCGAGGGGGAGTGCGTCGCCGTGGATCCCGAGACGGGCAACATGCTCCCGTTCCAGAACGTCACCCACCGCAGGAAGAAGCACGGGATGGACGAGGCCGTCAAGGACGTGCCGGTCAGGATCTTCATGTTCGACTGCCTCTACCGCGACGGCCAGGACATGACCCCCGAACCCTATCTGGAGAGGAGGTCCGCCCTGGAATCGGGATTCGGAATAGGAGGTCCGATCCAGATGACCACCATGCGCATCGTGGAGAGCGAGGAGGAGGGGGAGGACTTCTTCTCCAGCGCCGTCGCCAGCAGGTGCGAGGGGATCATGGCCAAATCCGTGGCGCGGGATTCGATCTACCGGGCGGGATCCAGAGGGTTCCTGTGGATCAAGTACAAGAAGGACTACCAGCAGGCTCTGACCGACTCCTTCGACCTCGCCGTCGTGGGTGCGTTCTACGGCATGGGCAAGAGGGCGGGGAGGTACGGGGCGCTGCTCATGGCCGCGTACGACGAGGAGACCGGGATGTTCGAGACCGTCTGCAAGCTCGGGACCGGGTTCGACGACGCGTTCCTCGATGCGATGCCCTCGCTCCTCGACGACACGCTGTCCGAATCCAAACCCAGGTCCGTGGAGGCCGAGATGGTCCCGGACGTTTGGTTCGAGCCGTCCGTGGTGCTCGAGGTGGTGGCCGCGGAGATCACCCTGAGCCCGATCCACACCGCCGCCAGGGATGTGGTGAAGGAGGGCGCCGGGCTGGGGATTAGGTTCCCGAGGTTCACCGGCCGCGTCAGGGACGACAAGACCCCCGAGCAGTGCACCACGGTGGGCGAGATCGCCGAGATGTACGCCATGCAGGCCCACGACTCCGACGGACTCTCCGAATGAGAATCCGACATTATGTCCGATCCGAGACACCGAATCCAGCCTTTATATACTGGAATCTGCGATTAGACGGATGCCGGCACGCCGGTTGGATGGGATGCAACATGGAAGGGAAGGAACAGCCCGCCTGTCAGGGGAAGGGGACGAAGCCCGCGAAGCCGCGCGGCGATTCGGGATCCTCTGACCAGGGACACTGGGACGGAAGCGGGGACTGAAAGATTTATAGGAACGAGGGCATAGGCCGAGGACATGCAGATAACCCTTGTCGAGAAGACCGGCGACTCGGCCACCATCGCATTCACGGATGCCAACATCACCCTCATCGCGCCTCTGATGAAGGCTCTCGACGAAGACGAGAACGTCGAACTCGTCAGGTTCATCGAGACCCACCCCGAGCTCGACGACAGGCAGCTCTACGTCAAGGTGAGGAAGGGCGACGCCCTCGACGCCGTCGCCAAGGCCTCCCAGGCGGTCTCCGACTATTACTCCGAAATCAAAGAGTGATCATTCTGTACAGGGAATGCCTCACGGCCGAAGCCGACATCGGCATGCGCAGGTACCTCTGCGACTCCGACGGCACCGGGGGCCATCTCAAGACCGAGCCGGAGGATTTCGTCGTCAGGGAGATCTCTGATCCCCCCAGGGCGAAGGAGGACGGCGAGTACGCGATTGCGACCGTCACCAGTCGCAACTGGGAGACGAACCGCCTCGTGCGCATCATGTCCCGCAGCATCGGGATGTCCCGCACCAGGATAGGGTTCGCGGGGACCAAGGACAAGCGCGCGGTCACCACCCAGCTCATGTCGTTCAGGTGCCCCTCCGAGGACCTGGCCAAGATCGATCTGAAGGACGTCGAGATCTCGGACGTCTACAGGGGCAGCAGGGCGCTCCAGATCGGGGACCTGCTCGGCAACTCCTTCGAGATCACCGTCAGGGACTGCCCCATGGAGATGTCCCGCGTGAAGGAGACCGTCGAGGCCGACCTAGATACGATCCACAAGGCGAGGGGATTCCCCAACTACTTCGGCGTCCAGAGGTTCGGCGTCGTGAGACCCGTGACCCATCTCGTGGGCGAGAGGCTCGTCCGCGGGGACATCGAGGGCGCGGTGCGCACTTACATCTGCTACACCACGCCACAGGAGGAGCAGGAGCTGCAGGACATCCGCAGATCCCTCGAGGGATGCACGGACTGGTCCCGCGCCGCATCGGTCATGCCCGACGGCATGTCCTACGAGAAGACCATGGCCCAGGCCCTGGCCGGAGGGGAGGACTGGAAGGGCGCCATATCCGCGCTGCCGTCCAACCTCCAGATGATGTTCGTCCACGCCTATCAGTCGTATCTTTTCAACGAGATGCTCAGCGAGAGGATGTCCCGCGGACTCCCCCTCGATGCGCCCGTCGAAGGTGACGTGGTGATCCCGCTGGCCGCCGACGGCACCCCGGAACACGAGGCGCCCGTGGTGGCCACGTCGAGGAACATCGACCTCGTGAAGAGGCAGGTGAGACTGGGAAGGGCCTTCGTGACCGCCGCCCTCTACGGATCCGAGAACATACTGGCTGAAGGGGAGCCCGGCGAGATCGAGAGGTCCATCGCCGAGAAGAACGACCTGAAGCCCGAGGACTTCGTCATCCCCGGACTGTCCAAATGCTCGTCCAAGGGGGGCAGGAGGGAGATCCTGTGCCCCGTGAAGGACCTGAAGGCGTCGTTCGGCGACGATTCCTACACCCTGTCTTTCTCGTTGCCCAAGGGCAACTACGCCACGTGCCTAATGCGCGAATTCATGAAGTCCGAGATGAGGGACTACCGATCTCGAATTCGAACGGATCATCAATCGCACAGACGTGCGGTCGTGCTCGACAAAACTGTTATCCGCTCTTCGTCGCTACCGCTGTCCGTCCTGAACGTAGTTTGTACCATGAAGCGTTCAGGACACTTCCGGCCATTACATCCGAGGTTTGCATCGCGTTCCGACACGAATCGGTGCTCAGAATCCGCACTTTCGAGCACCGATGCGGAACCCGGGATTATTCGTCATCCTCATCGGACATCACGGGAGCGCCGAGCACCACCAAGGGCACTCCGAAGTCCTGTTCCTTCTCCACACGGCATTTGATGCCGTAGACGTGCTCGATGTCGGCCTCGGTGATCACTTCTTCCGGCGTTCCGAATGCATGGATCCTGCCGGGCCTTTCCAGCATTATCACCTTGTGGGCGTACTTCGCGGTCACATTGAGGTCGTGGCAGATCGTGAGGATGGTCATATCCATCTTCTCGGCGATCCCCCTCAGAAGCTCCATCACATAGACCTGGTACTTCACGTCGAGATTCGCGGTCGGCTCGTCGAGGATGAGGACCGGGGTCTCCTGCACCAGACCTCTGGCGATCATGACCTTCTGATGCTGCCCTGATGACAGCTCGTTGAACTTCTTGTCGGCGAGGTTCCTTATGTGGAGCATCTTCATCGC
>CAVJLK010000094.1:0-4376 GCA_963650175.1 Ruminococcus sp. CAG:579 | reverse complement strand
GGGATGATCCTGGGGTCGGCGGACATGAATCCGTCCACGTCGGTCCAGATCTCCAGCATGTCGGCGTCGATGGCGTTGGCCACGACGGCCGCGGAGTAGTCGGAACCGCCGCGCCCGAAGGTGAGGGGCCTCTTCTCAGAGTTGATGCCGTAGAACCCCGTGATTATGGGCACGGTGTCCATGGACAGCAGGGGCCTGACCTTCATGGTCATGCCGGTGGCGGTGTTCAGCAGATCGGCGGAGCCGTTGCCCGGCCTCCCAACGGCCACGATCCCGGCGTCCTCGGACGTCAGGGCAACGGACCTGATCCCCATGCCCCTGAGCAAGAAGGCGAGCAGGAGGGAGGAGAACCTCTCCCCCTGGGACACGACGGCGTCCTTGTAGAACGGCTCGTTGCGGTCCGCCAGGAGGGCCTTCTCGAACCCCTCCATGCGGGCGTCGAACTCTGCCCTGAACTCCTTCATCTCCTCGTCCCCGAAGAGCTGGGCGGCGGTCATCAGGTGCTTGTTCCTGAACTGCTCGACGATGCCCTCGGGATCGATCAGGGGGTTCTCCACCACGCTGACCAGGAAGTTGGTGATCCCGGACATGGCGGAGACCACGACGACGCGGTCCCCCTCGGTGTTCGATACTATGCCGGCCACTCTCTTGAGGGCCTCGGCGGAACCGACGCTGGTCCCGCCGAATTTCATGACTGTGATCATCGTAGTCACCTCTAATGCGAATTCCGGGGTCCTCGCTGGATCCCCAGGTCCCTGAGGACCGGATCGATCCTCCTCCTGCCGTCCTCGGACAGCGGGGTCAGCGGCAGCCTGGGCTCCCCCGCGCCGTAGCCCATCAGGCCCATGACGTACTTCACGGGTATCGGGTTGGATTCGACGAACAGGGCGGAGAACAGGGGCAGGAGCTTGTCGTGGATCGCCCTGGCGGTCGCGACGTTGCCGTTCCTGGCGTTCCTGACGAGGTCGGACATGAGCGCTGGGCAGCAGTTGCTGGCCACGGAGATCACCCCGTCCGCCCCCATGCAGGTCAGGGCGAGGGTGAGCGAATCGTCCCCGCTGAGCACCTCGAAGCCCTCGGGGCGGCGCCTCAGGATGTCCTGGATCTGGGCCATGTTCCCGCTGGCCTCCTTGACCCCCTCGATGCCGTCCACCTCGGCCAGGCGCATGAGCGTGTCGGCCGTGACGTTGGACCCGGTCCTCCCGGGGATGTTGTAGACCACGACCGGGATGTCCACGGCGTCGGCGATGGCCGAGTAGTGCCTGTAGATGCCCTCCTGCGTGGGCTTGACGTAGTACGGGGAGATGGAGAGGATCCCGTCCGCCCCTATGTCCTGGGCGTTCCTGCTGAGGTCCACGGCCTCGCGGGTGCAGTTGCTCCCCGCCCCGGCCAGGACCTTGGCCTTCTTGGCCTGGTCCCTGACGATCTCCACCACGCGGAGGTGCTCCTCGTGGCTCATAGTGGCCGATTCCCCGGTGCTCCCGCACGCGAGGAGGACGTCCACCCCGTTGGATTCCTGAAAGTCTACGAGGCGCCTGAGCGCCTCCTCGTCGACCGCCCCGTCCCTTCCGAACGGCGTAATCAGGGCGGTCCCCGTTCCTGCGAACATCGTGATCAAGCCTCCCCGTAATGCTCCTTGAGTATCAGCCTTGTCCTGGTGCTGAGGATGTTGTCGTAGCGCCTGACCCTCTCGATGATGTCGTTGAGGTGCTGGGACGACTCCACATCCACTATGGCGATGATGTCCTGGTCCCCCGTGACCTCGAACACCTCGGTGACGCCGTCGTACCCGGCCAGCTCCCTGGCTATGCCCTGGGTGTCGGTGTTGACTGCGATGCTGATCTCGACCAGCGCCTTCACGTTCTTGGAACTGGTCTTGATCGTGAACCCCCTGATCACGCCCTCCTCGGTCATCTTGTGGACCCTGCTGCGGACGGTGCCCTCGGACACCCCCAGCTGGTTGGCTATCTCCACGAAGGGACATCTGGAGTCCTTCTTGAGCAGCTCTATGATCTTCTTGTCGAGGTTGTCTATCATGGAATCACCGGACCTATGGGGCGACGGTAGAGCGCGTCCGTATATAATCTATGTTAATCGCGGACCTATAACGGATATCCGCAACGGGATATGACGGAAGAAGGGGGTAAAGGGTTTGGATTCTGCGGATTTCGCAGAATCAGCCGGACGATTGGAATCCCGCGCGGCCGCCGTTGTGCTCGGGCTCGCTGAGGATGTCGACCTGTATCCTGTTGTAGGGGACGTTGATGTTGTCGTCCATGAGCTCCTGCCAGACCAGCTCCCTGATCTGCCCGGCGTAGTGGGAGCTGTTGTCGTAGTCGTCGACGTAGCACGACAGCCTGAACCTGATCCCGCCGTCGGCGAACTCGGTGAGCCTGGCCCCGGGCGGGGTGCAGGACCCGTCGACGATGACGTGCGGATGCTTCCTCCCGGCTCTCTCCAGGCACGCCTTGACCTTCGGAATGTCCGAGTCGTAGGAGACGTCGATGTACACGAACACCCTGGTCCTGTGGAAGTTCTTGGTGAGGTTCACCAGGGTGGCCGAGGACACCACGTTGTTCGGGATGGTGACTATCTGGTCCTTGTCCCAGTTCTCGAACTCGGTGTTCATCAGCCTAACCTTGCGGACGATGTACGACACTCCGGAGATCTGGACGAAGTCGCCCTTCCTGAACGGGCGGGTGGCGAGGAGCACGATCCCGCTGAAGAACTGGTTGAGGGTGTTCTGCGCCCCCAGGGTGATCCCCAGGGTGACGACTCCGGCGCTGACCATGATCCCGGCGAGGTCCACCCCGAACGCCGCCAATGCGGCGCAGACCGCCACTACGGATATCACGAGCTTCCCGATCATCTTGAACAGCGGGAGCAGGGACATGTCCATGCCGTCCACGTCGGCGTTCTCGTCCAGTCCTTTGAGGAACGCGGAGATGACGAACGTGTAGACCTGCCAGGCGATGGTCGCCCCGAGTATCACGTAGATGACGTTGGAGAACGCCCCTATCAGATGGGAGACCTCGGCGCCGGCGTCCACGATCTGGGTGCATTCGTTGAACGCGATGACGATCATCAGCAGGGTGATGGTGGTCGTGAGGCGCTTCGTCAGGCTCTTCTTCTCCTCGGCGGTCTTCCTGGAACCGACGAAATGGGTCAGGATGGGGATGATGATCTCCGACATGACGATGGTGCCCAGAATCCAGAGGATCATGGTGACCGACGCGGTCACCCAGGGATCGTCCAGAGGGGATCCGAGCGTGTTGGGGAAGAGGCCGAAGAACTTGTTGTAGGCCCCCTCGTTCACGAAGATCGACTCGACGGTGACCTTGAGGGGGATCTCCATCTCGATGAGGCCACTCTTGTCGTCCGATATGGACTTGGCGGCTATGTGGATGGTCCCGTTCATGACGGCGTTGTCGGCGTAGTTGTCCGCCGTCAGGGCCACCGTCACGGTGGTGATGCTGGTCTTGGCGTCCAGGAGGTTCCCGGCGGAGCTGGTGACCACGGCCTTCACATCGCTGCCGAGGCCGGTGACCGAGAGGTCGCTGAGGATGACCTCGCCGTCGGTCGTGTTCTTGACGTACACCTGTATCGTCTTGGTGTGCCCGTTGCCGATGGTCACGTCGATGGACTCCGACCCGTCCGAGGTGGAGACCACCACATCCCCGTCGTTCAGGGCGTCGGACGGTCCCGCGGCGATGGGGACGATCATCCCCAATGCGATGACTGCTGCGAGCACCGCGACCGCACTCCTGTGGTTCATATTCTCGCCACTGCTACGTTGTATAAATCCTGCGCGGACGACGTCGTGTACGCTCCGGACGATCCGTTCTACAAAACGAAGACCGCCGTGTCATACTGACTGCACTGGTTCGTTTTATAAACAGGACGCGTGTGGTTCGGATTCATGCCGAAGAACGTCCACGGAAAGGGGAAAGAGAGGGGTCGCGGGAAAGGTAGTTTGAAATGCGGGACTGCGGATAAGGAATCGAAGGGGGCGAAGGAAACGAAGGGAATGCCCATCGGGAACAGCGACTTCAGGGACATCAGGGATCGGGGTCTGTTCTATGTGGACAAGTCGATGTTCATCGACCAGATCCTGAGATCTGGAGCCAAGGTCACCCTCATCACGCGTCCCCGCAGGTTCGGGAAGTCTCTGAACCTCGACATGACCGACTGCTACCTCAATTTCAAGTACGCGGACGAACCAGATCGCTTCAAGGGCCTGAGGATCTCTCAGGAGCGTCCGGACGACCCCGAGAAGAACTCCAACTACGTCATCAGAATGAGCTTCAAGGAGCTCAGCACTGCGGATTATCCGAAGTTCGAGGATTCGTTCAGGAACGACATCAGGGACCAGTTCG
>CAVJLK010000093.1:0-4516 GCA_963650175.1 Ruminococcus sp. CAG:579 | reverse complement strand
GTCATCACCAAGGCCATCGAGGCCAAGAACATGGCCGACCTGCCCAAGCTGGTCGAGGTCCTGAGGATCATCGCCAAGGCCGACCCCTCGCTGAACATCGAGATCAACAACGAGACCGGCGAGCACCTGATGTCCGGTATGGGAGAGCTCCACCTGGAGATCACCGAGTACAGGATCATCAACGAGCAGGGAGTGGACATCATCTCCTCCCCGCCCATCGTAGTGTACCAGGAGTCCGTCAAGGGAACCAATCCCTCGGAGTTCGAGGGTAAGTCGCCCAACAAGCACAACAAGTTCTACTTCATCGTCAGTCCGCTGGAGGACTCCGTCAAGGAGGCCATCCGCAAGAACGAGATCGATGTGGACGCCAAGATCAAGGACCCCAAGGCCCTCGCCAAGCAGCTGAAGGACCTGGGGATGAGCGACATCGAGGCCAAGGGCGTCGTCGCGTTCAAGAACAACAACGTCCTGATCGACTGCACCAAGGGTATCCAGTACCTGCACGAGACCATGGAGCTCGTGAAGCAGTCCTTCGAGGAGGCCATGATGAGGGGACCCCTCGCCGGAGAGAAGATCGCCGGCGTCAAGGTGTGCCTTATGGACGCCAAGCTGCACGAGGATACCATCCACAGGGGACCCGCCCAGATCATCCCCGCCGTCAGGGACGGTATCTACGGAGCCATGTGCCAGGCCGGCAGGATCCTGCTCGAGCCCATGCAGAAGCTCTTCATCAGCGTCCCGCCCGACTACATGGGCGGAGCGGTCAACCTGATCAACCAGCGCCGCGGGACCATCCTCGAGATGGGACAGGACGGCGCCGACTCCACGGTCACCGCCGAGGTGCCCGTCGCCGACATGTTCGGATTCTCGTCCGATGTCCGCGGATCCACCCAGGGCCGCGCCATCTGGTCCATCGAGAACGCAGGGTTCCACCAGGTCCCGCCCGAGCTTCAGAAGAAGATCGTGACGGACATCAGGACCAGGAAGGGACTGAACCCCGAGCCTTACGACGACAAGTACTACGCCGGTCTCTGAGGCCTGCAAACCTTATATACGAAACCTCTTTATCCACAAAATTAGCGTTCCAACAACGGAGGAAATGAAATGGCAGACAAAGAGCACATGAATCTGGTCATCATCGGCCACGTCGACCACGGCAAGTCCACCCTCACCGGAAGGATCCTGCTGGAGACCGGCGCTATCGACCCCCACCTCGTCGAGAAGTACAAGAAGGAGGCCGAGGAGAAAGGAAAGGGATCCTTCTACTTCGCCTGGGTCATGGACGGCCTCAAGGAGGAGAGGGAGAGGGGAGTCACCATCGACGTCGCCCACAAGAAGTTCTACACCGACAAGTACTACTTCACCGTCATCGACGCCCCCGGGCACCGCGACTTCGTCAAGAACATGATCACCGGAACCTCCCAGGCGGATGCGGCCATCATCACCTGCAGCGCCATCGAGGGACCCCAGGCCCAGACCAAGGAGCACGTCTTCCTGGCCACCACCCTGGGTGTCAAGCAGATCATCGTCGCCATCAACAAGATGGACGCCGTGAAGTACGAGGAGGCCAAGTACAACGAGGCCAAGGAGGCCATGATCAAGCTGATGAAGATGGTCGGCATCAAGACCGACGAGGTCCCCTTCATCCCCGTGTCCGCCTACAACGGAGACAACGTCAAGACCCCGTCCGCCCAGATGCCCTGGTACAAGGGACCCACCCTCATCCAGGCCCTCGACAACCTCAAGGTTCCCGAGAAGCACACCGAGAAGCCCCTCAGGCTGCCCGTCCAGGACGTCTACACCATCACCGGTATCGGAACCGTCCCCGTCGGACGCGTCGAGACCGGTATCCTCAAGCCCAACATGAAGGTCATGTTCGAGCCGTCCCACGTTCCCGGAGAGGTCAAGTCCATCGAGATGCACCACGAGCAGCTGCCCCAGGCCCTGCCCGGAGACAACGTCGGATTCAACGTCCGCGGTGTCGCCAAGAACGACATCAAGAGGGGAGACGTCGCCGGACCCGTCGACAACCCGCCCTCCGTCGCCAAGACCTTCACCGCTCAGATCGTCGTGCTGAACCACCCGTCCGTCATCACCGTCGGATACACCCCGGTCTTCCACTGCCACACCACGCAGACTGCGTGCAGGTTCGTCGAGCTCATCAAGTCCATCGACCCCAAGACCGGACAGACCAAGGCGGAGCACCCCGACTTCCTGAAGACCGGTGACATCGCCGTCGTCAAGCTGGAGCCGACCAAGCCCATGGTCATCGAGACTGCCAAAGAGTTCCCGCCTCTCGGAAGGTTCGCTATCCGCGACATGGGTCAGACCGTCGCCGCCGGAATGTGCATCTCCGTGGAGAAGGCTTGAATCCTCAGTGATTGAGATGTCGCAGCGCGCAAGGATCTCTCTCAGCGGTACCGACCCTGCAAAGGTCGACGGGGTCTGCTCCCAGATCAAGGGAATCTCCCAGAGGACTGGAGTGGACATCCGCGGACCCGTTCCCCTGCCCACCAAGAAGCTCAAGGTGGCCTGCAGGAAGAGTCCCGACGGAGAGGGAAGCGAGACCGTCGACCACTGGGAGATGAGGATCCACAAGAGGCTCATCGACCTGGACGCCGACGAGCGCGCCCTCAGGCAGCTGATGAGGATCCAGGTTCCCGATGGCGTGAACATCGAGATCGTGCTCCGCAGCACATAAACCCCAAAATCAAGCGGGGGCCCGTCCCCCGCACTCTTTTCATTTTTTCTCCATGGCCCTTCGGGATGCTCCGCATCCCGCGGGGCTCCACCCTCAATGTTTATACATGACGCGAAACTGGGGATTCCCCAGTGATCGCAATGAGAAGCGACGCAGTCAAGAAAGGACCCGCCGCGGCCCCCCAGAGGAGTCTCCTCAGGGCCGACGGTCTGGGCGACGAGGACTTCGACAAGCCGTTCATCGGCATAGCCAACTCCTGGAACGAGATCGTCCCCGGGCACATCCACCTCAACGAGATCGTGGAGGCCGTCAAGGAGGGGATCATCGAGGCCGGCGGGAGGCCGTTCACCTTCGGCGTGCCCGCGGTGTGCGACGGGATCGCCATGGGACACAACGGGATGAGGTACTCGCTCATCTCCAGGGACGTCATCTCGGACTGCTGCGAGGTCATGGTAGAAGGCCACGCCCTCGACGGCTGGGTCGGGGTTTCGAACTGCGACAAGGTCACCCCCGGCATGCTCATGGCCATGGGGAAGATGAACGTGCCCGGACTGATCGTCACCGGCGGGGCCATGGAGCCCGGGGCCGGGAAGAACGGCAACATGGATCTCCAGTCCGTTTTCGAGGCCGTCGGAGCATACAGCGCCGGGACCATCGGCGAGGAGGACCTCCACACCGTCGAATGCTCCGCATGCCCCGGAAGGGGGAGCTGCTCCGGTCTGTTCACCGCCAACACGATGGCGTGCCTGACCGAGACCCTCGGACTGAGCCTCACCGGATGCGCCACATCCCTCGCGGACGACAACAGGAAGCTGCTCATCGCCAGGGAGACGGGTAGGCGCATCGTGGAGATGGTCAGGAAGGACATCAAGCCCAGGGACATCGTCAACCGCGATTCGTTCCGCAACGCGATCCGCGTGGACATGGCTATCGGCGGCTCCACAAACACCGCCCTCCACCTGCCGGCCATCTCCAAGGACTTCGGATGCCCCGTGACCCTCGACGACTTCGACGAGATCTCCAGGGACACCCCGCACATCACCAGCCTCAGGCCCGCCGGGCCCTATGCCATAAAGGACCTCGACAGGGCCGGAGGAGTGCCCGCAGTCCTGAAGGTTCTGAGGGACAAGCTCGCGGATGTCCCCACCGCCAACGGGAAGACGATCTTCGAGATCGCCGATGCGGCGACCGTCAGGGATCTGGAGATCATCAGGTCCCAGGACAACCCGTTCCACAAGCAGGGCGGGATCGCTGTCCTCAAAGGAAACATCGCTCCGGACGGATCGGTCATCAAGCAGGCCGCCGTCAGCCCGAAGATGATGAAGTTCACCGGCAAGGCCAGGGTGTTCGACGGCGAGGCCGCCGCCGCGGAGGCCATCACGTCCGGGAAGATCGTGGCCGGGGATGTGGTCGTCATCAGGTACGAGGGGCCCAAGGGCGCCCCCGGGATGCCAGAGATGCTGTCGCCCACCAGTCTGATCATCGGAAGGGGTCTGGGAGAGGAGGTCGCGCTCATCACCGATGGCAGGTTCTCCGGAGCCTCCAGGGGAGGGGCCATCGGGCATGTTTCGCCCGAGGCTTACGCCGGCGGACCCATCGCCGCCCTGAAGGACGGGGACGTCATCGACATCGACATCCCCGAGAGGAAGTTGAACGTCCGTCTCACCGACGAGCAGATCGCCCAGCGTCTCAAGGAGGCAGTGCGCGTCGAGCGTCCGGTCCACGGCGTTCAGAAGAAGTACCGCCAGCTCGTCTCCAGCGGGGCCGACGGCGCGTACCTGAACTGATTCAAAACCATGCCGGGGGAGACCCCGG
>CAVJLK010000092.1:0-4550 GCA_963650175.1 Ruminococcus sp. CAG:579 | reverse complement strand
GAGGCCCGCAAGGCGGAGTTCTTCAAGTACACCAACGTCCTGCCGCCGAAGTTCGTCAGGAACGGCGTCGACTTCGACGATACCGTAGCGATAGAATCCTCCAGTTCCGTCTACGGGACCGCGTCCAGCCCGGGCGTCGTCACCGGCAGGGTGCGCGTGGTCGAGAGCATCGAGGGGCTGTCGGAGATCGAGGACGGGGATATTCTCGTGACCAGCAACACCGACCCCGGATGGACCGCCGCGTTCTCGAGGCTGGGCGGGCTCATCACCGAGACCGGGGGCATCCTGTCCCACGGCGCGGTCATCTCGAGGGAGTACCGCATCCCGGCCGTGACGGCGGTCATGGGCGCGACCAAACTTTTCAGGACCGGTCAGACCGTCACCGTCGACGGCAACGACGGGGTCATCTACCTGGAGGACGAGGAATGAAGGACCACATCGAGTACAACGAGAGTCTCTACTTCAACTGCCACGATGAAACGAACGATGTCACCGCGTTCATGAGGATCGGCAACAAGCCGAACAAGAACGAGAAGAGCCTGTTCTTCGTGATCATGACGCCGGAGGCGATCTACGGCTTCAGGCACGCGACGCCCTGCGAGGGGGACCCCAACTCGATCGGGGGGCTCACGTTCTCGAGGCTCCCGTCCGGCGCGTGGTCCCTGACGTATAAAGGGGTCGTGGTCGACATGAGGTCGCAGGCCCCGTCGCCGATCCCGGCGGCCATGGACCTCGAATGGAAGCCGCAGAACCCCGAGATGGACTACAAGCGGTGTGTCAACGCGCAGCAGGCGGCCATGTCGGCCAAGGTTGCCTCCGAGCACCTGGAGCAGTTCGGCATAGCGGACGGGACGATAACCGTCGGCGAGAGGAGCTACCGCATCCACGGGACCGGCGAGAGGGATTTCAGCGCCGGAGTGAGGGACTGGGGGTCCCCGAAGATGTGGGCCTGGATCAACTCGGTGTTCCTGGAGAAGGAGGCGTTCAACGTGACGAAGCTCTCCACCGACGCGGGGGACGTGGATGCGGGGTACTTCTACGTGGACGGCGACAACCGCCCGCTCAACGGGGTGTCCCTGGACCTCCGTTATGACGAGGGCGCGCCATCGTCGTTCTCGATGCATCTGAAGGATGTCTCCGGGGCGTCGTACGACGCCGATGGGAAGGTCATCAGGTTCGCGGCTCTGCCCATGGGGAACAGCAACGAGATGATGCTAATCGAGACCATCTCGGAGTACGTCTGGGACGGGAAGAAGGGGTTCGGCATCGCGGAGTTCCTCGTCCGCAGGTGACCGATTCCCGCTTCCACGCGCGTCGCACATGCTTCGATAATTCGAGTATTTGAAGGGTGTATGTAAAGACATCTTTTCAACAATCGAAAGTTGCATAGAAGTTGCATAGAAGTTGCATAGAACTTCGTAGTAAACTTCGTAGTAAACTTCGTAGTAAACTTCGTAGTAGGGTTCGTAATAAAGTTCGTAATAAAGTTCGTAATAAATAAACAATCGAATGCTCTTATCGAACCATTCCTTTCGCCACCGTTATCATCACGAAGCCGCATCAGCGTCCATGACCGTCGTAGACATGCCCGATGGCCCCGTCGAGGCCCTCCCGGGCGCATCGATCGAGGAAACGGTCCGCGGTGCGGGCCACACTCCCGATTCCTTCATATTTCTGATCGGAGGAAGACCGGTTCCGATGGACACGGTGCCCCCCGAAGGCTCGAAGATAACCGCCCTGAGGGTTGCATCCGGCGGACGATCGTCCTTTCGCTATCTCGATGAGGCCGTCGAAGTCGAATCCCGCTTCTATCGCGGCGTCCAGCAGGGTGTCCACATTGTCCATGAACGCCTGACGCGGGTCCTCCCCGCTCAGCTTACCTTCGGACTTCGAGAGCGAGTCCTCCTCCGGGAACCTCAGGGGGAGGTACGGCAGCACTCCGAGGCATCTCATCCCGGTGAGGCTCTCCACCTTCTCGATCCCCTCCTTCAGGATGGACGGCTCCCCTCTGAACCTGTTGATCACGAAACCCCTCATCAGTGGTCTGACATCGTCGGGGATAAGCCTCCAGGTCCCGTATATCGCGGCGAACACGCCGCCCCTCTCGATGTCCCCCACCAGGATCGTCGGGACGCCCGCCGAGCGCATCAGCCCGGTGTTGGCGAGGTCTCTGTCCATCAGGTTGAGCTCCGCCGGCGATCCGGACCCCTCGCACACGACGAACCCGTGCTCGGAGGACAGCCTCCCGAGGGCGTCCTTTATCTCGGACATCGCGGCATCGCGGTCGAAGCCCTCGCCCCTGCGCATGTCCGCCACGGGCTTCCCGCCCAGTATGAGCTGCATCGTACCCCCGCCGCTCGGCTTCAGTAGCACGGGGTTCATGTCGGTCTCCGGCTCCAGTCCGCAGGCCCAAGCCTGGAACGCCTGGCCTATCCCGATCTCCCCGCCGTCCTTGGTAGCGTAGGAGTTCAACGAAAGGTTGGACGCCTTGAACGGCACGGGATCCAGCCCCTTCCTGGCCAGGTACCTGCACATGATGGCGCAGCACACGGTCTTCCCGGCATCGGACGACGTCCCGAGAACCAGCACCCTCATTCCTTCACCCCCAGGATGGACATGAGCGCCCCCATGTCCAGGTTCCCCTCGAACACGTCAGCGAGCTTCTCGATGTTCTCCTCCAGGACGTCGTCGTAGTCTCTGGAATCGGTGGAATCGAATTTCCTGTCGCCGTGCTTCACGTGGGAGAGGAAGAACGACCTGAACGGGCGCTTGTCGAAGACCCCGTGGAGGTACGTCCCGTAGAGCATCTCGTCCTCGCGTATCGCGCCGTCGTTCACCGGGCCCTTGTCGAAGTTGTTCTCTATCTCGAACAGCGGAGTCTCGTGCACGTCGGACATGCCCATGTGCAGCTCGTACCCGGTGATCTCCCCGCCGTCCCCGGCCAGGAGCCTCCCGGTGCTGTTGACGACGCGCTTCTTGTACTCCCCAAACCGGGTGGTCATGTCGAAGAACCCCAGACCCGGTATCGTGCGCGGAACGCCGCCCTCGATGCCGTCGGGGTCCTGGAGCTCCGACCCCATCATCTGGTACCCTCCGCAGATCCCGGCGATCGGGACCTTCCCGCGGAGCGATCTGACCTTGTCGGCTATGCCGTTCTGCTCCATCCAGAGCATGTCGGAGACGGTGTTCTTGGTGCCGGGCAGGACGACCGCGTCCACGCCGTCGAGGTCCGACGCCTTCTCGGCGAAGACCACCGAAACATCTTCCAGGAACAGCGGGTCCAGGTCGGTGAAGTTGGCGATCCTGGGGTATTTCACCACCCCGATGACGCACCTGCCGTCGCCCATCCTCCTGGTCCCCCTCAGCGCTTCGGAGTCCTCCGAGGGCAGGATGACATCTGCATGGGGGATCACGCCTATGACGGGCACCCTGCAGTATTTCTCGAACTCCGGTATCCCCGCCTTGAACCTCTCCAGGTCCCCGCGGACGTTGTTGAACACTATCCCTCTGATCCTGTCGCGGTCCGGCTCGGGTATCAGCTCCACCGTCCCCAGGGCGTAGGCGAAGGCCCCGCCCCATTCGACGTTCACCACCAGTATGACGTCCGCATCCGCCACGACGGCCGCGCCCATGTTCGCGATGTCCCTGTCGTAGATGTTGATCTCCGCCGGCGACCCGGCGCCTTCCATTATCACGAAGTCGTAGCGCTTCTTCAGGAAGTCCACGTTCTCCTTCACGATGGTCCTGCCGGGTCCGGGCACGAACTCGCCGTAGTAGGATTCCACGTCGTAGTCGGCGTAGGGCTTTCCGCACACTATCACCTGGGAGACGGTGTCCTTCTTCGGCTTCAGGAGGATCGGGTTCATGTGGCTGTCAGGGTTCTTCAGGCAGGCGGCCTTGGCCTGCACAGTCTGCGCCATGGCGATCTCGGTCCCCATGCGGGTGGCCTTGGCGTTCAGGCTCATGTTCTGGCTCTTGAAAGGCGCGACCAGGTACCCCTTCCTCTGGAGTATGCGGCAGATTGCGGCGACGGTGACCGATTTCCCGGCGTCCGATGTGGCGCCGACGACCATCATCGCTTTCCCCTCGCGGTAGAACCTCCTCTTGACCTCGGAGAAGATGTTCCTGAACCTGGGGTCCCCCGCGGATTCGATCCCGAGGCGCCCGACCTGATCCATGATGAACCTGCAGACCTCCTTCCGGTGTATCAGGAGGCAGTCGGAGCAGGCCCAGATCTCGTTGCCGTGCTTCCCGACGAGCATGTTGCCGAGGTCGGGGTCGTTGCACGGATAGAACGGGCAGTAGCAGAAGGTGCAGTCCTGTCCTTTGAAATGGCACGGATGGTAGGCGCAGGAGAGGTCGCTTCCGATCCAGCCGCGGGCCAGCTCCTCGTCCACCTTCTTCTTGATGCAGTCCATGGGTAACATCCGAGAAGCGCCTTTGCGGGATATATTGTTGCGTTGTTCGGAGTGCCGGTTGGAGTCGTGTGATGGAGGGAGTTGCCTGTTCCACGATGTGTTGTCGGAGGCGAGTTTTTCGGCGTTTTCGGC
>CAVJLK010000091.1:0-4797 GCA_963650175.1 Ruminococcus sp. CAG:579 | reverse complement strand
CTTCGCCCCCTTCGATTCCTTATCCGCACCCTCGGATTTCAAACTACCCTTCCCGCGACCGCTCTCCTCTCCCTTTCCTTGGACATTCTTCGGCATAAATCCGAGCCATACGCATTCTGTTTATAAAAGAAACCAGTGCATGCAGTATGACACGATTGTCTTCGTTTCGTAGAGCGGTTGGGAATACGCCACATCCTCGATCCGACGGCCCCTCCGTCCGTCTCCATGGATACGGGATGCGCGAGCGGGTATGTGTAATGCTGGTTGTAATCTTCGTAATTTCTGTAATTGTTTCTTTCCAGCAATCATGATCCGCCGGCCCCTCGGTCGCCCGGCACGGGATGCCGGGGTCGGGCGCTGCGCGCCCTCCCCGCATCCCTCACCTCAGGCAGAGCGAGCGCCACATGTCCTCCGACCTGGACAGGACGTCCTCCGTGTCCAGCGTCGTCACGGCCCCTCCGTCCACGACGATGTCCCCCTGACACATGACCGTCTTCACGTTCAGGCTGTTGCCCGAGTAGACTATGTTGGCGACGATGTTCTCCCGCAGGAGCGGCCTGAGGTTCAGGGCCTTCCCGTCCAGGACGACCAGGTCGGCGTACTTCCCCGGCTCGATGGATCCGATGGAGTCCTGCATGCCGACCGCCCTCGCTCCGTTTATGGTGGCGAAGTCCAGGAGGTTCTGGGCGGGGGTCACGGTGGCGTCCCATCTGCTGGACTTCTGCAGGAGTCCGAGCAGCCTCATCTCGGCGAACATGTCGAGGGTGTTGTTGGTGGTGCTCCCGTCCGTCCCGATGGATACGTTCACCCCGTACCTCTGGAACTCCGGGACGGGGGCGACGCCCCCGGTGGCCAGCTTCATGTTGGATGCGGGGCAGCAGGATACCGACATCCCCGCCTCCCCCATGAGCCTGACCTCCCTGAGGGTGAGCCATGCGGAGTGGGCGGATACCCCCCTGGGGCCGAGGACGCCGATGCCGGAGAGCCACTCGGCCGGGCGCATGCCGGTCTTGCGCTTGTGGTCGTTGACCTCGCCCCGGGTCTCCGAGAGGTGGAAGTTCATGGGAGCGTTCTTCTCGTCGGAGAGGGCCTTTGCGCCGACGCAGGTGTCCTCGCTGCAGACGTACACCCCCTGGAGTCCGACGCCGGGGACGATCTTGCGGACGTTGCGATGCTGATCTATGAACCTCCTGCAGTTGGACAGGGGGCTGCCATTCTGGGTGGTCTTGTCGTCGTCCAGGACGCACCAGCACAGGACGCCGCGGATGCCGGCTTGTTGGGTGGCTTTCGCGATGACGTCTTCGGAGTAGTAGAGGTCCATGAAGGTGGTGGTTCCTCCGCGCATCATCTCCATGCATCCGAGCCTGGTGCCGATGTCGAGGTCCTCGTCGGTGCGGTCGGAGTCTATTCTGAAGGTCTTATCAAGGAAGTCCGGGAACTGGAGGTCGTCGACGACCCCCTTCATCACGGACATGGCGATGTGGGTGTGGGTGTTCACCATCCCCGGCATGACTATGTCGCCGGAGGCGTCGATCTCCCTGTCGGCGGTTCCGTTGTAGGACGGACCGACGGAGAGGATCCTCTCGTCCTCGACGACCACGTCGCCTCTGAGGATCCTGCGCTGGAGGTCCTGGGTGACGATCCATGCGTTGCGGATGGCTGTTATCATGGACCCTGTATCCGGGGAGGGGGGTTTAATCGTTGGCGCGGGGACCGTCCCGGAGGCGACGGATGAGATGGGGCAATCCCGATGCCTGTCGCCTCGGCGACACGCGTCGTCGCATCGCAGGCTTCTGCGGGGCTTCGCGGACGCGTAGACCCGCCCGTCGCGGAGATGGATCTTCAGAAGACCGGTCTCGCAGAGCCGGTCCACCGCCCAAGCGTCCTCCTGTTCGACCAACCGGTCTTTGAGATACTTGCGGTACGTGACATCCAGCATCCTGCATTGCTCCGTTGTGCCCATAGAATCCGTCCGATTCGGTCGAAGAGGGGCCGCCTCCGTTCCCTCGACGATGTCCTTCAATCGAGTCGTCGTATAAACACCATTGCGGACATCACTACGGATCGTTCTCCAAGGCTTGGAAAGGGGGAATGAACGACCAATCTCCGGTTGGTTCCCTCGACACCAGATTGCAAAGTCTAATCATGATAACGTGAAGAGAAGACGAGCAGAACCGAGACGGGCGACCCGCTGTCTCTTTGACCAAAGGAGCTGATTGCGTGTCTATCGACAGGATGCACACATCCTCATCCAGATCCTTCACTGATGGCCCTTCTCCGGCCGAGGGGCATCATCGGTCGACACCGCATCTCACCCGGCTATGATCGCGGAATCGAGACCGCACGCCTCACTGGGATCCTCTCGGCCCATGTCCGTACCGTGAATCCCTACCGAGCCCGCAGCATCAGGGATATCGAGCGGAGGACGAGGTCTTCGGTACAGAGTGAATGGTGCGAAGTACGAGAAACATGGTGTTTTCTACACATCCCCGTCGAACGAAGGCTGTCCGAACTCAAATATCTCGGATGATTGGACGGGGACGGGGTGCGGATGCTCCCGATCCGGAGAGGGGTCGGGGACGAAGCGTCGCGATATCCGGGGACCTGGAGAGAGGTCTGCGGATGATCAGCGCCCTTACGAGACCTGGATCCGGCAGGATCTAGGAGGAATACATACATGAATGCGAACAAAAGCGAATTCGCCGGGGGGGGGGGCCAAGCAGGCCTCGAAGCTCCTGGCGGCAATGGCAATCCTCGCCGTCGCGTTCGTCGTTCTGGCAGCCGTTCCGGCTGCTCTGACGGACAGCGAGGCGACGCCCAACGAGTATACCGTTGACAAGACGGATACTGCGGCGAAACTAGCCACAGAACCGACATCGAGCGACAGCTTCTACGGATGGTGGACATGGGCCGCCAATAAACTCACGCTCAAAGCAGATTTGACTCTGAAGATCACTGGAGCGTCGGATCTCGCAACGGTCCAGACCATTGAACTCGACGGATTCAACCTGAAGATTACGGGAACCGCCATATTGGACCTCAAAGCAGTGATTGGTATCCAGGATACCAAGGGCACCGGATCTCTGACCATCGCGGCCGATAACAGCAAAGGAGGAGTCACCTTCTCCCAGGCAACTGTTGTCGTGAGCGTTCCCACAACGGTCTCCGAGGGCACGGTCACTGCCGGTGCAACGAAATTGACCTTCAACGATGCCACCATATCCGGTGGTAAGCTGGCCGGAACTCTCTACTTCCCCAAGGTCGTCATGACCGGCGGACAAATAGACGGGAGCAAGGCGAACCAATCGCCGTTGGTGGGAGAGAACATCACCTACACCGGTGGGACCCTGACCCCGAAGGACGCTAATACTGCGCTCATCACCTCCACCAAGAGTGTCGATGCGACGTTCTCGAAATTTGAGAGCGACACCCCGGTGCTGTCTATAGCCAAAAACCAGAGCGCCGTCGTCTCGCTAAAGTGCGGATCTGCAACGTACGGAGCCACCCTCACCGCAACCCAGGACACAACTGTCAAGTACGCCGCCAGCTCGGCCGAGTTCGAGGTCACTGGGACGGCGACCATCTCCGGGGCGATTACAGGTACAGTGAAGACGACAACGACGGTGACACTCAGTAGCACGGACCTGGTCGCGATCAAGGGAACCCTGGACAACACAGCCAAGACAACCGTGGAGACCGACCTGGGCAAGGTAGCCGTCGTCAATGGTGGAAAACTGATTCTGAACAAGGCAAACAGCGCTCTAAAGCTTGACTCCGGAAAAATGGTCAAAAACTATGGCGGGACCGCCGTGTGGAGGGACGGAACGACCGACACGGCTCTGAACCAGCCCGCAACGGGACAAGAAAAGGCAGGGATTGAGAACCTCGCATTCACTAAAGATGTGGTGAAGGACGAGGCCAGCCTCAGAACCGCCCTGTTCGCCGCCGCCAACGCGAAGGCGGACATAAAACAGGCTGAGGGCGTCGCCGCTGTCGAATACCACGAGGTCACCCTCGGAACAGCCATCTCCACCCTGAAGAACGACCTTACGGTCCCCTCGGGAGTCACAATGGTGCTCGAGACCGCGGGAATCACCGTTCCCGACGGAATGAAGATCATCAACGAAGGGACCATAAACACCACTGGAACGGCCACGATCCTGACCGGAGCCATGGCTGATGGCAAGGTCTTCTTCAAGAACAACGGAGGGACAGTCACAAAGGCAGTCCTCGGGAACTCAACCAGTGCCGACAGGGCTAAGGTAGAACTCAAAGAGGTTTCTGGGACCTTCGATGTCGCCATCGCCAATTCAGGTACCGCTGTCAGCGGAGTCACGATCTCCGGCAAGAGGATCATCGGGAATGATGAGACCGATGCCGCCAAGATCGCGAAGTTCGAGGCCACCAATGGATCCGTCACCGTCGAGGACATCTCGATAGAGAAGAACGTCTACATCGCTTCCGAGAAGACTACCGGCGAGGATCTTATCCTCGACGGAGTCACCGTCAACAACGGGGCCTCCCTGAAGCTCAAGGATGAGGCCGACAAGATCACGGTCAAGGGCACGATGTCGGTCTACGGAGACGTCTCCGCCCTGGTCAAGGCCAGCAAGGCCACGGGGGTCACCCTTAACGTCGGCGAGAACCAGACCTTCAGAATGTACAACGGATCCACCATGAAGAACATCACCCTCGCGGGCAAGGGGACCATCGACGTCTCCCAGGCGCAGAGGGTCAGCGAGCAGGGACAGGACATCGGAGAGTCGAAGCCCTTCGGTGCTCTGGAGTATGTCGAGA
>CAVJLK010000090.1:0-4866 GCA_963650175.1 Ruminococcus sp. CAG:579 | reverse complement strand
CGGGTACGCAAGCAGGATGTCGATTCTCACGCCAGTCGAATTGTCGAATTCTATACCGAGAAGGGCAACGGAAATATGCACGCGAACCGTCCGGCGACCCAACCATGTACTACATCAAGATAGACCTCAGAGGGACCAGGCGCGAGATCGCCGTCCCCTCGGACATCACCTTCCACGATCTGCACAGACTCATCCAGTTCGCCATGGACTGGACCAATTCGCATCTCCACGAATTCGACATCCCGGGCAGGAGGATAGTCGTAACGGACCCGGAATTCGAGCTGGACGACTATAACGGGGAGGTCGTCAGCGAGTACGACGAGTGCATATCCGGATACGTCGGGGAGAAGATCAGCTACGTCTACGACTTCGGCGACTGGTGGGACCACAAGGTCCTCATCGAGGAACGCGACGGCCCAGTATCGGACGTCGTCGTCATGACCAAGTGCAAAGGGAGCCCCTTCATCGAGGACAGCGATGAGGAGAGCGAGGAATGGTCCAAGAAGGACTGCGAGGAGTTCATGTCCGAGGCCAACGAATTCCTGAGGAACTGGAAGCCCTCGGCCCCCGTCAACCCGCCGAAGCCCCGGCTGCCGTACTGGGCGTCCGTCCCGCTCTCCCTCGCGGTCCTGCTGCCCGGCGAACCGCTGCTGCTGGACCCGGGATCCGGATGCGTCTATTCCAGGCGCCACAACAAGTACTTCCCGGTCGCCGGGAAGGAGGATGCCGCCCGCATGGTGGCGATCCCCGACGACCTGCGCACGGACGTGCGCGGGCTGGCGATGGCCCTGATCGAGGACGCCGGACCAGGGGGCCGTCCCGGCGAACCGCTCATCCCCCCTCAGAGCGGAGACCCCGAGACGGCGTATCGGGAGATGAGCCCGCGGCTCTTCCATTCCGTGCTGCTCTGCTGCGAGGAGGCGTCCTACGAGATCGCCGAAGAGATGGGGTTCTCCATGGGTCCGGCGGATTTCATGGACAGGTCGACCATGCTGACCGAGAAGCACGTGCCGTACACGCTGATGCCGCTGCGCACGCTGTGCCCCTTCTGCTACGGGAGGCTCGCCAACCCGGTCCCGATCGAGGAGACGGGGTACGTCGAGACGGGCATCCGCGCTTCCAAGAGGATCACGATGGAATGCATAGAATGCGACCGCCACACGACCATCGGCCGCTCCCTTCCGCTGGAGGACGACGGATTCTCGTACGAGGAGCCGTACATCCCCAGGAGGATCCTCGACGGCTTCGACGATGTGGACGACCCCCACGGGGACAGGGAGGAGACCGACCAGGACCTGGCCGTGATCCTTCTGCTGGAAGGGTTCGATCGCCAGGCGGCGGAGGTCGCCGGGAGGCTCGCCGACGCCTCGGACGACCCCAAGATCGCCACGTACGCGTCCGTGCTGGCGGCCTGCGGCCTGATGGGGCCGGAGGAGCTCGCGAAGGAGCTGAAGGGCATACAATCCGAGATGGACGTCTACTTCGAGGCCACGTGCATCCTCTGCACCCTGAACCGGGCCTGGGACCTCGGGGACCGGAGGTTCGGCCCGGAGGTCCTCGAGGAGCTGCTCGACGACCCGTACGACGAGACCGAGAGGCAGATCAAGACGATCATGGCCCGCATCCTCAGGAGGAGCGGGAAGGCGGAGGAGGCCGCATCCCTGGCGCGCGGGGCGGTGATGTCGATGGACGACCGCGTGGGATGGCTGGCCCTCGACGAGTACTGCAGATCGGCGACGGTCGCAGGCATGCCGCTCGACCTGTCCGTCGTGCCTTCCGCACCCGGGAACAGGAGGTACGGATCCGAAGGCTACGTCGCGACCCTGATACGCTACAGGGAGGGCGCGATGAATCTGATGAATGGGAACAAGAATGCCGCCACCGCGGCGATGCGCGGGTTCGTCAGCGAGATCTTCAACGGCATGACCTCCGAACCCAGGCTCTACGCCCGCGCCGCAGCGGCGGCCCTGTACCTCCACCTGGAGGGCGTCAGGTACAGCGGGAAGAACCTGGTCTCGTACTCCGTCAAGTGGATGTGCAAGGCGGTGGAGGCCGGCGCGGCGTCCGAGGAGGATCTGTACGAGTATCTGCGCGTGATGATGCCCCTGGTCGAGGCGGACGAGGATGCGGGATCCATCGCGAAGATGCTGAAGAGGAACGGGTTCGGGAAGCACGCCCTCCCGACCGATACGGTCGGGGACGCGGACGTCAGGGACCTCTTCGACATGGACTTCCAGTACTCGTACAATTGACGCCGGATGCGGGGCCCCGGTTGGATGGATGGGCGGTCCGAAGTTATTCCTTTATATAAGGACGCAATCGGACCGGGCATGAAGTCCGTTATCGTTCTCCTGGGGCCCCCCGGCTCCGGGAAGGGTACCCAGGGCGAGATGCTCAGCGAGAAGCTCGGATACGTCAGGCTGTCCACCGGGGACATGCTCCGCGAGGCCGTCAGGAACGGCACCGAGCTCGGGAAGAAGGCCAAGGGATACATGGATTCCGGGGCGCTCGTGCCCAACGACCTGATCATCGGCCTAATGAAGGAGAAGATCGCCGCCGCGAAGGGCGGAGTCATCCTGGACGGGTTCCCCCGGACCGTGGAGCAGGCCGACGCCCTCGCAGGACAGGTGGACGTGGACCTGGCGCTGAACCTGGACGTCCCCGACGAGGAGCTCGTCAAGAGGCTCACCATGAGGCGCTCCTGCCCCGGCTGCAACGCGGTGTACCACCTGCTCAGCAACCCCCCGAAGCGCGAGGGGGTCTGCGACAAGTGCGGCGGGAAGCTGTACCAGAGGGACGACGACAGGGACGAGACGGTCAGGAACAGGCTGAAGGTGTACAGGGACAACACGATGCCGCTGATCGGGTACTACGGGGACAAGGGCGTCCTCACCGTCGTCCAGGGCGTCGGCGGGATCGACGAGATCTTCGAGAAGGTCCAGAAAGCCGTCCAGTGAAACCCATTGCCGGGCCGCGAGGCCCGGAATTGACGGGACCATACCGGCACGGGGCGTTTACGCTGCCCCGGTCGGTCCCGTTCCTTTCTCAATCCAATTGTCCAGGGACGGTTCGTTGCTCCTGGCCCACTTCACGAGGTTGGTCTGGAACATCTCCCTGGAATTCGCGTGTCCGACCACGCCCATTCATGGCTCGGAGTGGGATTCACACAAAGATCCCATCCCCGTTGTAGAAGACCTTGGTCCTGCCCATTATCGTCTCCCCTTGGATGGAGACGAAACGGGGGGCTGCGTTGACGCAGCCTTTACCGGGGATCGTCATATACGCATACTTCGGGCCCACATCCAAGAAGACGCGGTCCCATGTGTGCATGTCTATGCCCCTGTATCTCTTGAAATCCGGCATGGACTCCACTTCGGCCATCCATAGCTGGAGGTCCCCCTTCCCCTTGCCCACGAGCTCGGTGTACCTGTCGAGCTTGATATCCTGATCGAAGGTGAATTCGAAGGATCCCCTCTCATCGTCGCGCAACTTGGTCGCCGTGTTGAGCTCGTTGTTGTAGTACTCCATGACCTGACGGACCGCCATGAGGACGTTCTCCGAGTCGGTGGAGGAATTGAAGGTTATCTTGCCGTTGGAATACCATTCCGAGACGGACGAGGTGGCGTCGTCCTTGAACCTGTAGCTGCTGACCGCGAAGCTGCTCTGAAGATCCGCGATGGCACCGGCGATCTTGTCATTCTGACCGTACCAGGCCTTCATACTCACCTTGGCCTGCTGATCCTCATCGGCCAGCAGATCGTGGTACTTGAGTCCGATGCCGCGCTCCACCCACCGGTTGCCCTTCCCGATCGCCTTTATCCTGGAGGACGGAATCCAGCATCTGTCCAGATTGTGCGTGTTCTTGATCCACGGGTCCACCACCTTCGAGAAGGATGCGTCCCGCATCATGGAGTACACGGCCCATACGCGGGACGAGAATCTGTTGACGACGATGTAGTCGCTCCCATTCGAGCAGCAGTGCCAGAAGGGGGTGTCGTCGAAAGGGCTCCATTGCCCGAATCCGTCTACGGGCGGGATCTCCTCCGTGTTGGATTCGACCAGCTGCACCTTCAGATGGGGAGACCTGGAATAGTCGGAGGAATCGACGTTGCTGCTGAGATTCTTCTCGAATTGGGACTCGAACTCGCGCAAGGTCTTCGGTACGGAACCCATGAGTGAGAATAGACATTCCGATATTAATGTTCATAACATAATCCATATCGGTATGAGCCTCCGTTTCGAGGATTCCCGGGATCGATCCGTCCCGGGGAACCTCTCCCCGAACTCCTCTTCCAGGAACCCGTCGAGGAGGCCCTCGTCAATCGCCCCGTCCTCCTCGATCAGGGACGCCATCGCCTCGTACAGGAGCGCGACCCTCCTCCCCTTGGGGGTGAGGGAGTAGCGGGTGGACCTGCGCCCGGTGACCGGACGGGAGCGGACGTCCTCGCATCCCAGGAGACCGGCCTCGGAGAGGGCGGCGCACACCGCGAGGATGGTCTCGCAGTTCCCCGCGACGTCGTTCCTAAGGTCCTGCAGGATGCATCCGTCGTGGCGCAACACGTAGCGGAGCACGGGCGCGGCATGGCGGGTGTTCAGGATGTCCGTCCCATCTCTCATGGGTTGGGGGAGGGGCCGTTCCGGATTTATGGGCATAGTCTCGCACTGTACTTGAGTACAATATTGTCCGATTTAAATACGGCAGAGGACTGGTCCGTGCCGGTGTCCGGGGAGAGCTTCCCTGCGAAGGGTTGCCGGACGCCGAAGGAAACGCGACAGCTTCTCGGTCGACAGGACCGGGGAGGAAGAATACACATGAAAGGAAAAGAGAATGAATGCGCAGCCGTCAGGCTGGGGAAATCCAGACTG
>CAVJLK010000089.1:0-5727 GCA_963650175.1 Ruminococcus sp. CAG:579 | reverse complement strand
ATCTCTAATTCCCGAGCAGGATTCTTTCTACGAGCCGACCGTCCGCGGTCGATCTCTTATCCTCTGGCGCTCTCGAGGCGCTGAAATCCGTCCGAGACCGCTGTTTCCGGACCGGATTCTGCCATTTCCAGTGTTCCGAGGGGGTGCTTCACGACCGTGTAGTAATAACATTTATATTCTTTCTACGTGTATCGGGATCATGCACCTGATGCTCGCGAAGAAGAAGTCCGGGACCTACGCCACCGCCGCCGAGTCCAAAAGGGTGGACGGCAAGGTGGTCAAGACAGGCAAGGTCTACCTGGGCAGGGTGGTGGACCTGGAGAAGGGCGTTTTCGAGAGCAAGGAGAGGGGACTGTTCACCTTCGATCTCGAGACGAGGGAGTTCGGGACGGCCGACATGGCCGGCATCCCGAAGAAGAACCGCGGGAAGAGGCTCCTGACCGGGGATTTCGGCGACATGTACGTGCTGGACCGGTTCATGGAGGAGAGCGGGATGTACGGGTGCATCGAAGCCTCCGGCTATCCGAACGCTGACACGTTCAAGGCGATGGTCTGCTACTACGTCCTCGCCCCGAATCCCAACTCCTGGGCGGAGGACTGGTACTCATCCAGCTACGCGTCCGTCCTCTTTCCGGATGCCGATCTGGACGACCGCAGGATCAGCGAGTTCCTGAAGAGGATCGGGAGTCCGGAGATCCAGAGGGCGTTCTACGCCGCATACATCCCCATGATCACCGGCGGGAAGGTCGTCGCGTTCCTCGTGGACAGCTCCGGGGTTCCGAATTCCGTCCACATGCCGATCACCGCCATCAACAACCACAACGGCGAGATCAGCATGGAGGTCAGGGTGATCTTCGTCTGCCGGAAATCCGACAGGATGCCCCTGTTCGCCAGGTACGTTCCCGGGAACGTCGTCGATTCGGAGACGCTGGAGAGGACCATCGAGGAGATGGTGTGCCTCGGGGTGGAGCCGGAATACGCCATCCTGGATGCGGGATACTGCACCCTGGAGAACATGGAGGACCTCCTGAGCTCCCACATCGGCTTCATGACCCGTCTGAAGCCCAACTACAAGATGTACAAGGACATGGTCGAGGAGTTCGTCGACAAACTGGATGCCGATACGAGGGTGCTCCACAAGGACCGGTTCATCAGGGTGTATTCGGCGGAGAGGAAGATGGCTGACAGCGGCAGGAAGGTCTGGCTCCATCTGATGGTGGACGAGGACATGAAGAACGTCGAGGAGAAGGCCGCGTTCAAGAAGTACCAGTCCGGCGAGATAGACAAGGAGCAGCTGGAGCGGGCGTACGCCACCGCGGGCATGTTCATCCTGGTGTCGTCGTTCTGGATGGACCGCGAGGAGGTCGTCCCGACGTACTTCGAACGCGGGGGCATAGAGCAGGTGTTCGACACCGGGAAGACCGAGGGGCGTCTCGGGAAGGCGGCGGTCCACACGGAGGAGGCGTTCGCCGGCAAGCTCCTGCTGGATTTCATTTCGATCGTGGTCAAGCAGATGCTCCAGAACCATCTGAAGCAGCGCAAGGAGGAGCTGTCCGCCAGGAAGAGGAAGAAGAAGGACGCCATCCCGGGCAGGAACCTGTCCGTGAACCACGCCATGTACATCCTCAGGTGCCAGAAGTGCGACGTATACGAGAACAGGATCCTCCCGAGGGAGTGCACCAAATCGGTCAACGAGGCCTACAAGCTGTTCGGATACGAGTGCCCGAAGGTACTGGATGCGCCTTCGGAGCACCCGTGAGATGTGGTAATAAAAATAGTCGGGAATTAGAGATAATTAGATCGTCTTTAGACAGACTCTCCAACTCTTTCCACTCATTTATCATCTCTTTCTCACCTCCGTTCATGTTCTGAACGGCAGAATCACGAAGGGATGATAAACGATTCTCAAGGATACTCGGAACGCGCATCCGCAGAGAACTCGTCAGATGTAAGCGGTCGAAAGGAGTTACATTCTCCAATGTGCCAGGATCTATCCTCAGAGGGACAGCACGACTCCGGCGCATGTTATCGCCAAGAGGATCCCGGCGACGAGTACCCAGAACCAGTCCCTCTCCTTCAGGAGGCAGAGGAACGTCGCGATCACCCCGGCGAAGGGCGAGGCGATGAGCACCAGGATCCCGGCGTACAGGATCGAATCGTCCCCTCCGGTCATGGTCGCGCAGAGACCTATGACGATCAGGACGAGTCCCACGACGATCCCGGCGCGGAGCACCAGGGCGGTGAGCTTGTTCATGGACATCGCAGCACCCCCAGGGCCTGCAGGAGGACCAGCGTCGCCATGAGGAAGACGACCACGGAGAAGTATTTCCTGAGATGCCTGGCACTTATCCTGCGGGTCAGGATGGTGCCCGCAAGGGAACCCAGGAACGCGCCTATCGCGACGCCTGCCGCGTACTCGAGCAGGACCTGCCCTCCGAGGAAGTACGTGATCGCCCCGGAGAACGCGGTGATGCCGATCATGTAGCTGCTCGTGGCGCTCGCCGCTTTCATCGGAACGTGCATGTAGAGGTTCATCAGGGGGACCTTCACGAGCCCTCCTCCGACCCCCGTCATAGAGGAGATCATCCCGGCCGCGGTGCACAGGGCCATCCCGCCCTTCACGTTCTGCACCTCGTAGTCCACGCATTCCCCGCTGGCCTCGTCCTCGTAGCGGAATGCGTACCTCCCCTCCGCGTCCTCCGCAGGGGGGACGACCTTCTCCTGGCTCCTGAACATGCGGTATCCGCTGATGTACACTATGACGGAGAAGATCACCATGAGGATCCATTCCTCGAGATACGTGGCGACCATCGCGCCGATTATCGCGCCGGTGGCCGTGGTGATCTCCAGCAGCAGTCCCAGACGCACGTTCGACAGTCCCTTGTCGACGAATACCGTCGAGGCTCCGACCGATCCGGCGATTATCCCGATCAGGCTTATCGCCACGGCTTCCGTGGGAGCGAGACCGAACACGAGCATGAGCACAGGGACGAAGATGATGCCTCCTCCGAGTCCGAAAAGCGCTCCGAGGATGCCTGCCCCCATGCCCATGACGAGAAGTCCGGTCAGTATGATCGGGTCCATTGTCCCCCCGCATCGGAATGCCGATAAAATAGTTGCCTGGCCTTTGTTTCGTTCCGACCGCCACCGCGTCGTCGCGAAAGTCCGAACGGGGCGATTTCGTCGCATATGGCAGGACGTATGTTCTCGGAGCGTCCTCCTTTTAATATATGCCCTTCGTGCGGAAGAACATGGACGAAAATAGTAGTCTGGACAGGTTCTTCGGAATCACAGCCAGAGGGTCCGACATCAAGACCGAGGTGAAGGGAGGTATCCTGGTCTTCCTCGCCATGGTCTACATCATCGCCGTCAACTCGGGGATGATGACGGCCGCCGGCGTGGATCCGGACGCCGCATTCTCCGCCACCATCATCATGGCGGTCATCGGATCGCTCGCGATGGGCCTCTATGCCAGATACCCGGTGGCGATGGCCCCCGGCATGGGAATCAACGCCCTGATCTGCTACACCGCAGTTCTCGGGATGGGATTCTCCTGGTCCGAGGCGCTCGTCGCCGTGTTCATCGCCGGTCTCGTGTTCTTCCTCGTCACGGTCACCGGCATCAGGCAGAAGCTGCTCGACAAGATCCCCTACGGGCTGAAGGCCGGCATCGTCGCCGGTATCGGATGCTTCATCGCATTCATCGGGCTCCAGGGGGCTCAGATCATCGTGGCCAACCCCTCCACCCTCGTGGGGATCGGGGACCTGGCCGAGCCCGTTGTGCTGCTCGGCATCTTCTGCATCGTCCTCACGGTGTTCCTCGTGGCCCGCAAGGTCTCTGCAGGGATCCTCATCGGGATGATCGTCACCGCCATCATCGGCATGATCGCGGGCATCATCGACGTCCCGTCGTCGATCTTCGCCTCTCCCGCAGCTCCCCCCGTCGGGGAGTTCCTGGACGGGCTCTCCTCCAACCTCCTGAGCATCGACTTCCTGATGGTCGTCGTCGCCCTCGCCTTCGTCGAGTTCTTCGACGGGTCCGGGACCCTGATCGCCATCGGCAAGCGCGCCGGATTCACCGACGAGGAGGGAAACGTCACCTGCGAGAAGGCTCTGAGCGTCGACGCGGGATTCGCCTCCCTCTCCGGGGTCATCGGATGCACGCCCGCCACCGCCTTCGCGGAGTCCGCGGTCGGCATCGAGGCCGGAGCGAGGACCGGATTGGTTCCCGTCATCGTAGCCATCCTGTTCGGCCTGTGCCTGTTCATCGCCCCGCTGTTCGATGTCGTCACTTCGAGCTGCACCGTCGGTGCGATGTGCCTCGTCGGATTCGCCATGGCCATGGAGCTCAAGCACGTCGACTGGGACGACATGCCCTTGGTCATGGGAGTCATCACGACCATCCTGATGATGGTGCTCACCTACTCCATCACGGATGGCATCGCGCTCGGCGTCGTCGTCTACTGCATCGGGATGATCGGGTCCAAGAGGGCCAGGGAGGTCAGTCCGATCATGTACGGTCTGGCCGTGATCTTCGCGGTCTACCTGCTGGCGTACGCCATACAGTTCAACTGAGGAAATAGGATGGCAGTGATACTGGCGAGATATTCGGAGATCGGTCTCAAGAGCGCCCCCGTCAGGAGGCGCTTCGAGAACCAGCTCCGCGAGAACGCGGTCTCCATGCTCATGGAGGACGGCGTCGAGGCGATCGTGAACAGGCAGGGCGCCAGATTCTACATCGAGACCGAGGACGCCGGCAGGGCAGTCGCATCCCTCAGGAAGGTCTTCGGCATAGCCTCCATCTCCATCGTCGAGGAGACGACGTCCAGGATGGAGGACATCTGCGCCCTCGCCGCCGAGTACTCGCTCCCCCGTCTCTCGGAGGGGCAGTCATTCGCCGTGAAGGCCCGCAGGGAGGGGTCCCAGGGCTACACTAGCATGGACGTCGGGAGGGAGGCCGGGTCGGCCATCTTCATCGCCAACGAGTCCAAGGGGGTCAAGGTGGACCTCACCGATCCCGACGTCACCTTCTACGTGGAGGTGAGGGACAACAAGGCGTACGTGTTCGGCGACATCATCCGCTGCCACGCCGGCCTCCCCGTCGGCACCCAGGGCAAGGTCCTGGCCGTGGCGGACGACGACCGCGGCATCGTATCGGCCTGGCTGATGATGAAGCGCGGATGCAGGGTGATCATCTCCGGATCCGCGGATTGGTCCTGCCTCAGGCAGTACGATCCCCTCCTCAAGGAGGGTACCGAGCACAAGCAGGCCCTGGGGTACGTCCTGGGGACCTGCCTGGACAATCTGGATTCCGTGGATGTCTCCTCGTATCCTCTCCCCGTCTTCTTCCCCACAGTGGGGATGGGGGACGAGGAGGTCACGGAGATCCTCGGGATCATCAAACAGGGTCTCTGAGCCCTTTTCCGGAATCCCCTCGGACGGATACCGTCCGAGGGGATTCCATATTGTTCGGGCGGGATCTCGGCGACGTTGTCATGCGGAACCGGCGGTCTCCTCGATGATGACCGTCGGGTCCTTGGATTCGAAGGCGATGCCGACGAGGATCGTTCTGCCTTCCAGACCGTAATAGTACTTCTGATCGTGGATCTGTTGAAGAGCGCTCTGTGCCAGCTGGTCCATGGTCATGTCCTTGTTCTTCTCGTTGCGGCGTTTCACTTCGATGACTAGATTGGGACCTCTTCCCGATATCCTCTTCATGCGGATGTCG
>CAVJLK010000088.1:0-5745 GCA_963650175.1 Ruminococcus sp. CAG:579 | reverse complement strand
GATCTTCATGGCGGTCTGCGCCGTCATCATCATTCTCGTGGCGGGATATGCAATTACAATCGGAGCCTACGACATCGGAATCGCGGAGGCCTACAGGATCCTGTGGGCGCACCTGACCGGGAATCCGATAGACGACACGATGAAGGACTACGTCGTGGTCACCCTCCGTACCCCGAGAATCGCCGTGGCGATCATCGGCGGTGCGGGATTGGCCGTGTCCGGAGTCGTGATGCAGAGCACCCTGCTGAACCCCTTGGCGGACCCGTATACCACGGGTATCTCGTCGGGGGCGTCTTTCGGAGCGACGATCTGGATAACGATGGGGATCTCCCTGCTGTCCGGCACCTATGCGCTGATCTTCAACGCGTTCGTGTTCGCGCTCATTCCGATGTTCGCGATCATAGTCGTGGCGAAGATCAAGAACACTTCGCCGACGGTCATGATCATGGCCGGTATCGCGATAATGTACATCTTCAACGCGATGACCACGGTGCTCAAGCTCTGGGCCAATCCGAACAGCCTCCAGGAGCTGTACGAATGGCAGGTTGGGACGGTGGCCAGGACAGGGTGGGACGGCATCCCGTTGATGCTCGTGGTCACCGCCGCGGGGATCATCGTCATGCAGATCCTGTCCCGCAAGCTGAACGTTCTCGCGACCGGCGAGGACAACGCGAACTCCATGGGCGTGGATGCTTCCAAGCTCAGGACGCTGAACCTTTTGGTCGTGTCCCTGGTGACGGCATCCATCGTGGCGTTCACCGGGTTGATCGGGTTCGTCGGGTTGGTGGCCCCGCACATAGCGAGGATATTCGTCGGCTCGGACAACCGTTACCTGATTCCGTGCTCCGCGTTCCTGGGCGCCGCTCTGCTGATCGTGAGCGACCTCGTGGGAAGGGTCATCATAGCGCCTTCCACTCTGCAGGCCGGCGTGATCATGTCGTTCCTCGGAGGGCCGATGTTCCTCTGGCTGATCATGAGACGCAAGACGAAGATCTGGGGGTGATGCGATGGAGGTGGATATCGACCATATTTCGTTCGGATACGGCGACCATCAGGTCCTCCACGACATCGACCTGAAGCTGGACGAACCGGGTCTGGTGTGCATCATCGGACCCAACGGCGTCGGCAAGTCGACGCTGGTCAAGTGCATCAACGGCCTCCTGAAGCCCACCGAGGGTTCCGTTCGCATCGACGGGAGGGACATCTCGGAGATGAGCAAGGCGGAGATCGCAGACAGGATAAGCTATGTCCCGGCGACCGGGATGGATTGTTTCTCCATGCCGGTGCTGGAGGCCATCCTGGTGGGCAGGAGCAACCGTCAGAAGTGGAAGACCACCAAAGCGGACCTGCAGATCGTGAACGATGCCATGGACCTTCTGGGGATAAGCGACCTGTCGATGCAGGGATGCAATGAATTGTCAGCGGGGCAGCATCAGAAGGTCGCTCTGGCCAGGGGCATCGTCCAAGAGACGGACATCATGATCCTGGACGAGCCCACCGCCAATCTGGATGTCAAGCACCAGATCTACGTGACGCAGCTCTTGAGAGCCTTCGCGGACATAGAGAAGAAGCTGGTGGTCATGATCTGCCACGACCTCAATATCGCCGCGAGATATGCGACGAAGGTCATCGTGATGGCGCCTCCGGGAAGGATCGATTGCATCGGGTCCCCGTCGGACGTCATCACGGAGGACGTGATCAAACGCATCTACGAGATAGACTGCGAGGTCATCAGATACGAGGGGAGGCCACTGGTCATCCTGAAGTCCACCTTTGGGATCGGTGATGAGCTGATTCCGGTATCGGAGCATTCTTGAACGCTCTGGAAAACCACTTCGGCCCCGTCCGTAGGGACGCGGGCCGATACCACAGTTTGTCAACCTTGACGGACATGAAGTCAGCACTACATTCATGACGGGCTCCAGGGGGCTGGTGAGGAGCCTGATTCCGGACACCCCTTAGACTTTCTTGACCCGGGCGTTGGGATGGTCAATCCAGATAATCTCCTCCCTCTCTATGTGCACATCATGGACAGTGTTATTGTCGAATCTCAGCGAACCCTGTCACGATGATTTTGCATGAATCTGTTAATACGATATTGATAGTTATAATATGATAGATATGATGTATGAATGTGGTGGCTCTTATGCCTTTTGTTTGTATGACCGGTAGACTCATCGTAAAGCGGATATGGGCGTCTGTAGCCGTGACATATCCGGGCAATTCTGTACCATATCCCGCACACTCCCGCAGTTTTATTATCCGGAGGCACGGATGACTCGATTGGATTATACATCCAAGTGATACGATGGACAAGAAGATATTCGCGGTCATCGCGGTCGTTATCGTCGTCGTAGCCGCCGTAGCCATCGCCGTGGCGATGGGTGGCGACAAGGACAAGAGTACGGCCCTGACCGGTTCCGGGAGGCTCCTGGTCTACGGGAATGCCGACAACAACGACTATCTCGATGACAAGGACGTCGAGACCATCCAGAAGATCGTTGACGATGGCACTTGGGACAAGGAGAAGTACCCCTTCGCAGACGCCAACCACGATAGTTTCGTCACGAAGGACGATGTTGACTACCTGAAGAAGCTCCTCGAAGGCAAGGAGACCATGAAGATGTGGTACGTCGGGTCCGGGAAGGTCGACTATTACATCAACTACCCCAACACCGGTTCTATTGCGGTCACCCTCGACTACGGCCTCATGATGGGGCAGGTCCTCGGGGTCTACGACAGAATCACCGCCGGCGCCTCGAAGTGCTTGGCGTACAACACCGACAGGTATCCCGGCGTGAACAAGCTGACCGACCTGGGAACCTACAAGTCCTCCGACTACAAGGACTTCCAGGAGAACCTGATGAAGTCCGGATGCACCATTGTCATGGGCTATGTCGCTCCTGCGCTGTACGATTCCC
The DNA here is from genome assembly GCA_963650175.1 of Ruminococcus sp. CAG:579. GTDB lineage: Archaea > Thermoplasmatota > Thermoplasmata > Methanomassiliicoccales > Methanomethylophilaceae > Methanoprimaticola. The sequence goes on along the minus strand of CAVJLK010000088.1, from coordinate 2,824 downwards.
TGCGCGAGAGCGGGAAGGCCATCGACCAGATCAACCTGTCCTGTTCAGCTCAGACAAAGTACATCGACAACGATGTCGTCAGCAACATTCTGACCTGCGGGGTCCTTCTGGGACACGGCGATGAGGCCAGGAAGTACTGCGCCTTCTCCGACAAGATGGAGGACTACTTCGCCGAGAAGAAGGAGGGTTCCAACCTCGCATCCTTCGTCATGGCATACAACCCCAGTGACCCGACTACCATCGATATCGACACCCATTATACGACGGGCGGTTGCTTCGGCGACGTCTGGACCGTCTCCCACCTCCCGATGGAGGACGCCATCACCCCGACTGCCACCGGCATGACGAAGATGGACGTCGAGGCGATCTGCAACGATGTCGACCCCGATATCATCGTGATCAGCCTGTGGACCGCCGCCGCGGACAGGAGCGACCCCGCCGAGATCCAGAAGCTCGTGGACGAGAAGGCCTCCTACTTCCAGACCAGTCGCGCGTACAAGGAGGGCAAGATCTTCGCCATCCACTACGAGTCCGCGGGAACGTACATGGGACTGGGTGTTCTCGGACTGCTCGGAGCCTACATCTGGCCTGACGAGTACGACCTTGATGAGGGATGGCAGACCTTCTACGACTTCCTCAAGGAGTTCACCTACCTCGATGTCAAGTCCGTGGACGACCTGAAGACCTGTGGCGGACTGATCGTCTACCAGATGACCCAACAGGGAAGCTGAGTTCCTATGGAGATCAGACGTCCGACGATCAGTTCGAAGGTCGTCGATGCGGTGGCGGAATGGTATTCCGAATCCCCGCCCTCCGAAGAGCACTCGGATGTTTTCGAGGGCTATCGGAGGCTCCAATCCCTGAAGTGGCTGTTCATCATCGGATGCATCGTGGTGACGGTGATCGTATCGGCCTACGCCATAACCGTGGGGTCGTACGACTACAGCATCATGGATGTGTACAAGACGTTGTTCAACCACATCACGGGCAACATCGAGGATGCCGACATGGATTACATCGTGGTGACCCTCAGGTCGCCACGTGTAGCGGTCGCGATCATAGCCGGTATAGGCCTGGCCGTGGCCGGTGTGGTGATGCAGAGCACTCTGCTGAACCCTCTGGCCGACCCGTATACGACAGGTATCTCATCGGGAGCGTCGTTCGGCGCGACGATGGCCATGACCCTCGGGATAACCGTGACGTCCGGCCAATACGCGATCGTCCTGAACGCGTTCCTGTTCTCCCTGATACCGATGGCCGCCATCCTGACGGTGGCGCGCCTGCGCCACGCGTCGCCGACGACCATGATCATGGCGGGAATCGCCATCATGTACATCTTCAACGCGTGCACGACGGTGATGATGCTCTGGGCGGATCCGAACGATCTGCAGAGCGTCTACGAGTGGCAGGTCGGTTCCGTCTCCAAGAACAAGTGGCCCGAGATCCCGATGATGCTCGTCATCACGGTGGTCGGGGTCATCGCCATGCAGATCCTGTCCAGGAAGCTGAACGTGCTGTCCACCGGCGACGAGAGCGCGAAGTCGCTCGGATTGGATGTGGACAAGATGCGCACCCTGAATCTGGTGATCATCTCGTTCATGTCCGCGGCGATCGTCAGTCTGACGGGTCTCATAGGATTCGTCGGATTGGTCGCGCCCCACGTGGCGAGGCTGTTCGTCGGTCCGGACAACAGGTTCCTGATCCCGGCATCCGCCGCATTGGGGGCCGCTCTGCTGGTCTGCGCGGACCTGGTGGGACGCGTGATCATAGCGCCCGCCGTCCTTCCGGTCGGAGTGATAATGGCGTTCATCGGGGGTCCGATGTTCCTGTGGCTGATGCTCAGGAAGAACTCCCGCGTATGGAGCCGATCGCATGAAGATCGAATTCAAGGACGTCCGGTTCGGATATTCCTCGGAGGGGGAGATCCTCAGGGGCATAGATCTGACCATAGACGGTCCGGGATTGACGTGCATAGTCGGACCCAACGGGGTCGGCAAGACGACGTTGGTCAAGTGCATGAACGGTCTCCTGAAGCCCACGTCGGGGGAGATCATCATCGACGGGAAGGAACTCAGGGAGTACACCTCCAAGGAGGTGGCTGAGATGATCGGATACGTCCCCGCATCCACGAAGGACGTGTTCTCCATGCCCGTGATCGATGCCATCCTGATCGGGAGGCACAACCGCCAGAAATGGAGGACCACCGAGAAGGACATGGAGATCGTCCGCAGGGCGATGGAGATGCTAGGCATCCAGGATCTGGCGATGCACGGCTACAACGAGCTCTCCGCGGGACAGCATCAGAAGGTGACCCTGGCCAGGGGACTGGTGCAGGAGACCGAGGCGCTGATCCTCGACGAGCCCACAGCCAATCTGGATGTGAAGCATCAGGTGTACGTCGCGCAGCTCCTGAGGGAGGTCGCGGACGTGGGGAACAAGACCATCGTCATGATCTGCCATGATCTGAACATCGCCGCCAGGTACTCGACGAACATCGTCGTGATGTACGACGGGAAGGTGGAGAAGGTCGGTGCGCCGGAGGAGGTCTTCGACATGGACCTCATACGCAAGGTGTACGGGATAGACTGCGAGATCGTGGAGTTCGAAGGCAAACCGAACGTCCTGTTGAGGTCGGAGTTCGTCTGACCCCGGTACAAACAGTCGGACAGAATCCGACTTTACGTCCGAGTCCGTCTCGGACGGTCCTTCATGGATTCTGGATACAGATCGGTCGCTAGAGCTGACGCTGAAGAGAGAATGATGGAGGAGTGGTAGCCTCGCCCAGATTCGAACTGAGGTCGCAGGATCCAGAGTCCCGCATGAT
>CAVJLK010000087.1:0-6116 GCA_963650175.1 Ruminococcus sp. CAG:579 | reverse complement strand
TGCTCAAAGACAAGGGGCCGTACATCCTGCTGATCGCCGTCGTAGCGGCCATCATAGCCGAACTGGCGGCCATCGCCATCTCCCGGAAGAGATGAGGGGCGTCCGGGAAACAGCGTCCGGAACCGACCATCTCATCGGCATCCGGACGCGTTCCCGACCCCTCCCTCACCCCCCGGAACAAAGCACATAAACGCCCCTTCCATCCCCTCCCCCAGTAACATGAGCTATTCGGATTCTCTTTCCAAGGCCCTCTCGTCGCTGGGCGCGGCGGAGGGGACGAGGCTCAGGGTGGAGAAGGGCGGAAGGTCCTTCGAGGGCACCCTGATGCCCCATCACGAGTTCAGCTCCCCCGACGTGCTGATCCTGAAGGTCAAGAGCGGATACAACGTCGGGGTCTCTGTCACCCCCGATACCAAAATAGAAGTCCTGGGTCAGCCCGCCGTCCGCGAGAAGAAGGAGTCCCCCGTGGAGTTCCACGACGGCCTCCCCAAGATCGTCCTCATCGGCACCGGCGGGACCATCGCCTCCTATGTGGACTACAGGACCGGCGCCGTTCATCCGGCGCTCTCCACCTCCGACATGGTCAACGCCGTCCCGGAGATCAGGGAATTGGCGAACATCGACGCCCGCGTCCTGTTCTCGATATTCTCCGAGAACATGGACCCCGCCCACTGGCAGGAGCTCGCCAGAGCCGTCGCCGAAGAGATAAACGACGGCGCAGACGCCGTCATCATACCCCACGGAACCGATACCATGGGATACACCGCCGCCGCCCTGTCCTTCATGCTCGGCGATGTCCCGAAACCGGTCATCCTCGTCGGAGCCCAGCGCTCCTCCGACCGTCCCTCCTCAGACGCGTCCAGCAACCTGATGGCCTGCGTCCGCTTCGCCACCAAGGCCGACCGCTCCGGCGTGTTCGTCGTGATGCACGACACCCCCGGCGACGACTCCTTCGCCGTGCACCAGGGCACCAGGGTGCGCAAGATGCACACCTCCCGCAGGGACGCCTTCCGTTCGATCAACGCCCTCCCCGTCGCCCATCTCGACAGGGACGGCAACATGGAGGTCCGCACCGACGGTCCCAGGATCCGCGACGCCAAGGTAGTCGTCAAGGACGGGATGGAGAAGTCCTGCGTCCTGCTCCAGTACTATCCGGGCATGGATCCCGCCCTCTTCGAACCCGTGTTCATGAAGTCCAAGGGCATAGTCGTCGCCGGCTCCGGTCTGGGGCACGTGTGCGAGGGCATGATCCCCCTGATAAGGAAGGCCACGGAGAACGGATCGGTCGTGGTCATGACCAGCCAGTGCCTCAACGGCAGGACCAACCTCAACGTGTACAACACCGGGAGGGACATGCTGAAGGCCGGCGCGATCACCGTCCTCGATATGCTCCCGGAGACCGCCTACGTCAAGCTGATGTGGGCCCTGGCCAACACGGATTCCGCCGAGGCCGCCGAGGAGCTGATGCGGACGCCGCTGGCCTTCGAGATGTCCGACAGGAGGACCGTCGATGAGCGAAGACTACGAGATGATGTGCGGCATCGAGATCCACCAGCAGCTGGACACCAGGAAGCTGTTCTGCGACTGCGAGAGCCGCCTGTGCGAGGACGGGGCCGGGGCGTACTTCAGGAAGCTCAGACCGACTACAAGCGAGATGGGGGAGATCGACCGCGCCGCCCTGGCCCAGTTCCAGAGGCACATGGGCTACAGGTACCAGTGCTGCGAGGGAACCAGCTGCCTCGTCGAATTGGACGAGGAGCCCCCGCACAGCGTGAACCCCGACGCGATGGGGATCGCCCTGACGTTCTCCGAGATGCTCGGAGCCAACGTCATCGACGAGATCCACTTCATGAGGAAGATCGTGGTCGACGGCTCCAACACATCCGGGTTCCAGAGGACAGCCCTGGTCGCAACCGACGGCCACGTTATGGCCGGCGACAGGGAGATCTCCATCCTTTCGGTGTGTCTGGAGGAGGACGCGGCGAGGAAGGTCGAGACCAAGGGGGACGAGATCCTCTACAGGCTGGACCGCCTGGGGATACCTCTGATCGAAGTGGCGACCGGACCGGACATGAGGACCCCCGAGGAGGTCCAGGAGGTCGCGTACCGCATCGGAACGCTGTTGAGGGCCACGCGCAGGGTCAAGAGGGGCATCGGGACCATCCGCCAGGACCTGAACATCTCCATACCGGGCGGGGCCCGCATCGAGCTGAAGGGGGTCGGCGATCTGAAACTAATCCCGGACTACGTCAGGAACGAGGTCGCCAGGCAGAGGATGCTCATCCGCGTGAAGGAGATCCTGAACGGAAGGGGCGCTGTTCCGGCGGGATTCGAGCCGGAGGACGTCACGGACCTCTTCGAGGATTGCGACTCCAAGGTCATCGCCGGCGCGCTGTCCTCCAAGGGGCGCGTCCTGGCGGTCCGCCTCCCCGGCTTCGCCGGGGTGATGAACGGCGACGAGGGCAAGCTGCGCCTGGGCGCCGAGATGGCGCAGAGGGCCCGCACCCGCGGGGTCAAGGGGATATTCCATTCCGACGAGCTGCCGAACTACGGCATCTCGCAGGAGTACGTCGATGCGCTGAGGAGCCGTCTCGGCATGACCGGGCCCGACGACGCGTTCGTCATGTGCGCCGCGCCGGAGAGGAAGGCGAGGGATGCTCTGGAGGTGGCCGTCTCGAGGGCCAACGAGGCCCTCGCCGGCGTCCCGGAGGAGACCCGCGACCCGCTCCCGGACGGGACCACCAAGTACTCCAGGCCGCTCCCGGGGGCCGCCAGGATGTATCCGGAGACCGACGTCCCTCCGACCACGATAACGGAAGAGATGATGGAATCCATCCGCGACAACATGCCGGAGTTCCCGGAGCAGATCGAGGCCCGTCTGGTGGAGGCCTACGGCGTGAACGGTCAGCAGGCCCGGCAGATCGTCAGGAAGGGGCAGGACGAGCTCTTCGAGATGCTCGCCGCCGACGGGATGGCTTCCATCGCGGCGACGACCCTGCTCAACACCTTCGGCGAGCTGGAGCACGACGGCCTCGACCCGTCCTCGATGCCCGAGGACTCCCTGGTCGAGGCGTTCGGCATGCTGAAGGCGGGGCGCTTCGCGAAGGAGGCCCTCCCGGCGCTGCTGAGGGAGATGTGCTCCGGCGCCCGTCCGGAGGAGGCCATCGGCAAGCTCGGGCTCGGAGCGATGGACATAGGGGAGGCCCAGGCGGTCATCGACAGGATAGTGGACGAGCGCGCGGACTTCGTCAGGTCCAAGGGCATGGGCGCCATCGGACCGCTGATGGGGCCCGTCATGGGCGCCCTCCGCGGGAAGATCGACGGGAAGCAGGCCAACGAGCTCCTTTCCAAGTCCATCTCCAGGCTCCTGGGATGAAAACATCGCCCCCGTCCGCGCAGACGGGCGGGGGCGTTCTCCGGGAACGCGATCCCTCGATCCCGCCGTCCGAACTTCGATCGGGGATCCTTGCGGACTGCCTCGGTCACGGGTGCGGAATGTATCCATGAGGTCCGGGGCCGGTGCCTGATTGCGAACGCTTATGAATGCGTGATGGATTATGGGTTGCATGAAGCAGGTGGACCTCGGAGGGATGTCGTTCGCGGAGCTCCGCGAGAACGACAAGTACTACGTCGACAAGACCATGCTCATCGCCGACATCCTGAGCGAGGGGGCCGGCGACGTCTACCTGTTCACACGTCCCCGCAGGTTCGGGAAGACCACCAACCTGTCCATGCTGGACGCGTTCTTCAACATCCAGCACAAGGGGAACACCTGGTTCGACGGGCTGGCGATTTCCAATTATCCTGAGTTCGAGAGGTACAAGAACGCCTTTCCGGTGATCCACCTCAACCTGAACGATACGAAGGCGCCCGATTACAAGTCCTTCATCGAGTTGATGCGCGATGCGGTCGCGGATGCGTTCGAGTCCCACAGATATGTCCTCGAATGTCCCGGCATCCCCGTCAGGACCCGGAATCTGTTCGACTCCCTGGACGAGTGCAGAACATCTGAGACTGCCCTGACGACCTCCATCAAGAACCTCTCGACCGCCATCTTCAAATCCACAGGAAAGAAGTCGATCATCCTCATCGACGAGTATGACTGCGCCGTGTCCGACTATTTCGGAAGCGAGTCGCACAGGAAGACACTCGATTTCCTGGGGAGGTTCTTTCGCTCGACATTGAAGACTAATACCAACCTGGAGATGGTCTACATGACCGGCGTGATGCAGATCGCGAAGGAGAGCATCTTCTCGGATTTGAACAATGTTGCGGTAAACAACATCTTCTCCGAGAATTCGGACGAGAGGTTCGGGTTCACGGAGTCCGAGGTCAGGGACATTCTTGAGTACTACGGTTATCCGGAGAAGCTGGGTGAAGTGAGGGAATGGTACGACGGGTACCGCTTCGGGAACGTCGACGTGTACAACCCGTACAGCATCATGAACTACATCCGCAACAAGTGCAAGCCGGACACGTACTGGGTCAATTCTGGAGGGGACGGTGTGGTCAGAAACCTCCTCAACCGCGTGAACAACACGAACCTGTCCGTGATAACCGAACTAGTCACAGGGGGCACGGCGCGGGTCGAGCTCATCAGGTCTCTCGTTTACAAGGACGTCTACTCTTCGGACAAATCGCTCTTCAGCCTCATGGCCATGGCCGGGTACCTGAACGCCGTCCCGGCCGGGAGGAAGGTGTTCGACATCTCGATACCGAACATGGAGGTCATGGAGATGGTCAGGGACATGGCCGAGGACCTCAGACCGGTCACCGACGAGGGCTTCATCGAGTTCAATCAGGCCGTCCTGGAAGGGGATGCGGAGAAGATAGCGAGTCTCCTCGAGGACTTCCTCATGACCACTAGCTACCTGAACCTCACGGACAAGACCCCCGAGAACCCCTATGAGATGATGGTGGTGACGCTCCTGATAGGTCTCTGCGAGAGATATACCGTCAGGGCCGAGCGCGAGATGGGACATGGGAGATCGGACGTCATCCTCACACCGAAAGTCCAGGGCGACGTGCCGATAATCCTTGAGCTCAAAATCGCCAGGAAGGACGAGACTCTGGATGGCGGAGTGGATGAGGCTTTGAAGCAGATACACGACATGAAGTACTACAAGGAGTTCTCCGGCGAGGTCCTCCTGTTCGGGATATGCTTCAAGGGCAAGGAGGCCAAGGCCAGGTCGGAGATCTTCATGGTCTGAAGGGTCTACAGGGCATCGTTTGTTTATCTTATGAATGGTAGCGGTATCTGTAAATCATAATTTCATTTCGAAATTATTTGTAAATCCTTATCAACACACAGCAGACTATAGATTGCATGAAGCAGGTGGATCTCGGAGGAATGTCATTCGCGGAGCTCCGCGAGAACGACAAGTACTACGTCGACAAGACGCTCCTCATCAAGGACCTCCTGGAGAAGAATCGCTTCGGGGTCTATCTGTTCACCCGTCCCCGCAGGTTCGGGAAGACCACCAACCTGTCCATGATGGACGCGTTCTTCAACATCGAATACAAGGGCAACACATGGTTCGACGGGCTGGCGATCTCCGATTACCCGGAGTTTGAGAAGTACAAGAACGCCTTCCCGGTGATCCACCTCGACCTCGGAGGCACCAAGTCGTCCTCCTGCGAGGGATTCCTGGACGGGATGCGCAGAGCGGTCAAGGTGTGCTTCGAGCCCCACCGTCGCCTCCTGAAGAAGGATGATGTCCGCGCCGACCTCAGGCATCTATTCGAAGCGCTGGAGGACAAGAGCGCCACCAGGGACGACCTCGTCGGCAGCATCCAGCTCCTCTCGCGCGACCTGATGAACGAATTCGGCGTGAAGCCGATCATCCTCATCGACGAGTACGACGTGGCCGTATCGGACGCTTTCGGGACGGAATCCCACAAGCCGATGATGGCGTTCCTCAAGAAGCTCATGTACGATTCCATCAAAGGGAATCCGTACCGGGGGATGGTATACCTGACCGGCGTGATGCGGATCGCCGAGGAGAGCATATTCTCAGGATTGAACAACGTCACGGAGGACAGCATCTTCTCCGAGAGCTCGGACGAGAGGTTCGGATTCACGGAATCGGAGGTCGAGGAGATCCTGAGCTATTACG
>CAVJLK010000086.1:0-6335 GCA_963650175.1 Ruminococcus sp. CAG:579 | reverse complement strand
CGAGCGTCGGCAAGCCATACGCCCATTCCCCACTCCAGCGGGAGCTATGCAGAAATGTTGCGGAAACGCTAGTTTTGAATTTACGAATCATTGGATTCCGGCCGCGCAGAACATTGGATGGACATCATCCGCGAGCATCTGGACGGCGATCGTCTCAACGTGCTCGATGTGGGCACAGGGCCCGGCTTCTTCCCGATCCTCCTCGGAAGGGAGGGGCATCACGTCACCGGAATCGACTGCTCCGAGGGAATGCTCGAGCAGGCCAGGGCCAACTGCGCCAGATACGGTGTCGATGCGGAATTCGAGCGGATGGACGCGCAGCATCTCCTCTATCCGGACGGCACCTTCGATCTCGTGATCTCCCGCAACGTCGTATGGAACCTCGAGGATCCCGCCGGCGCCTACCGCGAGTGGCTCCGGGTCCTGAAGGACGGCGGACGCCTGATGGTGTTCGACGGCAACCACTACCTCCATCTCCACGACGCCGAGTTCAGGGACGCCGGCGGGGACAGATGCTCCCGCCATCCCGCCGTAGACGGCGTGGACCCCTCGATAATGGCAGGGATCGCCGAGGACCTCCCCCTGAGCTACAGGCGCAGGCCCCAGTGGGACCTGGATGCGCTCATAGGGATGGGCGTCCAGAGGATCACCGTCGAGACCGACGGACGCGACTCCTGCAGGCTCGAGAAGGAAGGGGAGACCGTGTTCCTCCCGTTCTCGTTCTTCATCTGCGCCCGGAAGCGACACCGATAAGAGCGCGCATCCGATGGGGACGGGCATGATACTGCTCGACATCCTCTGCATAGGGTTCCTGGAGCGCGACGATGACGGCAATCTCATCCAGGCGCATTCCACATCCACGCTCATCAGGGCCGAAGGGAGGAACATCGTGGTCGACACGAGCACGGAGTACATGTGGCCCGCCGTCAAGACCTCGTTCAGGCAGATCGGGATATTCCCGGAGGACGTCGACACCGTGGTTCTCACGCACACCCACAGCGACCACGTCGGGAACCTCAAGAGGTACCCGAAGGCCGAAGTGATCGTGCACAAGGGCGGGAAGTCGGAGATCCCGGGGGCGAGGATCGTCGAGGACGACGAGTTCCAGCTGTGTCCCGGGGTGAGGATGGTCCATACTCCGGGCCATTGCACCGAGGAGTCCAGCGTGTTCGTGGAGGCCGATCGTCGTTATGTGTGCGCCGGGGACGCGGTCCCCCTGGAGGGGAACCTGAAGGAGCGCAAGGCCCCTACTCTGTGCACGGACCGCAGGCTGGCGCTGGATAGCATCGACCGCATCAGGAGATTCGCCGACGTGGTGATCCCGGGGCACGATGCGCCGTTCATCGTGCGGTGATCACAGGTGTATCGTATGGGAGACCGCGTCAGGGTCGTGATCGGCCAGGGACTCGACGCAATCCGGATCGGGGCTCTGGTCGCGGATCCATCCGAGCGAGGCCATCTGCCTCTGCGGGTCCATCGAGATCCCGGGGCGGATCATCTCCTTCCAGGATCTCGCGGCGTATCCGCCGTCGGAGAACAGGAGCGCGAAGCCGTCCCCTCCGGACGGCAGGTACGGCGATACGCGCACCTTCCTGCAGCGCATCACATCGATCTCGATGCTTCCGCTCATGTTTCCGGAACGGTCGGTACGATAATTATGTCTGATATTTGACTCGAACCCGCATCCGCTCGAAGGTCGTGAATGTGGGTTGCATGGTGCGAAGATATGAAATATCGACGAGGCGTGGCCAGATTCAGGGCGTAGACGCCACCGGCCCGAGGGGAATTGCCTCATATTCAGGGATCCGGGAGGATCCGAGGGATGGTCGGCCGTCTGCACGATTCCGATCTAAGTGATTCGGGAGGGGCACATCCATGAAGATGAACACCGGAAAGTTTGTCGGGGGGGGGGGGAACCCCCGGATTTCACCGCTTCCTACATGAAGAAAGCGGGGGAAGAGTGAGAGCGAAAGGGAAAGGATCCGCCTTATCGGCAAAGCATGGGGACAGAATCGGACGGTCAATAAATGTTGTATTGGCAATCGTTGCGGTTGCACTCATTTTGAGTGTGTTTGTAATGCTCCCCGCACCAGTTGTTGTGGGTGGTGATTCAGGTGGCACGACTGGAGATGAGGGGACTGGTACCGGCACTGGAGATACCGGCACTGGAGACAGGGATACAGATTACGAGCGGAGCGGTACGTTCTTGGACGGACAGTTAACCTGGACGATAGATGATACAGGGAAGGTGCTCACAATCGCTCTGGTCGAGGGAGTCTCAGGTCCTGTCTCTATGTCGATACCAGCAGAGGCGGGCGGTTTTGAAACTCCATGGAAGCAAGGGGCTTATAAATATCAGATACAGGCGCTCTACATCAAAGGGAATATCACTTCCATCTCGAGTTCTTATTTCTTCAGTGATATGAGGGGCTTGAACACTGTCGACCTGTCGGAATCGAAGATTACTTCGATCGCGAGTGGTGCGTTTTCAGGTTCTGTTAATACGATAGAACCTGGGAGAGATTATGTTATAATTTTCCCGGATGTCGATAAAGTAGAGCTGTCACAGGGTGCATTCGTATGTCCATTTGTGTACAATAAAACTGATCTAACCGCAGGAGTCAATGCAGAAGATCTTGCTGGGTATGAATTCAATAGTTTTGAATCAGAGGATTCACTCTATTTCGTCAGAGGTGAGGCTAGCAAACCCGCGACCCACTCCGTCTCATACGACATCGGCGAAGGCTCGGGATCGGCCCCCGAGACCGTGACGGTGAAGCAGGGGGACACGTTCACCGTGGCGTCCTACGACGGTACGAGGGAAGGATACGAGTTCGGCGGATGGGTGGATAAGTCTACTAATATTCTGTACCAACCGGGGAAGACGGTGACCATGGGTACCGAGAACATCGCCTTCACGGCCGCGTGGACGCAGAAGGCCACAGCGAAGACCTTCACCGTCACCTTCGATCTGGCCGGCGGGAGATGGGCGGACGGGTCCGAATCCGCATCCATGGCCTACAACATGGGAGACAAGGTGACGGTCAGCCCGGTCAGGGATTCGTACACCTTCTCCGGCTGGTCCTCCAGCGACGGATTCCACCCAGCCGGGACGGAGATCGAAGTGAACTCGGATATGGATCTGAAGGCCGTCTGGGTCGAGGCCGGGAAGTCGTCATCCATGGTTCCGATCTTCCCCGGAGACGAGCAGGACGCCATCGAGGTCCTCGTCGAGGATGGGGAGAAGGACGGATCGAAGGACGACGGGAAGACCGTCCTGGTCATCGGCATCGTGGTGGCCATCATCGCCATACTGGCGGTCATGAGCATCCCGAAGAGATGAGTCTCCGACGTCCGAGGGGGACCCCGCCCCGTCCGGGCGAGGACCTTCTCGAACACATCCGGCGAAGCGGTCCCGCATCATCACGACCCGCGGGACCGCCCTTCCACCCGGACGGCAATGTTTAAGGACGGGTGGAGCTAACGAGTCGATGTCATCCCGGGGCGAGTTCTCGGTAGATGGCGGGTCCGCGGTATCATGATCCAGAGAGAGATGCCTGACACGATTGTCTACACATGCCCCGAATGCGACGACGAGACGGAGCACCAGATCCTCAAGGGGAGGATGGGGAAGGCCACCATCGAGGGGACCTTCAGGTGCAACGAGTGCGGCAAGGTCACATCGGAGACCATCAGGATCCCCGAGCTCATCGAGGTCCCCGTGGTCTACAGCGACGGCGACGTCTCCGAACAGACCCGCACAACCCTCGAGAGCAACGACATCGTCGAACTGGACGACGAGTTCGAGCTCGACGACGGCCGCAAGGTGTGCGTCACCTACATCGAGGTCGGTGACGGACGCAGGGTCAAGAAGTCCCTGGCGCCGAAGATAAAGAAGCTGTGGGTCAAGAGGTTCGACGTCCTCAGCGTGAAGGTCTCCGTCAACGACGTCGGCAGGACGTACCCCCTGAGGATCGAGGCCGAGCCGGACGACGAGTTCGTCGTCGGATCGATGCTGAAGTTCGAGGATTTCGATTGTCTCATCCACGCCATCAAGACCAAGGGCAACCTGGTGAAGCACGGCTCCGCCGAGGCGAGGGACATCGTCAGGATTTACGGCAAGATCCGCAAGAAGACCTACGACGTCCTCGACCTGGACGACGAGTTCGACGAGTCGGACTACGTCCTGGACGATGACGACGACATCGACGAGTGATCATTCGTCCGGAAGGATGAAATCCAGCACGTCCGAGATGTTCCCGCTCTCCACCGTATGGTCGGCGGCCTCCGACGTGTAGGGGTCGGTGGGGTTGAACGCGATCGACAATCCCGAGTTCTTGAACATCGGGATGTCCGTGAACGAGTTCCCGACGGACACGGTGCGCTCCTTCGTCGTCCTGTACTTCTCGATGAATTGACGGACGTTGATCCCCTTGTCGCGGAGGTCCAGGTTCCTGATCCCCTCCCCGGTGAGTAGTCCGTTTTCGTCGGAGCACAGGCTGTCCGCGATGTAACCGTCGAACCCGAACTCGTCCGCCAGCATCTTCGCGGCGAGATCGATCCCTCCGCTGACTATGACGCAGCGGATGCCGTTGTCCTCCAGGCAGGCGACGGTCTCCTGTATCCCGTCGATCAGAGGGATGGTCTGGAAGATCTTCGCTATGTCCGATACCGTCACGCCAGGCTTCGCGCTCATCCACAGTCCGATGTCCCTGCGCATGAACTCGGATTCGTCGATCTCCCCGTTTATGAACGCCTGATATGCGGGCTCGTTGTCGACCCCGAAGCAGTCGTGGACCCAGCGCCAGGAGCTGCGGACGGTCGTCAGCGTCCCATCCATATCGAAGCAGACCAGGTCGTAATCGCGCATGCTCGGGGAATCGGGTGCGGGTATAAGAGGGAGCGTCCGGGCCTCGTGTAAAGAAATCGGCCGTTTTTTCACACGAGTCCGGGAACGTGTAAAAAAATCGGGAAAATTTTTACATGTCGAATCGCAAGAACAACTCGAGGAGCCCGACATTCCTGAACACGGTGTACTTGCCGGACCGGGATTCCTCGAGGATCCCCGTCTCCGCGAGGGCGTGCATGTACTTGGACGCCGTGGGCCGGCTGCATCCCAGCCCGTCGGCCATCCTCCCTATGGTGCAGAACGGGTTGGATGCGACGATCTCGGCGCACTTCTCCGGTATTCCGAGGTCGGAGCACCTCCTCCTGCATCCGGAGATCGACGACGCCATCCCGTGGATGAGCGCGATGGTCTCGCGCGACGTGACGTCCACGGCATCGAGGATGAACAGGATCCACGGGATCCATTCCCTCTCCTCGGTGACGCCGGCGAGGAGCTCGTAGTACCGCGTCTTGTTCCTGATGATGTAGTCGCTCAGGAACAGCAGCGGGTCGTCGAGGAGGCCGTCGTACTGGAGGAACAGCACGTTCAGGATGCGCCCCGTCCTCCCGTTCCCGTCGAAGAACGGGTGTATCGCCTCGAACTGGTAGTGGATGATCGCCATCTTGACGAGAGGATCGGTCTCGTCGTCGGTGAAGATGTACTCCTGGAGGTTCCTGAGCTTCTCCGCCACCCTGCTCCCTCCGGGAGGGGTGTAGACCGATCCCGCCATGCCCGGAGCCACGAGGTACACCTCGTCGTCATCTCCGCCGCGGAACCTCGCCTCCCGGTCGAGGAGCGTCGAGCAGATGCCGCGGATGGTCTCCAGGTCGGGGATGCCGCCCTTGGCCTTGACCAGGGCCTTGTTGTAGCCCAGGATCTCGCGGGTGAACCTGTCCGTCTCCTCCTCTTCCCCGGAGGTCGCGAGGAACAGCCTCTCCTTGGACGAACGGATGTTCTCGATGGCCGAGCTGGCCTCGGACTCCCTCAGAGGGAGGAGTTCCAGGAGGATCCTCTGGTCCGGTATGCTCCCCATCAGGCCCTTGAGCTCCGCCAGCGACCTGGATGCCCTGATGCACGCCTTCAGGACCTCGGGGGTCTCGAGGTCCGCATGCGGGGGCAGCGGAGGGAGTTCGTCGTACGGGGTGTTCCTGTCGAAGGCCATCGTCGGGACGAAGGCTCCGGACGCAATAAACGCGTCGTCCCGTTCTTCCCGCACCCTTGGACCTCCAGGTCGGTATTTTTAACGCAATCGGAACACCAAACAACAACTGCATTGGTCATCGGATCCCGGGAGGATGCGGACATGTGCCAGCATCCTCCGATGGACCTATGGTATCGCCTTCGCGGACGCAGGCATCGGACGACACATCCCTCCGCTCCGCCGGAATAAAAGGTTCTTCAGGATGAAAGGTAGATGCGTGTCGACGTTCCGAAGGGGAATCCGCGA
>CAVJLK010000085.1:0-7005 GCA_963650175.1 Ruminococcus sp. CAG:579 | reverse complement strand
TCGCGGATTCCCCTTCGGAACGTCGACACGCATCTACCTTTCATCCTGAAGAACCGGAAGAAGGCTCTCCATCCACGACCGGGAACATGGATGCCAGCGGTCCGTACTACGGGACATCCAAACATAGTGGGGAAGGCGCCAAGCTCTTCATCGAGAACGCCTGGGGATCCCTCTGGGAGTATATCGATGATTCGTATTGGTCCAACGGATTCTATGCCGGACAGAATCTTAGACCTGGGTTGCATACGACCAATAAGACCATTACGACCGTTACATCGGGCTTGAACGGAAGTGGAACGTACCCCTATTCGATTAAGATCGACTCCTGGGGGCTTCCGACTGCGGTTGTAAGGGAGAACAGTCCATCGGCCCCAGATTACTTCGTCTCCAATGGAACCGGCGACGTCATGGTTGGTGGCTATTGGAACCTCGGTGACCCAGCAGGCCTCTCCTATATGTTCTACTCAGACGGGCAAGCCGACAAAATTCGTGGGACTCGTCTGGTCTTTCTACTCGCCTCCGATCCGATGGCGAAAATGTCCGTGAAATACATGGATGACGGGTCGCAACTGAAATCGGACAGCGTTCAGAAGGGACAGGAGTATACCATCTCCAATCTGATGCCGGTGAAAGAGGGTTCCACGTTCATGGAATGGTCAGACGGAACTGACGTGTATCATTCGGGTGACAAGTTCATCGTGATGAGGAACACCACCCTGACGTCCGTGTGGGGCCATACGGTGACGTTCGACCTCAAGGGAGGAACATGGGACAGGAGTGATACGGTTGCGACGAAAGAAGGGACGTACACGGTCCCGTCCGCCGTCCCGACCAAGAGCGGATGCACGTTCAAGGAGTGGAGATGCGGGAACGATTCCGTCCTCCCTGGCGGAATCATCGATTTGAATTCTGAGGTGACCCTGCAGGCGGTTTGGACATCGAACATCATTCCAGTCATCCCAGACGGCACAGATCCCGAGGATCAGGGCGCCGTCGTACCGATCGTCGTCGAGGAGGAGCACGGAACCTGGTTGCAGAAGAACGGCAAATCCATCCTGATCATCGCGGTCATCGTGGCGATCATCGCCGAACTGGCTGTCCTGTGCATCTCCAGAAGGAGATGAGGGCATTCCGGGAGGGGGTCGTCCGATTCCGAGACGACCCCGACTTTCAGGACCTAAACGGGGCACCGGACGCTCGTCCGATCCAACCCCTTCCCCGAGGGACCGCCGGACTCCGGAGGCGGTCCCGTACAACCCCTTAAAGAACGAGAAGCGTTACACGCGATCCATGATAATCGTAGGCGGATCGTCCTCCAGGGACCTGGCCAAGGAGCTAGCCGGGATCCTCGGATGCACGTACATCCAAGCCGCTTCCACCAAGTTCCCCGACGGAGAGTGCTACACCAGGATCGACGCGGAGGCCCTGGACGACGACGTGGTCATCGTTCAGAACACCTATCCCAACGACAACCTGATCGAGATGTTCCTCCTGCAGGACGCCGTCCGCAGGCTGGGCGCCAAGACCGTCACCCTGGTCATCCCCTATTTCGGGTACGCCAGGCAGGACCGCGTGTTCAAGCCCGGGGAGCCCGAGTCCGCCAAGGTCATGTGCAGGCACCTCGGGATGGACTGCGACGGCGTCGTGACCATCGACATCCACAAGGAGGCCGTCCTGGACTACTTCGACTGCAGGCACAGGGACCTGAAGGCCGCCCCGGTCATCGCCGATTACTTCGCCGACAAGAAGATCGACCTCGTCCTGTCCCCGGACATCGGCGCGGCCGGCCGCGCCAAGGACGTCGGGACCAGGATGGGCGTGCCCTACGACCATCTGGAGAAGACCCGCCTGTCCGGCGTGGACGTGAAGATCGCCCCCGCCCAGTTCGACGCCACCGGCAAGAACGTGCTCATCGTGGACGACATGATCTCCACCGGAGGCACCATCGTGGCCGCTGCGTCCGCCCTCAGGGAGGCCGGGGCGCAGTCCGTCTCCGTGGCATGCACCCACGGCGTGTTCGTCAACAACGCCATCGAGAAGCTCACCGGCTCCGCCCTTTCGACGGTCCTGTGCTGCAACACCCTCGAGAACCAGGTCTCGCACATCTCCGTGGCCGGGCTCATCGCCGACGCGCTCAGGGAGGGCCTCCGATGTCGATGAAGGAGGACGACTTCGCGGATTGGTATCTGGACATAGTCGAGAAGGCCAACCTCTGCGACAAGAGGTACCCCATCAAGGGGATGAACGTCTGGACCCCCTACGGCTGGAAGATCATGAGGCAGATCGACTCCTACATCAGGCAGGAGTTCGACGCCACCGACCACGACGAGGTCTGCTTCCCCCTGCTGATCCCGGAGACCGAGTTCGCCAAGGAGAAGGACCACATCAAGGGGTTCGACGAGGAGGTCTATTGGGTCACCCATGCAGGGCTCAACGAGCTCGATGTCAGGCTGGTGGTCAGGCCCACCTCCGAGACCGCCATGTACCCCATGTTCTCCCTCTGGGTCAGGTCCCACCAGGACCTCCCGCTGAAGACGTACCAGATCGTCAACACCTTCAGGTACGAGACCAAGCAGACACGCCCGTTCATCAGGGTCAGGGAGATCCACTTCTTCGAGTCGCACACCTGCCACGTGTCCGAGGAGGACGCGCAGCTCCAGGTGGAGGAGGACATCGCGATCCTCGAGAGGATCGCCAGGGCCATCTGCCTGCCGTACATGCTGTGCATCCGCACGGAGTGGGACAAGTTCCCCGGGGCGCACTACACCGTCGGGATAGACACGTCCATGCCCAACGGCAGGACCCTCCAGATGGGTTCGATCCACCACTACAGGACGAACTTCTCCGTCCCCTACGACATCACCTACGAGGACGAGAACGGGGAGCACAAGCACGTCCACCAGACCACGTTCGGCATGAGCGAGCGCCTCGTGGGTGCTTTGATCGGCGTCCACGGCGACGACCAGGGGCTCGTGATGCCCCCCGGCATCGCCCCGTTCCAGTGTGTCGTGATCCCCATATTCAAGAAGGACAACGAGGCGACGGTGACCGAGGCCGCGAAGGAGATGGTCAAGGTCCTGAGGGACGCCGGCATCAGGGTCAAGCTGGACGACAGCGACGCCCGCCCCGGCGCCAAGTACTTCGAGTGGGAGATGAAGGGCGTGCCCCTCAGGCTCGAGCTCGGCGGGAGGGACATCGAGAACGGCGTCGTCTCATTCGCGAGGAGGGACACCGGCGAGAAGGGCGCCATCGCGATGGATTCGCTGGTTCCAGGCATCAGGATGCTCCTGGACGACATCTCCGAGAAGATGTACGCCAAGGCGTGCGAGGTCCAGAAGTCCCGCATCCAGGACATCGATTCGGTGGAGAACATCCCCGAGGACAAGATCCTCAGGCTCGGATGGTGCGGATGCGAGGAGTGCGGCCACAAGTTCGAGGACACCTACGGGTTCAAGATCCTCGGAAGGCCCTACGTCCCCGAGCCCTACTCGGGCAAGTGCATAATCTGCGGGAAGCCGGTCGACAAGGCCGCCTACGCCGCGCACACGATGTGAAAACAGGGGGTCCGGAGACCCCCTTTCCATCCTGCCCGGTCAGAGGAACCTGACCGCGCAGGACTTCTGCCTGAACGCGACCGAGAGCGGGATCACTCCGGGAAGCTGGTATTGGTCGGCGTAGTTCCTGTCGACGATCTGGCCGACGCCTTTGTCGAGAGCGACCGAGAGGTCGGTCTTGTCCTCGGGCCTGAGGACCTTGAACTCGAACAGAATCGGCGGGTTCTTCGGATGCTCCTTGACGAGCATGTCTATGAATCCCGTGCCCGAAGGATACTCGGCGATGGATTTGTAGCCGTTCAGCTCGAACAGCTGCCTCATCCACATCTTGTACCTGCTTTCGTCCCATCCGTCGATGGTCGCACCGCCGCTCATCAACCGCTCCAGATCCTGTTTCACGAGATCGGCGTTCCTCTGGACGATGTGCTTGATGAGGTCGATCACATCAGGGATGCTCAGACAGTACGCCAGTTTCATGAGGTCGTTGTACGCCTCGCGGACCTCATTGTTGGGGACTCTGACCCTCACCTTTCCGTCGGTCTGATCGGCCGTGAGGTATCCGTGGGACAGCAGCAGCGGAGCGACATCGTTCTCGGTGAGATGGTTTCCGTTCCAAACGAGGCTGTCCGGCCTGACTCTGTCGAATTCGGGGATGTCCTTGGACTGATACAGGTCCTTGATCCGGTCCAATGTGGTGCTTCCGAATCCAGAGAGGACTTCGACAAGTATCCCGTTCTTCGACGTTCCGTTCCAGTACGGTTGCGGAGGATTGTCGTTTCCGATGTCGCTGTGGATGAAGTTCGTGACGCTCCACGGATTGTAGATGTCGCACTTTCCGATGCGATAGCCGTCGTACCATTCCTTGGCCTCGGCGAACTTCCTGTCCGCATACGCTCTGCGCTCATCCTCGGACCAGTCTGGGAACAGGTCGTCCACCTGGCGCCTGACGGCGTTCTCCACCTCAGCGGGTGTGAGTCCGAAATGCTCCGCGAAGTCGTCGGACATGACTCCGCAGTGGTAGACGTTGTTCATCCCGCTGGCCATCCCGTTCGTGATGACCTTCTGCACGCCGGTCAGCACGGTGTAGGAGACATACCGATTGGTCTTCACGATGGATTCGAGGAACGAACCGTAGATCTCCGCGATCTTCTCCCAATGCGGTTTGCCGTATGCCCTTGTGAGCGGTGTGTCGTACTCGTCGATGAGGAGGATGGGTTTGACGCCGTGATGGAGTTCCAGGAGCATGCACAGGTTCTCGACGACGAGTCCCGGGTCCATCTCATCCTCGTTCTGAACCCTTTTGAATTCGGCCATCAGGATGTCATCGACCGCTTCCGATCTGTAGATGTAGCGGAAATCCGTCGCGATCAGGTTGCGGATGCGGTTGTTCAAGCTGTTCCTGAAGGATTCCAGGCTCTCCACACTAGTTTTGCTGAAGTCCAGCCTGACCACAGGATAGCGGTTCCTGTACTCCTTCGCGTACATGGGGTATTCGCGGCACTGCTCGATCTTCAGTCCGGCGAAGCTGTCCTCCTCGGCCTCTTCGTCCTTGTACTTCACACTGAAAAAACGATCGATTGTCGACAGACCGAGCGATTTCCCCGTCCTGCGGGGTCTCGTTATCATGATCGGGGCCGGACCGTGCTTTATCAGATCCCTGATGAGGAGGGTCTTGTCCGCATAGTAGTACCCTCCCTTCAGGATCGTCTTGAAATCGAAGCTTCCGATGAGCACCTTCATGGTTTTCGGTGCGATATCAGCGCCATCGATTTTAACTCCTTCTCCGACCACTCTCCGACAAGCGTCGGAGAGCTTCATGGACACGTGTTTCTCATCCATGCGAACGGACGTTTCGTGACCGTATTTAAAGCGCGCCTACTGCAGTCAGTATGACACGGTGCTCTTCGTTTTGTAGAGTCACTCGATCCAGCGACATCATCAGGGAAAGAGCGGGGGCACGAGGCCCCCGTTTCCGGTCAGAGGAACCTGACCGCGCAGGACTTCTGCCTGAACGCGACCGAGAGCGGGATCACTCCGGGAAGCTGGTATTGGTCGGCGTAGTTCCTGTCGACGATCTGGCCGACGCCTTTATCGAGCGCGACGGAGAGGTCGGTCTTGTCCTCGGGTCTGAGAACCTTGAACTCGAATAGAATTGGCGGGTTCTTCGGATGCTCCTTGACGAACATGTCGATGAATCCGGTGCCCGAAGGATATTCGGCGATGGACTTGTAGCCGTTGAGTTCGAACAGCTGCCTCATCCACATCCTGTACCTGCTTTCGTCCCATCCGTCGATGGTCGCACCGCCACTCATCAGCCTCTCCAGATCCTGCTTCACGAGATCCGCGTCCCTCTGGACGATGTGCTTGATCAGATCGATAACGTCCGGGATGCTCAGGCAGTACGCCAGCTTCATGAGGTCGTTGTATGCTTTGCGCACTTCTTCGTTGGGAATGCGGACGCGAATGCCGTTTTCGACGGGCTCGGCCGTGAGGTATCCGTGAGACAGCAGGAGTGGTGCGACGTCGTTCTCGGTGAAGCGACTCCCGTTCCAGACGATGCTGTCGGGAGTGATCTTGTCGAATCCGGGGATGTCCTTGCGTAGATAGAGGTCCCTGATGCGATCCAACGTAGTGCTCCCGAATCCCGAGAGAACCTCCACGAGGATCCCGTTTCTGGATGTCCCGTTCCAGTACGGTTGCGGAGGATTGTCGTTCCCGATGTCCATGTGGATGAAGTTCGTGACGCTCCACGGGTTGTAGATATCGCACTTCCCGATGCGATACCCGTCGTACCACTCCTTCGCTTCCGCGAACTTCCTGTCGGCATACTCCTTCCGCTTCTCCTCCGACCAATCGGGGAACAGGTCGTCCACCTGGCGCCTGATCGCGTCTTCAACCTCATCCGGAGTGAGTCCGAAATGCTCCGCGAAGTCATTGGACATGACTCCGCAGTGATAGACGTTGTTCATCCCGCTGGCCATCCCGTTGGTGACCACCCTCTGAACACCTGTCATGACAATGAACGAAACGTGCTGGTTGACTTTGACGATGGATTCGAGGAACGAGCCGTAGCTCTCCGCGACATCCTCCCAATACGGTCTTCCGTATGCTCTTGTGATGGGGGCATCGTATTCGTCGATGAGGATGATGGGCTTGACGCCGTGATGGAGTTCCAGCATCATGCACAGGTTCTCGAAGGCACGCCCCTGGTTCTTCGCATTCCCAGCCTGTATGTTTTCGAATACGGACTTCCAGGCATCATTGAGTGCATCCGACGTCGCAAGGTAATGGAAGTCGCCCAGGGCCAGATTGCCGATGAATCCGCTCAGGTCCTCCTCGAACTCTTCCGCGCTACCGAATTTGAGCGCGTTGAAGCTCATCTTGACGACGGGGTAGCGGTTCCTGTACTTCTCTGCGTACAGGGGGTACTCGCGGCACTGCTCGATCTTCA
>CAVJLK010000084.1:0-7039 GCA_963650175.1 Ruminococcus sp. CAG:579 | reverse complement strand
GCTCAAAGCCTCCGTTTATTTGACATCCGACCCGCTCCGCTCGGATTCGATGTACAAGAATCACTATGTTTCCCGCTCTTCGGACCGAAGAAGTACGTTTCTGTACTCTATCCGTCGGTCTTATGGCCGTAACCTCCGCATTCGGTTCTCAAGGGCGTCGAAACATCTCACATCATAACACCCTGTATCATATCCCGTTCGGAACCGACACGGCCCCGCCCCCGACCCGACCCCGTCCAACCCTTCGACAGTCCGGCCGATCTTCAGCAGAACCCCGTCCCGTCCCCGGAGTCTCTCCCCGGATCGGAACCCCGCCCTCTCAGACGCATGCGGATCCCCTCCGAGGGATGCGACCCGATCCCCTGCCGTTCGTTCAGACATGCCATCCGACAACCGTACACCTTCCCAATTTATACGCGGGCCCCGATACGTTCCTCAATGTCAGTAGATTTCGAGAATCTCGAGAGGGCCATCGTCTCCGCCATCAGGAACGACGTGGAGGACCAGGACATCGCCGTCGCGTTCTCCGGCGGTCTGGATTCCGGACTCGTGGCCGCGATCTCCAAGGACTACGCCAGGTCCGTCACCCTGTACACCTCCGGCAGGGACCAGTCCTACGACGTCGTCATGGCGCAGGAAATGTCCGAGAGGCTCGGCCTCCCGTGGCTCCACATACCCATCACCAAGGAGAACATCGAGGCGAGGCTCAGGGAGATGATCACCATCACCGGCACCTCCTCCCCCCTCACCCTCTCCTTCGAGCTCCCCATGTTCTTCGTCTGCAGGACCGTCCACGAGAAGTACATCATCGGCGGACAGGGGTCGGACGAGCTGTTCTACGGATACAACAAGTACGTGGGGCTCCCGGACGACGAGCTCGTCAGGGCCCGCAAGTCCGATCTCGGGAAGCTGATCTCCTCGACCATCCCCCACGAGACCATGGTCGCCGACCACTTCGGGAAGAAGATCTTCTACCCGTACATGGACCCGCTCGTGACCATGCAGGTCAACGCCATGGACCTCGACGTCCTCAAGCCCAAGGACGGGGACTCCAGGAAGATGCTGCTCAGGGACATCGCAAGGGATCTGGGATACCCGTTCATTGCCGACAAGAGGAAGAAGGCCGCACAGTACGGGTCCGGGACCATGGACCTGGTGCGCGAGGTCGCCAAGGACAAGGGCATGACCTACTCCGAGCTCGTGGATTCCATTTACAGGGACATCTTCGAGTGAACCAGATCCGCCAGGAGGTTCGCCGGATCGAGATCCGTCAGCTCGTAGAGCATGCGGGTCCCGACGGCGTCCTCCATCTCGTTGAACACCGGCCTCCCGTCGAAGACGAAGTCGATGCCGGCGAGGTCCGGCGACAACGTGTCGCACAATTTCGAAACCATTCTTACGACCCCCTCAGGGGGGTCGCACAGTTCTATCGAACCTCCGAGCTTGTAGTTCGCTCTGAAATCCCGGTCGTTCGAGCGCATGACGCTTGCGAGTATTCTCCCGTCCAGGACGTAGACGCGCAGGTCGCGTCCGGGTTCGGACGCCATGGTCTGGATAATCGGGTCCCGGATGCCGGCGCATGCGGGTTCCACATCCCGGAAATCATCGGCCCTGAACACCTCCGTCCCCCCGTGGCCGGACCTGGATTTGACGACCCACGGCGGTCCGGGCGGAAAGGGGAGCCCCGGGATGGATGTCGGCATGTACGGGATTCCCAGCCTACCGGCCAGCCTGTAGGATTCCAGCTCGTCGTTACAGACCCTGCACACCGTGGACGAGTTGAAAACCCGCACGCCGCGGGATTCCAGCTCGTACGCGAGCATCCAATCCCTGCTCCGGTTCACAACGGCGTCGGGGGTCCCGTCGGGGAGCGAGTCGGTCGTCGCAATCGTTGCATCGAACCCGTGCCCCTCCAGACCGTCCCTGAGCCTCTCGGCGAAGAAGCGGTTGGCCTCCAGGTCGGAGCGCCCGTAGACGATCCAGCAGGTCCTCATCCTCTCACCGTTTCGATGACATGGGCGAGGATGGCCTCGGACGCGTCCGTCCCGGTGCAGTCCAGGAGGTTCTTCAGGTGGGCGTTGGAGTTCACCTCGCACACCGCCGGTCCTTCCGGCGTCGAGATCACGTCCACGCCGGCGAAGTCCGCCCCGACCGCCTCGCAGGCGGCGATCGCCAGCTCCCTCTCCTCCTCCGTCGGGGAATACGCGGATACGGAACCGCCGAGTGTGGCGTTGGATCTGAACTCCCCCTCCTTCGCCCTCCGCTCCATGGCGGCGATCGCCACTCCTCCGACCACTTCAATCCTGATGTCGCGCCCTCCGCATTCGATGTACCTCTGCAGAATCCGGGGCACGTACGGTCCCTCGAACATCCTTCCGAGGGATTCCATATCCATCGCGAGACGAACCTGCTCTCCGAAGGATCCGAAGCAGTCCTTCACGACCATCGGGAACCCGAGGATCTTCGAAGCTCCGTCCAAGAATGTCGGATCATCGTATCCGGAGAAGGACAGGGGGCAGGACACCGTCGGTATCGAAGGCACCCCCGCCCTAGCCAGCGCCAGATGCGTCAGGGACTTGTCGTCGCACGCCCCGATGCACTCCGAGGAGTTGAACACCCTGTACCCGCACAGCTCCAGGTTCGCGGCGCATCTTACGTCCTTGTCCCAGAACAGCACGAAGTCCGCATTTTTCAGGATCATATCCGCGGAATCCGGATCCCCGATCGGGAACGACAGGTCGGAGTTGGTCATGAGGTCGAGCCCGACTCCCGCCCTCCCGGCGGCGGCGCGGAACATTGCGGGCGGTTCGCCGAACTTCTCCCCTTCGAGGAACGCATTTGAGACGAACACGCCGCGCATCGCGCGGCCATGGCGTTACCCATATAAGCAGGACCGTCTTGCCCGCGTAACGGTTACTATATGTCATCGGGCCCCAACGCGGCATGGTACGCAGGATTGTCCAAGAGAGGAATGAGGCTGGGCCTCGATGACGAGATCGAGCTCCTCGACAGGCTCGGGAGGCCCCAGGACGGCCTCCGCCTGATCCATGTGGCCGGGACCGACGGGAAGGGATCGGTGTGCGCCATGATGGACTCCATCCTCCGCGCATCCGGCTATTCGGTGGGGATGTTCACCTCCCCGGAGATCCTCAGGGTCAACGAGAGCATAAGGATCGGAGGGGCCGAGATCGACGACAGGGATCTGGAGCACGTCCTCGGCGTGGTCAGGACCCAGGTCGAGGCCATGGCCGCCGAGGGCAAGCCGTGCACCGCGTTCGAGGTGCTGACGGCCGCGGCCCTCGTGTTCTTCAAGATGGTCTCCGCGGACATCGCCGTGATGGAGGTCGGGATGGGCGGACGCCTGGATTCGACCAACGTCATCGTGCCCGAGGTCGCGGTGATCAACAACATCGGCCTGGAGCACACCGCCTACCTGGGCACCACCATCCCGGAGATAGCGTCCGAGAAGGCCGGGATAATGAAGCCCGGGGTCCCGTGCGTGACGATCAACGGCGATACCGCCTATTCGGTCCTGGAAGCCCACGCCCGCGAGGTCGGATGCCCGATCCTCAGGATCGACGCGGACGACGTGAAGGTCATATCGATGGGTCCCGATTCCGTCGAAGCGGACTACAGGGGCACGCTGTACACCGTCGGCCTCCCCGGAAGGCACCAGGCGAGGAACGCCGTGCTGGCGGTCAAGGGGCTGATGCAGCTCCCGGAGTTCGACGAGAGGATCTCGGCCAACGTCCACGCCGGCCTCGCCGACACGGCGTGGCCGTGCAGGATGCAGAAGCTCATGGCCGACCCGATAATCGTGGACGTCACCCACACCGTGGACGGAGCGAGGTGCCTCCGCGAGGACATAGGAGAGATCTACGGGAGGGTCGTACTGGTCATAGGGATGCTCTCGGACAAGGACGCCGACGGCGTCATGAGGGAGCTGGCCCCGGTGTGTTCGAAGGTGTTCGTCACCCAGCCCCGTTCGCCGAGGGCGATGCCCGCATCCGTCCTCTCGGAGAAGGCTTCGGGGCACTGCAGGGTGGATGCCGTGCTTCCCACGGTGGGGGAGGCGATGGAGGCCGCCATGGACGCGAGGGAGGACGAACTGATACTGGTCACCGGATCGTTCCGCATGGCGGAGGGGGTGCTGCAATGGCTGGCGGACAGATCGTCCCGATTCTCGACATCCTGTCGCAGGAGTACCTGGGCGGAGCGTATCCTGGCCGCAGCTCGGAGGGTCTGAACCCCGAGTGGCCCGCGGACCCGTTCCACGTGCTCGTCGCGACCATCCTCTCCCAGCGCACCAGGGACGACAACACCAGGAGGGCTTCCGACAATCTCTTCCGCCGCTACGATTCCGTGGACGCGATGGCGGACGCGGATCCGAGCGTCGTGGCGGAGCTGATCCGTCCCGCCGGGTTCCCCAATCAGAAGGCCGAGGCGATCGTCAGGTGCTGCCGGATCCTCCGCGACGAGTACGGAGGGGAGGTTCCGGCGGACACGGACGTGCTGACGTCCCTGCCGATGGTCGGCAGGAAGACGGCGGCGTGCGTCCGCTCCTACGCGATGGGCATCCCGTCGGTGTGCGTGGACACCCATGTGCACAGGATCTCCAATCTGATGGGGCTGGTCCGTACCAAGACTCCGGAGCAGACCGAGTTCGCCCTGATGGAGATCACCCCGGAGGAGAGGTGGAACGACATCAACCGGTATCTCGTGAGGCACGGGCAGGTCGTCTGCCTCCCGAACCATCCGCACTGCGAGCGGTGCAAGGTCAGAGACTTCTGCGAATTCGGCCGGCGCGGCGCCGAACGAGCATACCGAGCGCTGGTGTTCCGATTCTCGACCGATTTTCCATGGCATGCGCCATAATATGCATGTTGCGGATGTTTCCGTTTGTTATAGAATTAAACTAAGACTTATTGTAATAATGTTTGGATGGGGATATGTTAGGCAGGGAGTCTGCGAAGGACACACATTGGGCACCCTTGAGTTCTAAGTCCGCCCATTTCTGACCCCCTCCTACCTCTTTTCCACCCTCCGCCGACCCCTTCCTTCTACCGCCCGCCTCCTCGATCTCGGAAGGGGTTTTTGCTAATCGTGGATTTGAATGCAATCGTTTATATATTTAAACATCCTATCCCGCATTCATAAAAAGGGAGGTCTAGAGGGGATGGTCTACCGCAAGCACGTTTACGATCCGGACGCGCCCCGGAAGAAGAGGGAGCCCCTGAGGTTCGCGGGCACGTTCGACGACGAGGTCCGCGAGACGTCCGTCCCCATGCTGGTCGGCAGCATCCTCCTCGACGAGATCGGGTTCAACGAGCTGATCGACCGTGAGACGGACTGGGACCCGGTCCAATGGCACGCATCCCCCGGCGACCGCAGCCGTTCGATGGTGCTCTGCGGATTCGGCGCAGGGAAGCGCCCCGCCCTCCAGAACATAGCCGATTCCTTCGAGGACAAGCCCCTGAACGTCCTGTTCCACGACCTGACCTCCCTGGACGACCTGAACAGGTACGCTCTGGCGGACACCCTCGACCGGATCCACGATGCCGGTTGCACCCGCATCTTCAACATCGTGGCCTCCAACGTGAGGCTCAGATGGCGCATCATCACCGAGATCCTGCATTCCGACACCACCGCCCAGCGCGTATGGGGAGTCTATCTGAGGGACCCAGAGGCCGGCGACGACGTCCTGGATCTCACCCATGGATATCCCAAGGGCTATCCCGCCGATCTCCGCCAGTACATGGTGGGCATGGCCGTGGGCGACCACGGCCTCCCGGTGGTCGGCAGCATCCTGGACGGCAACACCGACGATTCGGAATGGTACATGTCGTCGATGGAGATGATGGAGAAGCTGTTCCTGGAGGAGGATCCGATCTACGTGGCAGACGCCCACCTCGCCGAGGCCCCCGTCATCACGAAGCTCTTGGAACCCCACTCCAACGGCAAACCCACCAGGTTCATCACCAGATGTCCGACGAGATTCGACAACAAGCTCCACGACCGCGTCCTCGCGATGATGGACGAGTCCGATCTGACCAGGCATTCGCCCAAAGGGAAGGAGGGGAGGGTGGCGTACGACATCGCCGAATACCCCGTGAAGGTCCTCGGAACCGACGCCAGGGCGATAGTCAGCGTCAACGTGAAGGACATCGGCAAGGGGAGGAAGGCCTTCGACGAGGAGGTCGAGAAGTACAGTTCCAAGGTCTCCGCGTTGGCGGTCACCTACGAGAAGAAGAAGGATGCCGAGAAGGCGCTGGTCAAGCTCAAGAACCTCTCGAAGAAGGCGCCCTTCGACATAAAAGCGGTTGCGAAGGTCTGCGAGGTGGAGGAGATCCGCCCGGGCCGCAAGCCCGACGACCCCTCCAAGATACCGAAGACGAAGGTGTGGAAGGTGCGGGCCGAGATCATCGACAACCCCGAGAAGGAGAGGATGATCGTGCGCCGGGCCGAGGTCAAGGTGTTCATAACCAATGTGAAGACCAGGTCCGAGGACCCCGAGAAGGGGCGTTCGACGTCGGAGGTCCTCGATATCTACCACGGCGAATGGAAGGTCGAGGGTGCGTTCAGATCTCTGAAGACCCCGCCCATCGCCGATGCGCTGTACCTCGACAAGCCCGAACGGGCCGAGGCCCTCCTGACCCTGCTGAACATCGTCATCCTGCTACGCGGCCTCGTCCAGTACATCATAAGGCTGAACCTGGCCGCCGTCCCGGACGAGGACCTCCCCCCGTTGGGAAGGGACGGGGGCCGCCTCCAGAGGAACGTGACGACCGACTACTTCTTCCAGAAGTGCGAGAACTGCGTGGTGCGCTTCGAACCCGACGGCAGGTCCTTCCGCGTCAAGGACAGGTCGGGCGCAGCCCAATTTTTCCTCGGACTCCTCGAGATGCCCTTGGAGTCCGTACTTTCATAACTGCATCGCGATTGCGATAAAATTACAATGGGTTTCCCCCAAGGGTGCCCATTGTGTGTGAACAACGGAGGACGACCCTTAAATACGCCCCCATCAATCGACTGAACAAGG